>JBEIEH010000042.1:0-15204 GCA_040383055.1 Burkholderiaceae bacterium
ATTCGGCTGGTGCAAACCGCCCACAGCAGCCGCCCGGCCGGCGACGCGGCAGCGGCGCCTGTCGCCGTGCAGACGGCTCTGCGCGCCATGGCCGAACGCGCCCTCACACCGAGCGCGCCCGAGACCAAGGCCTACAACGAGGCCTTCCAGCGCCACAGCTGCGCCCAGCTGGCCGCCCTGCACAACAGCATGAGCGCCGCCCAGCGCCAAGAACTCGCTCGCACACTGGGCCGTTACGCCGACGATCTGGCCAGCTTCATGCGGCCAGACTGAACCACAGCGCCACCACCGCCAGACTCAGCAGCGTCACCGGCACGCCCACCCGGGCGTGGTGTTGCCAGTCGATCACCACGCCTCGCTGGCGCGCCAGATCGGCCACGATCAGGTTGGCGATCGAGCCCACCAGCAGCAAATTGCCGGCCAAGGTGCTGATGAGCGCCAGCGCGGTGCCGGCGGTGTGACTGCCGCCCAAATGCGGCAAGAGCAGCATCACCGCCGGCACGTTGGACACCAGGTTCGACAAGCCCACCCCCAGCACCAGCAGCACCCCGGGATCGGTGACCTGCACCCCACGCTCGGCCAACCAAGCCACCGCTTGCGTCGCCAGGCCGGTGTGCTCCATGCCCGCGTTGACCACAAACAGGCCAATGAACAGCAACAGCAGTGGCCAGTCGACAAAGCCTATGACGTGCGACGAATGCAAGCGCCGGCTCAGCAGCAGCACACCAGCGCCCACCAGCGCGGCCACATCGCGTGGCCAGTCGGTGAACAGAAACACCGCCATCAGCGCCAGCGCCACCGTCAGGCCTTTGGCGGTTTGCCAACGGTCAAACACAGGGTCGTCTTCTGGCTGCACCGGCACCGCCAACGGCGCGTGCAACTCGGCCGCCCCCTGGCGCGCACCCGGCCCCCAGGCCAGCCACGCCCACAGCAACACCAACGACACCAGCACCGGCAGCGCCACCTGGCGCACATAGGGCGCAAAGGGCAGCTGCAGCACCGAGCCGATCAGCATGTTCTGTGGGTTGCCGATCAGGGTCAGGGCCGAGCCGATGTTGGCCGCACAGGCCAGCGCCAACAAGCTGGGCAACGGGTCCCATCCCCGGCGCAGAGCGATGCGCAGCACCACGGGTGTCATGGCCAGACAAATCACGTCGTTGGAAAACACCGCTGACAGACCCGCAGCAACGGCGATCAGCGCCGCCAGCCAGCCCGCGCGCGACATGGGCCGTGCGCCCACGCCCCGCACCACCGCGGTGTAGAAGCCGCCCAAGCGCATTTGGGCCGACACCACCATAAAAGCGAACAACAGCACCAAGGTGGGCCAGTCCACCACGCGGATGGCGTCTTCGATCGACCAGCCCATGAGCGCGATGGTGGCGATGCCGCCCAGCAAGGCCACACCCGAGCGGTCAAGCTTCAAGCGCGGCAAACCCCCGAGCAACATGCCCAGGTACACGGTGGCAAACACCGCCACCATGCTGAGCCCGGCAGCGTCCATCAACGCTGCTGGCAGCGCGCTTGCAAATGCGCCAGCGCCTCTTCCACCTGGTCCACCAGCACCAGGCACACATCGCCCGGCTGCAAGCGGCTCAGCGCGGTGTCGATGGCGATGAACTCGCCCTGGATGGTGTCGATGTGCCGCACCCGGCTGGCCCCTTGCAGGCCTTCGCGCAACAAGCCCACCACCTCGCCCGGAGCGCGGCCGCGCTGGCAGGCGTCTTCATACAGGATGACCTCGTCAAAGGCTTGCCCCAAGATCTGTGTCTGCTCGCGGATGTCTTCGTCGCGCCGGTCGCCAGCGCCGCTGATGACCACGCTGCGCTTGCCGGCCGGCAAGGCCTGCACCGCCCCCACCAGCGCCCGCATGGCGTCGGGGTTGTGGCCGTAGTCGGCGATCACCGTGGCGCCGTTGAACGCCAGCAGGTTGAAGCGGCCCGGTGTGGTGCGGGCGTCGCTCTCGAAGCTGGCCAGCGCTTGGCGAATCACCGCCCAGTCCAGCCCCAGCGCCCAGGCCGCGCCCACCGCCGCCATCACGTTGTCAACCTGAAATCCGACCTTGCCACCCAAGGTGATCGGCACTTGATCGAGCGCGACGGTGTGGCGCTGCCCGTCGTGCACCGCGACCATCTCGCCGCCTTCCACCCAGATGCTGCGAAAGCCTTGGGCGCGGTGGGTGGCCAGCACCGGGTGCGAACCATCGGCGGCAAAAAACACCACCTTGCCCGGCGACAGCGCCGCCATGCGCACACAGTGCGGATCGGTCGCGTTGAGCACAGAAAAGCCCTGCGCCGCCACGTTTTGCACGATCACCCGTTTGAGCACCGCCAGGTCTTCCACCGTGGTGATGTAGTTCAGGCCCAGGTGGTCGCCCGCGCCGATGTTGGTGACCACCGCCACGTCACAACGGTCAAAGCCCAAGCCTTCGCGCAACATGCCGCCGCGCGCGGTTTCCAGCACCGCCGCGTCCACCTCGGGGTGGCTCAGCACATTGCGCGCGCTTTTGGGGCCCGAGCAATCGCCGCTGTCGGTCTGGCGGCCGTTCACATGCACGCCGTCGGTGTTGGTCATGCCCACGCGCCAGCCGCGCACGCTGAAGATGTGGCTGATCAGGCGCGCGGTGGTGGTTTTGCCGTTGGTGCCCGTCACCGCGACCACCGGCACCCGTCCGTTGTCGCCGGGTGCAAACAGGTGGTCCACAATCGC
Source organism: Burkholderiaceae bacterium (assembly GCA_040383055.1). Taxonomy (GTDB): domain Bacteria; phylum Pseudomonadota; class Gammaproteobacteria; order Burkholderiales; family Burkholderiaceae_C; genus Hydrogenophaga. The sequence continues at coordinate 2,707 of JBEIEH010000042.1, forward strand.
CTCGCCCACCGGCCGGCCCTTGCCGTAGGACGGCTGAAGGTGCATGCGCAGCCCGGGCGCGGCGTTCACTTCCACTATGCCGCCGCTTTGCTCTTCGAGCGGGCGCAGCACACTTTCGCACACCACATCGACGCCACAAATATCGAGCCCCACCATGCGCGCCGCCGCCACCGCGCGGGCGGCCACCTCGGGATGCACCTCGTCGGTCACGTCGGTGGCGGTGCCTCCGGTGGACAAGTTGGCGTTGTTGCGCAACACCACCCGTTCGCCCTTGGCGGGCACGCTGTCGGGACTGTGTCCCTGAATCTGCAGCCGCGCACGGGCGATGTCGTCGATGCGCATCTTGGTCAGCGAGGTGGCGTGGCCGTCGCCCCGGCGTGGGTCTCGGTTGACCTGCTCCACCAGCTCGGCCACGGTGTGCACGCCATCGCCGATCACATGCGGCGGTTCGCGCCGCGCAGCGGCCACCAGCTTGTCGCCCACCACCAACAGGCGGTAGTCGCTGCCAGGCAGGTACTTTTCCACCATCGGCGTGCCGTACTCAGCGGCCACCCGGTACGCTTGTGCCAGGTGCTCGCGGTCGACGATGTTGACCGTCACGCCCTTGCCTTGGTTGCCGTCTTGCGGCTTGACCACCACCGGCAGTCCCACCTCCAAGGCAGCGGCCCAAGCGTCGTCGGCGCTGCTCACCGGCCGGCCCAACGGCACCGGCACACCGGCGGCTCGCAGCAGGTTTTTGCTGAGGTCTTTGTCTTGTGCGATGTTCTCGGCCACCGCGCTGGTGGAGTCGACCTCGGCCGCCCAAATGCGGCGCTGGCGCGAGCCCCAGCCGAGTTGCACCAGCGAACCTTGGGTGAGCCGCTTGTAGGGAATGCCCCGCGCGACCGCTGCGTCGACGATGGCACCCGTGGAGGGCCCCAAGCGCACGTCTTCGTCAATGTCGCGCAATTGCCCAATGCAGGCCTGGGTGTCAAAAGGCTCGCCGGCCATGGCGGCGCGGATCAGCGCCTCGGCCGCCGACAGCGCCTCGCGCCCCACCGGCTCCTCGCTGTATTGAGCCACCACCTGGAACACACCGGACTCCACCGTGGCGGTGCACCGGTGAAAGCTCACCGGGCAACCGGCTTGGGCCTGCAAAGCCACAGCCGCCTGCGCCAGCACATGGGCCAGCGACATCTGGTCCGACGGCAAGGGCCAAGGGCCAATCTGCGGAAAGCGTTCGCGCAGCGCGGCGTCCAGGCCCGGTCGGCGCAACAACCAGTCGTCCTCTGCGAGCCGAACCACCGCCTCAATGGCGGTGTGGCGGGACCAGAGGTTGGGACCCCGCAGGGCTCGGATTCGGGAAATGTCCATGGCGAATTCGTCGCGATTAAGCGCCTGGCAAGGCGCCGAAGTTGTCCAGTCCTGCCGCGATCAACGCCGGAGTCAGGCCCGCTGCCCAAGCGGCGGCTGCGGCGGCACACACCACCTCGGGTGCCACCAGCACACTCAGGTCGGGCAAGGGAGCTTCGGCCAACACCTCGGTGCCGCGCAGCAGGCGAATGCGGCCATCGATGCAACGCACACTGCGCTGCTCAGCGGCTGTGTCCGCTGCGGCGGGGTGGACGCTGGTCCAGATCACCTCACCATCACAATGCTCTGCCAAGGCCGCGACATCGGGGGTGTCGGCGTCGAGCACAGCGGCACCACTGGCCAGCACCACGTCCATTTGGGTGCGCACCACGCGCGGCATGCCGCTGCGGTCGTGGATGTCGTGGCGCACCAAGTCGGGCCAGCCGTCCAGATCGGTCACCACCCCCACCGCACAGCGGTCGTAGGGCAGGCCATGGTCCAAGATCAGGTCGGGTCGGCTTTCGATGACGGCGCAGTGCAGGTCGCGGTTCATCAGCAGACGTTGGCACTGCTGCCAATAGTCGGCGCCGGCTTTTTCTTGGCGGCGCGCGCCCAGGTAAATGCCGTCGCGGCAGGCCACACCCACCGGGCCGTGCGACAAACCAATCAAGTGTCCGGTGATGCGCGCCAACAGGGTCGACTGCAGGGTGCCGGTGATGCCCACCAGCGGAATACGGCCATCGCCCATCGGCCCCTGATCGGGGAACAGATGCGCCACGATCGCCTCGCCCACTGGGCGGGGCGTGCCCACCGCTGGTTTCAGGTGCATCAAGAGACCCGGACCGGCGTTGACCTCCACCACCGCGCCACCCGTGACGTGCAGCGGCTGGCCAATGTCGGTGGTCACCAAATCGATGCCCGCGATGTCCAGCCCCACCACCTTGGCGGCCAAGCTCACCGCGTAGGCCACCTCGGGATGGACCTCATCGGTGCATTCAAACGCCATGTTGCCGTTGCGCTGCACCAGCACCCGCTGGCCCGCCGCCGGCACGCTGTTGGCTTGCAATCCTTGGCGCTCCAGCAGCAAGCACATGGCTGGCTCGCAGTCCAAGCGGATGGTCTCCAGCGGAAATTCTTCGGCCTCGCCCCGGCGTGGATCGGTGTTGAGTTGTTGGTCGATCAGCGCCTGCACCGCATGCACACCGTCGCCGGTGACCCACAGGCTTTCGCCGCGCGCCGCCGCCACCACCCGGCCGCCCACCACCAGCACCCGGTGCTCGTTGCCGGCGATGAAGCGTTCAACGATGACCTCGCTGCCCTCGGCATCGGCCACACCAAAAGCCTGTTCGATATCGGCCTGTTCGCTCAGCTCCAGCGACACGCCCCTGCCGTGGTTGGCGTCCGACGGTTTCACCACCACCGGCAAGCCGATGTCTTGTGCGGCCTCCCACGCGTCGGCGGGGTTGTCCACCACCCGGCCTTCGGGCACCGGCACACCGGCGGCCTGCAGCAGGCTTTTGGTCAAGTCTTTGTCGCTGGCGATGTTTTCGGCGATGGCGCTGGTGAGGTCGGTCTCGGCGGTCCAGATGCGGCGCTGGCGCGCGCCGTAACCGAGCTGCACCAGGTTGCCGTCGTTGAGCCGCAGATGCGGAATGCCGCGCTCGGTGGCAGCCGCCACAATCGCCGCCGTCGATGGGCCCAGCCAGGTGTCGTCGATCACCTCGCGCAGCTCATGCACCGCCGCGTCCACATCAAAAGGTTCGTCATTGATCGCTGCCTCCAGCAGCGCGTGGCCGTGGCGCAGCGCGGCTTCGGCGGTGGCGGCGTTGCGGGCCCGAAACACCATGCGGTAGACGCCCGCTTGGCTGGTGCTGCGGGTCTGACCAAAGCCGGTGGGCATGCCCGCGCGGTTGAGCAGCTCAATGACGCAGTGCTCCAAGATGTGCCCCGCCCAAGTGCCTTCGCGCAAGCGCTGAATGAAGCCGCCTCGCTCGCCCACACCGCAGTGGTGCTCTTGGAGCGCCGGCAGCCACGCCAGCAGACGCTCGGTCAGCCCGGGCAGGGTGTTGGAGGGCCGTTGCTCCAACTCTCCTAGGTCGAGCCAGACCTCCATGGCAGAGCGGTAAGTCCACACATTGGGACCCCCCAGAAACCGGTGCCGCAGCACCCGCAGGGCAAGACGAGGTTCAGGCATAAGCGTGAGCGGATAAACGCACAAAGGCCGGACTGTCAAGCCCGGCCCAGATTCCCACGTATTGTGGAACCACGGCACCCCCTTGCACGGTCGCCAAGGGGGAAGGTTACGAACAATTGCATGGGTACCTATGCAATTGTCGCTGATTAGAAACACTCCGCCTGACGGACAATCCGGAGCTCCATGGACCGATCCACCCCGCTTTCCGCCGAATCCGCGCCGCTAGCGCGGCTGCCACTCGACATCAACGCCCACGGCGAATTCACCGCAGGCGAGTTGCAGCTGCACGCCCACCAGTGGCGCTGGCGCACCAGCCCGCAAAGCGATTGGGCCACGCTAGACCGCCGAAACACCCATCGCCTGCAGGAGCGCGACCACGGTGGCGTGGCCACGCTGGACCTGATGGACGGCGACACGCTGGTGCAGCGCTGGCAATGCACCTTGGCGCAGCACGCCGAGCTGCGTGGCCTGCGGCGCGCTTTTGAACACGGCAGCGCCGACAGCGACGACGAGCTGGCCGACCCCGAGGTGGAGACCCCGCCGTCGACCTGGGTGTTGCTGCGGCTCTGGCGCTTTGCCCACCCCTACCGCTGGCAGTTGTTGCTCGGCTTTGTGCTGACGCTGGCGTCCACCGCCGCCACCTTGGTGCCGCCCTACCTCACGATTCCGCTGATGGACGATGTGCTGATCCCGTTTCAAAACGGTCAGGCCATTGATCCGGTCTATGTGGGCTGGCTGCTCGGCGGGCTGCTCGGCGCCGGCCTGCTGGCCTGGGGCCTGGGCTGGGCGCGCACCTGGCTGCTGGCGCTGGTGTCCGAGCGCATCGCCGCCGACTTGCGCACCAGCGCGTTTGAGCACCTGCTGGGCCTGTCTCTCGATTACTTTGGCGCCAAACGAACCGGCGATTTGATGGCGCGCATTGGCAGCGAGACCGACCGGCTGTCGGTGTTTCTGTCGCTGCACGCACTGGACTTTGCGACCGATGTGCTGATGCTGGGCATGACCTCGGTGATCCTGTTTTCGATCAATCCCTGGCTGGCGCTGGTGACGCTGCTGCCGCTGCCTTTCATCGCGTGGATGATCCACCTGGTGCGCGACCGGCTGCGCACCGGTTTTGAAAAAGTGGACCGGGTCTGGAGCGACGTGACCAGCGTGTTGGCCGACACCATTCCCGGCATCCGGGTGGTCAAGGCCTTTGCCCAAGAACGGCGCGAAGCCCAGCGCTTCAGCACCGCCAACCGGCTCAACCTAGAGGTCAACGACCGCATCAACAAAACCTGGAGCCTGTTCACGCCCACGGTGACGCTGCTCACCGACATCGGCTTGCTGGTGGTGTGGGGGTTTGGCATTTGGCAGGTCAGCAAGGGCGACATCACCGTCGGTGTGCTGACCGCCTTCATCGCCTACATCGGCCGCTTCTACGGCCGGCTCGATTCGATGAGCCGCATCGTCTCGGTGACCCAAAAAGCAGCCGCTGGCGCCAAGCGCATTTTCGACATCCTGGACCACCAGTCGAGCGTGCCCGAACCCACCGATCCGCTGCCCATGCCGCCGGTGACCGGCGCACTCCGCCTGGACCGGGTGGGCTTTCGCTACGGCAGCCGCAGCGTGATCCGCAACGTCAGTCTCGACATCCGGCCCGGCGAAATGATTGGCCTGGTGGGCCACAGCGGCTCGGGCAAAAGCACGCTGGTCAACCTGCTGTGCCGCTTTTACGACGTGAGCGAAGGCCACATCTTGGCCGACGGTGTGGACCTGCGCCAAGTGCGGGTGGCCGACTACCGCCAGCACATTGGCCTGGTGCTGCAAGAGCCGTTTTTGTTCTTTGGCAGCGTGGCCGAGAACATCGCCTACGGCCGGCCCGACGCCACGCGCGAACAGATCGTGGCGGCCGCGCGCGCGGCCCATGCGCACGACTTCATTCTCCGGCTGCCGCACGGCTACGACTCGCTGGTGGGTGAGCGCGGCCAGGGCCTCTCGGGTGGTGAACGCCAGCGCATCAGCATCGCCCGTGCGCTGCTGATCGACCCGAAGATCCTGATCTTGGACGAGGCCACCTCGGCGGTGGACACCGAGACCGAAAAAGAGATTCAGAAAGCGCTCGACAACCTGGTGCTGGGCCGCACAACGATTGCGATTGCGCACCGGCTGTCCACCCTGCGCAAGGCCGACCGGCTGGTGGTGATGGACCGGGGCGCCATTGTGGAAGTGGGGCCACACGACGAGCTGATGGCGCGCGAGGGTCACTACTGGCGGCTCTACCAGGCGCAGCTGCGCCACAACAAAGAACTGCAGGAGGCCGCATGAGCGCCGCACCCGATTTCACGCTGAGCCGCAACAGCTCGGGCCGCTGGTGCCTGAGCATCGCCGGCCAGGCCAGCGAACCGGTGCAGGCGGTGCGGAGTTTTCCGCTGTCGGCGCCCGACGAAGCTATTGGCTTGGTCGGCGACGACGGCCATGAGCGCCTGCACATCACCCACCTCCACACGCTGAAGGCCGAGCAGCGCGAAGCGGTGCACGCGGCCTTAGCCGAGCGCGACTTCTGCCCACGCATCCAGCGCATCTGCAGCGTCAGCACCTTCGCCAGCCCCAGCACCTGGGTGGTCGAAACCGACCGGGGCACGACCGAGCTGGTGCTCAAGGGCGAAGAAGACATCCGGCGCCTGCGCGAACGCAGCCGCCTGCTGATCACCAGCGCCCACGGTGTGGTGTTCGAAATTCCCGACAGCGCGGCGCTGGACCGCGCCTCGCGCAAGCTGCTGGAGCGGTTTCTGTAGATCCAACGCCCTGATGCGTCGGAATCCACCATCGCATCAGGCTTGCAGCGCGTCCCACATCGCTTTGTCCCGCTCAGCGGTCCAGATGCGCGGGTGCTTGATGCCGCTGGCCTCGTCAAAAGCGCGGGTCACGTCAAACGGCAGGCAGTGTTCGTAGATAAACACATGGCCGAACACCGGGTCCATGCTTTTGCGGGTGTGTGCCATGGCGGCCTTGAGGTCCATGCCGGCGGCCACCGCTTCTTTGCCGGCTTGGAACAAGGTGCTGACCCAGCGCTGGGTGTAGTCCAACGCCTTGTGGACGTTGGCGTGGCCTTTCATGGCCTCGCCACGGCCAGGCACGATGAATTCGGCGTTCAGCGCGCGCAGCGCTTCGAGCGTGGCTGGCCATTCTTCTAGCTGAGCATCACCGGTGTAGACGCCGGCTTCGTACTCCACCAGGTCGCCGCTGAACAGCACGCCTTCGGTCTCGACCCAGGCGATGGTGTCGCCCTTGGTGTGGCCCGGGCCGGGGTGCCAGATCTCGACCTTCACCCCGCCGAGGTCGACGGTGAGGCTGCCCTGACGGCCTGGGGTGCCGTCGCCAATCACCATGGTGGGCCAGGTCAGGCCAGGCACGCTGTCGGCGCCACGGAACAGGCGCGGAAAGCGCTCCATCTCGCTTTGCATGTCTTGTGCGCCACGCTCCACGATCAGATCGTGGGTGCCCCGGCTGGCGATGATTTCGGTTGCGCCCTCGGCGAAGTAGGCGCTCGCCCCGAGCACCCGCACCGCGTGGTAGTGGGTCAGCAGCACATATTTGATCGGCTTGTCGCTCACCGTGCGGATCTTGGCGATCAGATCCTGCGCCATGGCCGGGGTGGCGGTGGCGTCGCTCACCATGATGTACTTGCCCCCAATGATCACGCCCGAATTCGGGTCGCCTTCGGCGGTGTAGGCCCAGCAGTGCGGGCTGAGCTGCTCGAAGGTGATCTGTTTGTCTTGCAGATCGGCCTGGGACGCAAAGGCTTTGGACATGGCGGGCTCCGATGGGATGCGAAAGCGGGGAATTTTACCTAAACGTAATGAATTTCACATGGGTGAATTTTGTGCACCCGCCTCCAGTGGCAACAAGGCCTCGCGGGCGGCGGCGGCCACCCGCCGGGTCAGACCGTCGAGCATCGGGCCGGCGGCGCGGGTGCGTTGCCAGTACAAGGGCACATCCAGCGGGGCGCGGGGCAGCAACTCCACCAAGGCGCCGCTGGCCAAATGCTGCGCCACCAAGGACAGCGGGTTGAGCCCCCAGCCCATGCCGGCCAGACACGCCGCCACAAAGGCCTGCGACGAGGGCAGTGTGTGGCGCGGCAAAGCCACCGCGCACTGGGCGTGGCGCTGTGCCCAGCGCGCCTGCAGCTCGTCTTTGGTGTTGAACTGCAGGCTGGGCGCCTGCGCCAGCGCATCGGCACTCACGCCGCTGGCCAAAAAGCGCTGCACAAAAGCGGGGCTGGCGGTGGCCACATAGCGCATGGCCCCCAAGGGCTCGACGGTGCAACCGGTGGCGGCCTGTGCGCTGGCGGTCACCGCCGCCAGCACCGCGCCTTGGCGCAGCCAGTCGCTGGTGTGGTCTTGGTCGTCCACCGCCACCTGCAGCAGCACCGGCGCTTCGGCGCCAAAGGCGGCCAGCGCGGACGCCAGCCAGGTGGCCAAGCTGTCGGCGTTGACCGCTACCGGCAGGGGCACCCGCGTTGGGCCGTCGCTCGCCAAGCTGGGCAAGGACGCATGCAGCTCCTGCTCCAGCAGGCGCAAGCGGTCCACATGCTGGCACAGGCGCCGGCCGGTGTCGGTGGGCACACAGGGCTGGCCACGCACCACCAGCGCGCAACCCATGCGCTCTTCGAGCAGGCGGATGCGCTGCGACATGGCCGAGGGCGTGACGTGCAGGGCGCGCGCGGCGCGTTCAAAGCTGCCTTCGCGCACCACCGCGTGCAGGGCAAAGAGCGAGGCGTAATCGAGCATGAATACAGTTTTTCCTAAGTCGCTTAATGAAATGCAGTTTGCCTTCATCAGCCAGGGCTGGCAAGCTCGCTCCCCATGGCTGTTGAAACCTCCACCTCGTTGTTGTTGTCCGTGTTTGTGCAGGGCTTGGCGCTGGGCCTGGGCCTGATCGTGGCGATTGGCGCCCAAAACGCCTTTGTGCTGCGCCAAGGCCTGCGGCGCGAACACGTCGGCCCGGTGGTGCTGTTCTGCGCGGCCAGCGACGCGCTCTTGATCAGCGCCGGTGTGCTGGGCATGGCGCAGGCGCTGGGCAACAGCCCGGGGCTGGCGCGCGCGCTGGCGCTGGGCGGTGCGATCTTTTTGGCGGTGTATGGCTGGCGGGCGCTGCAACGCGCGCGGGCGCCGCAGCGCCTAGAGGCGTCGGCAGAAGGCCATGGGCTCTCACGCCGTGCCGCGCTGGCCCAGGCCGCCGCCTTCACCCTGCTCAACCCCCACGTCTACCTGGACACGGTGCTGCTGGTCGGCAGCATCGGCGCCCAACAGCCGGTGGCGCTGCAGCCGGTGTTTGTGGCCGGCGCCAGCGTGGCCAGCCTGGGCTGGTTCACCGCCCTGGGCTTTGGTGCGCGCTGGCTGGCGCCGTGGTTTGCCCGGCCACGCGCTTGGCAGGCGCTCGACGGGCTGATCGGCCTGACCATGCTCACTCTGGCAGCGCTGCTGCTGCGCCATGCTTGGCTGATGGCCTGAGGACGGCACCGGTGTACATCCCTCGGGCGCATCAGCCCCATGACGGCCAGCCAATGCCCGAGCTGGTGCGTGCGCACCCGCTGGGCGCCTGGGTCTGCCTGACAGCCGACGGCCTGGTGGCCAACCCGGTGCCCTTTGTATGGGAACGCACACCGGACGATCACGGCAGGTTGATCGGCCATGTGGCGCGCGCCAACCCAGTGTGGCGCCTGCTCGGGGACGGGGCGCCATCGGTGGTGATGTTCCAAGGGCCTCAGGCTTATGTCACGCCCAGCTGGTATCCCGGGAAAGCCCGCCACGGCGAGGTGGTGCCGACCTGGGACTATGCGGTGGTCCATGTGCATGGCACCGCGCGCGCGGTGCATGAGACCGACGACCTGCTGGCCATCGTCGACGCGCTCACCACCCACATGGAGTCGACCCAGGCCCACCCTTGGCGGATGGCGGACGCACCAGCGCCCTACATCGACCGGCTGCTGCGCGGCATTGTGGGCATTGAGATCCGCGTCGATCGGACGGAGAGCAAGCTCAAGCTCAGTCAAGACGAAGACTTGGCCGACCGGCAAGGCACGGTGCAAGGGCTGCAGAGGCGCGGTGACGAAAACAGCTTGGCGATGGCGGCGCTGGTGCACGAAGCGCTGACCAGGCCACCACGCGCTTGAAACGCCCGAGGGGATCTCAAGCGCCGAAGCCCCCCTCAATCACCCGCACCACCTCTTCGGCAAAGTCGCTGTAGCTCATCGGGCCACCGGGGCGCAGCCAGGTAAACGTCCAGTTGATCATGCCAAACAGCAGCATGGTGAGCGCCGTCTGGTTGCGGGCGGTGATCCGCTCGGGATAGGCGCGCTTGAGGAAGCGGGTGAAGGCCGCGACCACATCGCGCTGGCGATTGAGGATGAGTTCGCGCTGTTCGTCGCCCAGAAACTTGGTGTCCGACACCAGCGCCACATGGCGGGTGGCCGAGGTTTCGTATTCGGACAAAAAGGAGCGCACCAATTCGTTGAGCGCTTCGCGTTCGGACAAGTTTTTGCGTTGCGCCCGCGCCTCGGCCTCGCCAATCAGCGCCAGCAGGCGCTGGATGTAGCGATCGAGCAGATCAAAGAGGATCGCCTCTTTGCTCTCGTAATAGTGGTACAGCCGGGCTTTGCTGGTGCCGCAGGCGCTGGCAATGGTGTTCATGCTGGCGGCGGCAAAGCTTTGCGCGGCAAAACACTGCGCGGCCATGTCGAGAATTTCCTCGCGCTTGAGGTCGTGGGTGGCGGATTTGGGGCGGGCCATGGCACCGATTGTGCCGCCGACGGCCAGCTGTGCCCACCCCATGCGCAGGAGGATAATTCCGCGCATGAACATCATCATTCTTGGCGCCGGCCGCGTGGGGGAAAGCGTGGCCGAGAGCCTGGTGTCGGAACAGAACGACATCACCGTGATCGACCAAGACCCCGCCCGCTTGCGGCTGCTGGAAGAGCGGCTGGACCTGCGGGGCGTGGTCGGCAACGGCATTCAGCCCTCGGTGCTGCGCGAAGCGGGCGCCAAAGACGCCGACATGGTGATCGCCTGTGCGGCGGCCGACGAGTCGAATCTGGTGGTGTGCAAGATTGCGCACGATGTGTTCAACGTGCCGTCCACCATCGCCCGTTTGCGCTCGCCCGAGTTTCAGGAGGGCGACACGCTGCTGGGCAAAGACGGCTTTGCGGTCGACCATGTGATCTGCCCGGAAGAGTCGGTGACGCGCTACATCCACCAGCTCATCGATTACCCCGAAGCGCTGCAGGTGCTGGAATTCGCCGAAGGCCGGGTGAGCCTGATTGTGGTGCGCGCGGCCGCCGGCGGCGCGCTGGTGGGCCGCACGATTGGCGAGTTCCGCGAGCGCCTGCCCCACGCCGAGATGCGGGTGGTGGCGCTCTACCGGCTGGAGACCGAAATGGAAGCGACGGCGCAGACGCGCATCCTGCCGGGCGACGAGGTGTTTGTGCTGGCCGCCACCGACAAGATTCGCCTGGTGCTGGCGGCCATCCACAACATCGACAAGCCGGTGCAGCGCCTGATGATCGCCGGCGGTGGCAAGGTGGGTTTGCGGCTCGCGCGCAGTCTGGCCGGGCAATGCCAGGTCAAGCTGATCGAGCGCGACAAAAAACGCTGCGAATACCTGGCGAGCCAGTTGCCGTCGAGCACCCTGGTGCTGCACGGCGACGGTGCCGACGAAGACCTGCTGCTCGAAGAAAACGTGGGCGATATGGACTTGTTCCTGGCACTCACCAGCGACGACGAAGACAACATCATGTCGGCCATGCTCGCCAAACGCTTGGGCGCGCGCCGGGTGATGTCGCTGATCAACCGCCGGGCCTACGCCGACATGATGCAGGGCAGCACCATCGACATCGCCATTTCGCCCGCGCAGGCGGTGATTGGCGAGCTGCTGGCCCATTTGCGGCGTGGCGATGTGGCGGCGGTGCACAGCCTGCGCCGGGGCGCGGCCGAGGCGCTGGAAGGCATTGCGCGCGGCGACGCCAAGACATCGCGTTTGGTGGGCCGCAAGGTGGAAGACATCAAACTGCCCAAAGGCGCGCGCATCGGCGCCATCGTGCGTGGCGAGGGCCGCAACGGCGAGGTGCTGATGCCGCACCACGACACCGTGATCGAGACCGACGACCACATCGTGATCTTCATTCCCAACAAGCGCCTGGTGAATGAAGTGGAAAAGCTGTTTCAGGTGACGGCCACCTTTTTTGGCTGAGCCATGGCGCTCTTGCGTGTGGCCCCGGTGCTCGGGATGATCGTGCTGGCTTTTGGCCTGACCCTGGGGCGTGTCGCTGGCCTATGGCGACGCGGCCCAGCACACTTACCCCGCCACGATGGCGGTCTGCGCGGTGCTGGGTCTGTTGCTGCTGGCCGGTGGGCGGCGCCAGCTTCAGAGCAAGGACCTGCAGGCGCGCGACGGCATTTTGCTGGTGGGTCTGGTGTGGACCCTGCTGCCCTTGCTGGCCTGCCTGCCGCTGCTGCTGTACTTTCACCAGGCGGGTCAGCCGCTGCGTTTTGCTGGGGCGTACTTCGAAACCATGTCGGGCCTGACCACCACTGGCTCCACCGTGCTGACCGGACTGGACCAGCTGCCGCCGTCGATCAATCTGTGGCGCTGTTTTTTGCAGTGGATCGGTGGCATGGGCATTTTGGTGCTGGCGGTGGCCATTCTGCCGATGCTGGGTGTGGGTGGCAGCCAGCTGTTTCGGGCCGAGGCGACCGGCCCAATGAAAGACAGCAAGCTCACCCCGCGCATCACCGAAACCGCCAAAGGGCTGTGGACGGTGTACTGCGGCCTGTCGCTGGCCTGCCTGCTGGCCTACCGCTGGGGAGGCATGAGCTGGTTCGACGCCTGGGCCCACATGTTCACCACCATGAGCCTAGGCGGCCTGTCGACCCACGACGCCAGCTTTGGGTTTTTCCAGTCGCCCACACTGGAATGGATCGCAATTGTGTTCA
>JBEIEH010000043.1:0-15120 GCA_040383055.1 Burkholderiaceae bacterium
CAGCCAGCAAGGCCTGGACTTGGTCGCCAAAATCCTGATCGACGCAGGCAGCCGCATCTTGGTGGAAACGCCCACCTACCTCGGTGCGCTGCAAGCCTTCACGCCGATGGAGCCGGTGATAGAGGGCGTGGCCAGCGACGAGCAAGGGGTGTTGCCCGACGCGCTGCGCGCGCAGGCGGCGGGTGCGCGTTTTGCCTACCTGCTGCCCAATTTCCAAAACCCGACCGGCCGCACCATGAGCGAAGCGCGCCGCGCCGCTGTGGCGCAGGTGGCCATCGACACCGGCCTGCCACTGGTCGAAGACAACCCCTACGGCGACCTGTGGTTTGATCAGGCCCCGCCGCCCGCGCTGGCCGCGCGCCACCCCGATGGCACGCTCTACCTGGGCTCGTTCTCCAAGATTCTGGCGCCCGGTCTGCGCCTGGGTTATGTGGTGGCGCCGCGCGCGCTGTATCCGAAACTGCTGCAGGCCAAACAGGCGGCCGATTTGCACACGCCGAGCTTCAACCAGCGCGTGGTGGCCGAGGTGCTGAAAGACGGCTTTTTGCAGCGCCATGTGCCCACCAGCCGCGCGCGCTACCAGGCGCAGTGCCAGGCCATGCTGGGCGCGCTGGAACAGGCCTTTGGCCACAGCGGCCAGGGCGGGGACGATTCGCTGGCGTGGAACCGCCCGGCCGGTGGCATGTTTTTGTGGACGCGCTTGCCGGCCGGTCTGAACGCGGTCGACCTGCTGCCACTGGCGGTGGAGCACAACGTGGCCTTTGTGCCCGGATCGGCCTTTTACGCCGCCGAGCCCGACCCGCGCAGCATGCGCCTGTCGTTTGTGACGCCCAGCGTGGCCGAGATCGAGCGCGGCGTGGCCGCCCTGGCGCAAGCGATTGCGCTGGCGCAGGAACGCAGCCGCGCGCCCGCCACCGCCTGAACCGCCGGAGCCTTGCCATGTCGCACACCGTGTTTTTGCTGGCCTCCACCCGCGAAAGCGGGCATGTGGGCAACACCGAATGGCTGGCGCGCCGCGCCGCCGCCCAGCTGCCGCCCGACACGCGCCAGACCTGGCTGTCGCTGGCCCACCTGCAACTGCCGGCCTTTGTGGACCAGCGCCACACCGTGGGCAGCTACCCCCTGCCCGACGGCGATCTGCGCACCGTGCTCGACGCCACCCTGGACGCGACCGACCTGGTGCTGGTGGCCCCCGTGTACTGGTTCAGCTTTCCCAGCCCGCTCAAAACCGTGCTCGACCACTGGAGCGCCTGGCTGCGGGTGCCCGACCTCGATTTCAAAGCGCGCATGGCCAGCAAACGCCTGTGGCTGATCACCACCAGCGGCGACCGCGCCAAGGCCCAACCCATGATCGACAGCACCGCCCTGTGCGCGGCCTTTCTGGGCATGCCGCTGGCCGGTGTGCTCTGGGGCAAAGGCGGCCCACCCGACGCGGTGCAGGCGGATGCCGAGGCGCTGGCGCAAGCCGAGCGGCTGTTTGTTCACACCTCTCCCTGAATCCACCATGCGCCAACGCCCCTTTCAACAAGTCGATGTGTTCACCGCCGTGCCGTATCTCGGCAACCCGCTGGCCGTGGTGCTGGACGGCGAAGGCCTGTCGACCGAGGCCATGCAGGCCTTCACCCATTGGACCAATCTGTCCGAATGCACCTTTGTGCTGCCGCCCACCCCCGAGGGTGCGGCAGCGGGAGCGGACTACCGGGTGCGCATCTTTTGCCCCGGCCGCGAACTGCCGTTTGCCGGGCACCCGACGCTGGGCACCTGCCACGCCTGGCTGGCCGCCGGCGGCGTGCCACACACCCCGGGGATGGTGGTGCAGGAATGTGGGGTGGGGCTGGTCAAGATTCGCCGCGACGGGGAACGGTTGGCCTTCGGTGCGCCGCCCCTCATCAAAAGCGGGCCGCTGCCCGAAGCCGATGTGGCGCTGATCGCGCGCGGCCTGGGCGTGGCGCGCAGCGACATCGTGGCCCACGCCTGGTGCGACAACGGACCGAACTGGCGCGGTGTGCTGCTCCGGAGCGCGGAGCAGGTGCTGTCGCTCAAGCCCGACGGCGCGCTGCTGGCCGGGCTGGATGTGGGTGTGGTGGGGCCGCGCGGCAAGGTCGGCGTGGTGGGCGCGCACAGCGGCGACACCGGCACCGACTTTGAGGTGCGCGCCTTTTTCCCCGGCAACAGCGGCATGGCCGAAGACCCGGTGACCGGCAGCCTCAACGCCGCGCTGGCGCAGTGGCTGATCGGCGCGGGCATGGCGCCAGCGCGTTATGTGGCGGCGCAAGGCACAGCGCTGGGCCGCGCCGGGCGGGTATACATCGAACGCGACGACAGCGGCACCGTGTGGGTGGGCGGCGCGTCGGTGACCTGCGTGCAGGGCACGGTGCAGCTCTGAGGCCCACACCATGAACGCCCCCGCCATCGACCACTTGGTGATCGCCGCGCCCACGCTGGCCGAGGGCGTGGCCTGGTGCGAACAGACCCTGGGCGTGAGCCCTGGCCCGGGCGGCGCGCACGCGCTGTTTGGCACCCACAACCGGCTGCTGCGCTTGCACACCGACACGGGGCAGGCCTGCTATCTGGAAATCATCGCCATCGACCCAGCCGCCACACCCCAACGCGCCGCGCCGCTGGCGCGCTGGTTCGATCTGGACCAGCCCGCGCTGCAAACTCAGTTGCGCGAACAGGGGCCACAACTCATTCACTGGGTGCTGCGTGTGCCCCAGATCGACACCGCCCTACAGGCCTGGCAGGCTTTGGGCCTGGACCGTGGCCCGGCGCTCACCGCGTCGCGCCCCACGCCGCAAGGCCTGCTGCAGTGGCGCATCAGCGTGCGCGACGACGGCCAGCGGCTGATGGGCGGCGCCCTGCCCACCCTCATTCAATGGGGCGATGTGCACCCTTGCGACGCGATGCCCGAGAGCGGCCTTGCCCTGATCGCACTCACGCTACAAGCCCCCAACAACACGCCACTGCAACAAGCGCTGGCGACGACGGGCCTGAACGACAGCGCCGTGCACACACACAGCGCGCCCGCCGGCCTGAGCGCCCGGCTGCGCACCCCGCGCGGCGACGTCACCCTGAGCCACATCAGCCCATGAGCCTGCCCACCCTGACCGAGATCGAAGCCGCCGCCCAGACGGTGTACGCCGCCTTCGGCCCCACACCCCAGTACCGCTGGGCCACCTTGAGCGAACGCCTGGGCACCGACTGCTGGGTGAAACACGAAAACCACACGCCGGTCGGCGCCTTCAAGGTGCGCGGCGGGCTGACCTATTTCGCCCACCTGCAGCGCCAAGGCGCGCTGCCGCGCGAGGTGGTCAGCGCCACCCGGGGCAACCACGGACAGAGCATCGCCTACGCCGCCGCGCGCCACGGCGTGGCCTGCACCATCGTCGTGCCGCTGGGCAACTCGGTCGAGAAAAACCGCGCCATGCGCGCACTCGGCGCCACGCTGATCGAACACGGCCACGACTTTCAAGCCGCGCGCGAACACGCCCAATCTCTGGCCGCCGAGCGCGGCGCCCACATGGTGCCGAGCTATCACCCCGCGCTGGTGCAAGGCGTGGCCACCTATTGGTGGGAACTGCTGCGCGCCGCGCCGCATTTGGACGTGCTGTACGTGCCGATTGGCTTGGGCTCGGGCGCCTGCGCCGCGCTCGCCGCCAAACAGGCGCTGAGCCACCGGGTGCGGGTGGTCGGTGTGGTCAGCGCCCACGCCACCACCTATGCCGACTCCATCGCCGCCGGCCGGGTCGTGGAAGCGCCCGTCAGCACCCAGTTGGCCGACGGCATGGCGGTGCGCCGCGCCGACGCCGAACCCCTGGCCCACCTGAGCACCGGGCTGGACCACCTGGTGCAAGTGAGCGACGCCCAAGTGGCCCAAGCCATGCGCGACATCTACACCGACACCCACAACGTGGCCGAAGGCGCGGGCGCGGCCAGCTTTGCCGCCGCTTGGGCGGAACGCGAACAACTGCGCGGCCAAGTGGTGGGCACCACCTTGTGTGGTGGCAATGTGGACGCGGCGGTGTTGGCGCAGGTGCTCAGCGCCAAGGAGGCCTGACCCCAAGCGGGACACCCAGGCGACAGCGCCGCGCCCGGCGGTCACACCCGGGACAAAACCGCGCCAGCGCGCGACCCAGAATCCGCCCCACACAGGAACGGACTCATGGGAACCCTTTATCTGGTGCGCCACGGCCAAGCCTCGTTTGGGGCCGACAACTACGACCAGCTCAGCCCACTGGGGCATGAGCAAGGCGTGCGCCTGGGACGCTACTGGGCGCGCACCGGCTTTGCGCCCGACGCGGTGCTCACCGGCACCTTGCAGCGCCAGCGCCAGACCTGGGCCGCCATCCGCGAAGGGCTGGGCGACGCCGCTCACTCGCTAGAGGCGGTGGAGTGCGATTGCCTCAACGAATACGACAGCGACGCGGTGATCCGCGCCATCTACCGCGAGCCGCTGCCCCCGCCCGACACACCCGAGCTGTACCGCGCCCACTTTCACCGCCTGCGCGACGGCCTGACGCAGTGGATGGCCGGCACGGTGAGCCCCGAGGGCATGTCCCGCTACGACGACTTTGCCAAGGGCGTGGCCACGGTGCTGGCCCATGTGCGCGAACACCACCTGGGCCAACGGGTGCTGGTGGTCAGCAGCGGCGGCCCCATCGCCACCGCCGTGGGCCAGGTGCTGGGCACCAGCCCCGAGACCACCATCAACCTGAACATGCGCATCCGCAACAGCGCGGTCAGCCAGACCGAATTCAACGCGCGGCGCCACAGCCTGATCACCTTCAACGCCCTGCCGCATCTGGGCGAGCCGGGGGACGAGGGGCTGGTGACCTACACCTGAGCCCAGGACAAGGTCAGCGCGGCGCCTCGCCCAGCCGGCCCATCTCCAGCACCAGCTGCGCCAGCCCCCGCCCAGCCGCCTGCAGCAGCGTCTGGCCGTCTTCGGTCGTGGCGGCGGCGGCGTTGCCGACCGCGCCGCAGGGGTTCAGGTCTTGGGTGGCCCAGGCCAGTTTGGCGCTTTTGCCGTTGCCCAGCAGTAGCAGGTGCTGGGCGCGCCATTCGGTGGTCGACGCGAAGGCTTCGGCGCGGTCCATGCGCACGCGCTCGGGGTGCAGGGCGCGCATCATGGCGGTTTCCACTTGGCCGGCGTGCACGCCAAAGCGCTGTTCGTGGGCCGAGAAGCGGGCCATCACATCCTGGCCGTGTGCATCCAGCAAAGGCAGCTGGTACCAGCTGGTGCTGACCACGGTCATGCCCAGCCGCGCGCGCAGGTCGCGGGCCACCAGGTCGAGCGCGCCTTGTTGGCCGCCGTGGGTGTTGAAGATCAGCAGCGTGGTGATGCCGCTGGCGGCCACACATTCGGCCAGTTCGGCCCACACCCGCATCAAGGTCTCGGCCTTGAGCGTCAAGGTGCCGGCGAACGCGCTGTGTTCGGGCGAAAAGCCCACGGTCTGGGTCGGCAAAAACAGCGCGGCGCGGTCGGTGAGCGTGGCCTGCAGGTGGCCCCAAGCGGCGGCGATGACACCGTCGGCCAAATCGCTGTCGACGCTCAGCGGCAGGTGCGGACCGTGCTGTTCGGTGGCGGCCACCGGCAACACCGCGATGGCGCGGCTGCGGTCCACCGCAGCGAAATCGGCGGTGCTCAGGTGCGCCCAACGCAGCGGGCCGTGCAGGGGTGTGGAGGTGCTCATGGGGCACACAGTGTACGGGGGTGGGTGGTCGCTGGCCACCGGCAACAACAGCCAGCGCTTATATTTGGAGCCGCCCCCGAGGAACTTGCCGCACCGCCGCAGGCTCGGACAGGGCCATGCATAAGAAACGGTTGTGGTGCTGACAATGATTGCCTTGTGGACAAGGGTGGCGCGCTGGGCGCTGGCCGCCGCCTTGCTGAGCGGCCTGCCGGCGCTGGCCCAGATCAACACCGCCGCGCTGCTGGCGCCGGCGGGGGTGGTGGACACCGGTCAGGTGCGCGCCGAGCTGCTGGCCCACGCGCCCCAGGGCGTGGCCCCGGGCGCCACCGTGTGGCTGGGCCTGCGGCTGCAGCACGCGCCCCAGTGGCACACCTATTGGAAAAACCCCGGCGACTCGGGCCTGCCCACCGAGCTGAGCTGGACCCTGCCCGCCGGCGTGAGCGCCGGTGCGGTGGACTGGCCCACGCCGCGCAAATTCCCGCTCGGCACCTTGGCCAACTACGGTTACGAGGGCACGGTGCTGCTGCCGGTGCCGCTGACCATTGCGCAGGCACCCAGTGGCGCCACGCTGCCCATCACGCTGGAGGCCACTTGGCTGGCCTGCCGGCAGGAATGCATTCCCGAAGAGGGCCGATTCACCCTAAACCTGCCGGTGCAAGGCAGCACCGCCAGCCACGCCGCCGAATTTGACGCGGCCTTGGCGCGCCGACCGGTGTCTGCGCCAGCCGGCAACGGGTCGGTGACGCCCGAAGCGGGTTTTTTGGCGGTGCAGCTGGACAAGCTGCCTGCCGCTTGGCGCGGTCAGACGCTGGAGTTTTTTCCGGAAACACCGGCGCTGATTGAACCCGGCGCGCCCTGGACGCAGGCCTGGGACGGCGAGCGCTGGAGCGCGCGCATTCCGCTCACGCCCCACCGCAGCCAAAGCCCGACCGAGCTGCCGCTGGTGGTGGCGCTGGCCACTGGCGCCAGCGAGCAAGCGGGGGTGCGCCAGACGGTGGCGGTGCAGGGCAGCTGGCCACCGGTGGCTGCCCTGCCGACCGCCGTGCCCGATGCGTTGCAACAGGCGCTGGACGCCAACGCCGCGCGCGCCGCCGCCGCAAACGCCCCAGTGGGCATTGGGCTGTGGGCGGCGCTGCTGGGCGCGCTGCTCGGCGGCCTGATCCTCAACCTCATGCCCTGTGTGTTCCCGGTGCTGGCCATCAAGGTGCTGGCCTTTGCCCAACACGCGGACCAACAGGCGGCCCACCGCCGCGCCGGCCTGGCCTACACCGCCGGGGTGGTGCTGAGCTTTGTGGCGCTGGGCGGCTTGTTGCTGGGGCTGCGCTCAGCCGGCGAGGCGATTGGCTGGGGTTTTCAGCTGCAAAGCCCCCTTGTGGTGGCCGCGCTGGCCACGCTGTTCACCGTGATCGGCCTGAACCTGGCCGGGCTGTTTGAGTTTGGCCACGTGCTGCCCAGCCGCTTGGCCACGCTGCAAGCGCGCAGCCCGAGCGGCGATGCGTTTTTGACCGGGGTGCTGGCGGTGGCGATAGCCTCGCCCTGCACCGCGCCGTTCATGGGCGCGTCGCTGGGCTTGGCCATGGCCTTGCCCACGGGCCAAGCGCTGGCGGTGTTTGCCCTGTTGGGTGTGGGCATGGCCCTGCCCTATTTGGCCACCAGTTGGTGGCCGGCGGTGGCGCGCGCGTTGCCGAGGCCGGGCGCCTGGATGGTGGCTTTTCGCCAGTTCATGGCCTTTCCGATGTTCGCCACCGTGGTGTGGCTGCTGTGGGTGCTGGGCCAGCAAAGCGGCATCGACGGCGCGGCCGCGCTGCTGCTGATGCTGGTGGCGCTGGCCTGGCTGATCTGGGCCTTGGGCCTGCGCGGCAAGGGGCGCACCGTGCTCGCCGGCTTGGCCGTCGCCGCGCTGTTGTGGATGGGCCTAAGCCTGGGCCCCAACGTCACCCGTTCGCAAGCCAACGCGGCGGGCGAACCGGTGGCCACTGGCGTGCAAGGCCAAAGCTGGCAGGCCTGGAGCCCTGAGCGCCAAGCCACGCTGCTGGCCCAAGGCCGACCGGTGTTTGTGGACTACACCGCCGCTTGGTGCGTGACCTGCCAGTTCAACAAGCGCACCACCCTGTCGGACCCCAGCGTGCTGGCCGACATGGCCGCCAAAAACGTGGCCCTGCTGCGCGCCGATTGGACCCGGCGCGATCCGCTCATCACCGCCGCACTCGCCGAACTCGGCCGCAGCGGTGTGCCGGTCTACACCCTGATCGCGCCCGGCCAGCCCCCGCTGGTGTTGAGCGAAGTGCTCAGCGCCAGCGAGCTGCGCGCCGCTCTGACCCCATTGCCTGCACCGTGAATTTGCACGGGCTCAAGCCGATGGGCCAGTGCCCAGCAGTGCGGTCGGATAATCCTCCTCTTTGATCCCCAGATCCGGACACGCCCATGAGCTTTGCCCCCCTGCAAAACGACACTTTTTTGCGCGCTTGCCTGCGCCAAGCCACCGACCACACCCCCATGTGGCTGATGCGACAGGCCGGTCGCTACCTGCCCGAATACTGCGCCACCCGAGCCAAGGCGGGCAGTTTTATGGGCTTGGCCACCAACGTCGACTACGCCACCGAGGTGACGCTGCAACCGCTGGAGCGGTATGCGCTGGACGCGGCCATTTTGTTTTCCGACATCCTGACCGTGCCCGACGCCATGGGCTTGGGCTTGAGCTTTCAAATGGGCGAGGGCCCGAAGTTCGCGAAAACCGTCCGCACCGAAGCCAACGTGGCCACGCTGGCCGTGCCCGACATGGACAAGCTGCGTTATGTGTTTGACGCGGTGACCAGCATCCGCCGGGCGCTCAATGGCCGGGTGCCTTTGATTGGCTTTTCGGGCAGCCCCTGGACCCTGGCTTGTTACATGGTCGAAGGCGGCGGCAGCGACGACTACCGCGCGGTCAAGAGCCTGATGTACAGCCGCCCGGACCTGATGCACCGCATCCTGGCGATCAACGCCGACGCGGTGGCGGCCTATTTGAACGCCCAGATCGACGCAGGCGCCCAAGCTGTGATGGTGTTCGACAGCTGGGGCGGTGTGCTGGCCGACGGCAAGTTCCAAGACTTCAGCTTGGCCTACACGCGACGGGTGTTGGCGCAATTGAAGCGCACCGACGCCAGTGGCGCGGTGGTGCCGCGCATCGTCTTCACCAAAGGCGGGGGCCTGTGGCTGGCCGACATGAAAGACCTGGACTGCGAGGTGCTGGGCCTGGACTGGACGGTCAACTTGGGCGCTGCGCGCGCGGCGGTGGGCGATGTGAAGGCGCTGCAGGCAACATCGACCCCAACGTGCTGTTCGCACCACCCGAGGCCATCGACCGCGAAGTGGCGGCGGTGCTGGAGAGCTTTGGCACCCCGCACCAAGGCGCGGGCACCGGCCCGACCCACATCTTCAACCTGGGCCACGGCATCAGCCAGTACACACCGCCCGAGCATGTGTCGGCGCTGGTGGAAGCTGTGCATCGCCACTCGCGGCGGCTGCGCGCATAGCACAAAAATCGGCCAAAAAACCGCTTGACACCTGCGAGTTATGCACACTTTCGGTGCTGCGATGTGGCCACCCATCCTTCCCCCATGAAGGTGATAGTCTAAAGTTTTAAAAAATTTAACTTGTTGATTTGTATAGGTTTTTCTGAGTGCCGATTTTCTGTGCAGTCCAAGAAAAGCCTTGATAGACAATGGGTTTGGGGCTTGTTCTGGGTTCTATCAACAAAGTTATCCACAGAAGCTTGGGACATCTTGGACACCCTTTACAAATCAAGCACTTGCACCACACACCAAGGCCATGCGTGAAGAATCGGGGCTAAGCTCAGCGGGCGATGTCAGCCTTGATCAGGCGGGCGGGGTGTGGCTGTCGGTGGTGGTGCCCACACCGGCGCACAGTGGGGTGCCAGCGCTATTGAGTTACCGCCACAGCCAAACCTTGTCACCCGGACAACTGGTGCGGGTGCCGTTGGGCCGGCGCGAGGTGCTGGGACTGGTGTGGGAACAGCTGGACGTGCCACCACCGGATCTGGACCCGACCCAGGCGCGCGACGTGGCTTGTGTGCTGGACGCCTTGTCGCCGCTCAACGTCAGCTGGCGGCGCTTGGTGGCGTTTGCCGCCCGCTATTACCAGCGCAGCCTGGGTGAAGTGGCCTTGAGCGCCCTGCCGGCCGCCCTGCGCGATCTGGACGCCACCCAACTGCAGCGCCGCCTCAAGCGCAAAGCCCCTGTGGCCAACGAGGACGCAGCCACGGCCGCGCCCCACCCCAGCCCCGAGCAGACCGAAGCCTTGGCCACGCTGCAGGCCTCGGCCTTACCGGTGTTGTTGTTTGGCAGCACCGGCAGCGGCAAAACCGAGGTGTATTTGCGCGCTGCCGAGACCCTGCTGCGCGCCGACGACAACGCCCAGGTGCTGGTGCTGGTGCCCGAAATCAACCTGACGCCACAGTTGCAAGCGCGCCTGACCGAGCGTTTGGCTCCTTGGCTGGGCCCGGCGGGGCTGGCCTGTCTGCACAGCGGCATGACACCCCCACAACGCTTGGCGGCCTGGCTGGCAGCGCACAGCGGGCGCTCGCGGGTGGTGCTGGGCACCCGCTTGGCCATTTTTGCCAGCCTGCCGCGGCTGCGGTTGATCGTGGTGGACGAAGAGCACGACCCGAGCTACAAAAGCCAAGAAGGCGCCCGCTACTCGGCGCGCGACCTGGCGGTCTACCGGGCCCGGCTGGAAACCGAACGCCTGCAAGCCGATGGTGTGGCAGAGGTCTGCCGCGTGGTGCTGGGCTCGGCCACGCCGTCGCTGGAGAGCTGGCACGCCGCCGAGCAGGGCCGCTACCAGCGACTGGCCATGCCCTCGCGCATTGGCGGCGGGGATTTGCCCGCGCTGCGGCTGGTGGACATGAACCTGCAAGCAAAGGGCACAGTGCTGTCGCCGCAGCTGATGGGGGCCATCGAAGCCCGAGTGGCGCGCGGCGAACAAAGCCTGGTGCTGCTCAACCGCCGAGGCTATGCGCCGGTGCTCTCCTGCGACGCGTGCGACTGGAAAAGCCAGTGCCCCCATTGCAGCGCCTACCGGGTGTTCCACAAAATCGACCGCACGCTGCGCTGCCATCACTGTGGCCACACCGACCGGGTGCCGCGCGCCTGCCCAGACTGCGGCAACTTGGACATCGCGCCGGTGGGGCGCGGCACCGAACAGCTCGAAGAGCAGCTCGCCGGCCTGCTGGCCGATGTGCGCCGGCCCGACGGCACAGCGGTGAAGGTGGCGCGCATGGACGCCGACAGCACCCGGGCCAAAGGCGCGCTGGAAGCGCAGCTGGCCGCCTTGCACAGCGGCGAGGTGGACGTGCTGGTGGGCACCCAGATGGTGGCCAAAGGCCACGACTTTCGGCGCATCACCCTGGTGGCCAGCGTGAACGCCGACGCCGCCCTGTTCGCCAGCGATTACCGCGCGCCCGAGCGCCTGTTTGCGCTGCTGATGCAGGCCTCCGGTCGCGCTGGGCGGGACAGCGCGCGCGCCGCCCACAGCGAAATGTGGGTGCAGACCTGGCATCCGCAGCACCCGCTGTTTACCGCGCTGCGCGCCCACGACTACCCCAGTTTTGCCGCCGCCGAACTCGCCGAGCGCGAGGCAGCCGGCATGCCACCTTTTGGCGCCCAAGCGCTGGTGCGCGCCGACGCACGCACCCAAGCGGCGGCCCAGGCGTTTTTGAACACCGCCGCCCACTGGGCGAGCGAGCTGCCCGAAGCGCAAGGCGTCATGCTGTACCCGGCAGTGCCCACCCCCATCGCCAGGGTGGCCAATGTGGAGCGGGCGCAGCTGCTGGTGGAGTGCGAGTCGCGCCAGACGCTGCAGCGCTTGTTGGCCGCGTGGCAGCCGCTGCTGCTGCAGGCGCGCGGCGCGCCTGAGGCCAAAGGTCTGATCCGTTTTGCGGTGGACGTGGACCCGCTGTCGATCTGAACGACGGGTTCAGAGGGTGCCCAGCACGCTCATGCCGGAATCGGCAAAACTGGGCAACAGGCCACACCGCTTGAAGGCGCGCTGCAGGTCTTCGGGCTGCATGGGCTTGGTGATGAATTCGGTCACGCCCGCGGCCATCGCCTTGGCGCGCGTGTCGTTGAGCACATCGGCGGTGACCATGACCACCGGGATATGGGCCAAGGGCGGCGGCAACTGGCGAATCGCTTCGGTGGTGGCCAGACCATCGAGCACCGGCATGTGATAGTCCATCAGCACCGCGTCGAACACCGGTCCGTCCTGCTGCAGTCGCTGCAAGGCCTCACGGCCGTTTTCGCAGAAGGTCACTTGGTGGCCCAAACGATCCATCATGATCATCATCACCTTGCGGTTGACGGCGTTGTCTTCGGCCATGAGCAAACGCAGGCTCGGGGTGTCGGCGCTGCGTTGGCCGCGCTGGCGGCGCTGCGGCGCGTCGGCGGGCGGCAGGGTCAGTGTGACGGTGAAGACAGAACCCACACCCAACTGGCTGTCGACCGTGATCTCGCCGTCCATCAGGCGCACCAAATTGCGCGAAATCTCCAGCCCCAGGCCCGTGCCGCCAATGCGGCGGCGCAACGAGCTGTCGGCTTGGTAGAAGCGTGTGAACAGCTTGCTCAAGGTGTCTTTGTCCATGCCAATGCCGGTGTCGCGGATGGTGATGCGCAGCCGGCCAGCGGGGCCGCTGTCGCGGCGAATGGTGGCGTAGACACCGCCGCTTCGGGTGAACTTGATGGCGTTGCCCAACAGATTGAACAAGACTTGGCGAACGCGCTTGGCGTCGGCCATGACCCAAGGCGGCAGCTCGGGGTCGAGGTCGATCTGCAACTCCAGACCCTTGGCCTGCGCCGCGCCCTGCATAAGAGCCTCCACCTGCTCGAGCAGCATGCGCAGCGGTGTGGGCGCCGGCACCAGCTTGAGCGAACCGGTTTCGATGGTGGAGATGTCCAAAATGTCGTTGAGCACACCCAGCAGGTGCTTTGCCGAGTGGCGCGCGGTTTCCAGGTAATCGCGTTGCTGGCCGTCAAGCGAGGAATCGCGCAGCAGCTGCAGCATGCCCATGAGTCCTTGAAAGGGGGTGCGCAATTCGTGGCTCATGGTGGCCAAGAACACGTCTTTGGCGCGGTTGGCGTCCATGGCGCGGTCGCGCGCCTGGGTGAGCTCTTCGCTGAGCACCCGCAGATGGGCGTAGCGCGCGCTTTGCTGGCGGATGCGCCGCAGCAGCACCGCCAACAGCAGCAGCAGCAGCACCCCTTGCGCGAGCCCCAGCAGCAGCAACAAGTGGCTTTGCTGGCGCAGCTGGTCGCTGCGCTCGGTCACCAGGCTCTGGCTGGCGGCGTGGGCGTGGGCGGTCAGCACATAGAGCTGGTTTTCCAGCGGCTGCAACGGTGGCAGCAACAAGGCCAAGCGGTGGGGTTCGCGCGCCATCAGCTCGGTGTCCATCATCACCCGGTCGGCCACGTCCACATAAGCGCGCAACGCGTCCATGGTGTGGCGATACACGGGAGAAGATTCCAGCAAATCGCGCCGGGGGATGCGGTCGATCAGATCAATGCGGCTGACAAACACCTCATAGCGCTCGGACAACACATCCACGTCGACCGTAGCGCCGGGCTTGAGCGCCTCATTGAGCGCGTGAGACAGGCGATCGCGCTCACGCATGAGCTCAGCGGCCTGCCACATCAGACGGTCCACCTGTCGGTTGGAAGTGTCGTAGAGCAACTGGTACTGGCGCCACTGCACCCACCCCAGCAGGACCAGGGTCAAGATCAGCAACCAGACAAAAGGAGCCACCCAGACCGATACCGGCCGGGTGTCGGCCGACTTCATTCGACGTGGATCGACTTGAGTTGCCAGATGGAGCGCTCGTAATACACAGAGCTGCGCAAGGTCGCGCTGCTGTCGAAGTGATAGACCACAAACAAGGGGCCTTTTTCGCGCACCGGAATCGGCTTGCCGTCGATGCGGCTGGCCATGATCACCGGGTGCTCAATGGCGTCGCTCATGGGGATGGTGATCTTGTAATCGTTGATGGCGCTGGCCTGAATGGACTTGCCTTTGGCCCCCACCGCTGCCATGACATCGGCCAACAAGGGGCCAGAAAACGTCATCGGCTTGTCGTACCACGGGCTGCGGGTGGTGAAGGTCTTCTTGGGCAAAGCGTCGATCATGGCCATGTCGAACTGGTAGCTCTGTGCGGCATTGGTTTTGCCAATGGCACCGGTGACCGTCAATACCACCCGCCCCTTGGGGCTGGCCGGTGTGGTGTTTTGTGCCCACAAGGGAGCCGCCCCGGCGGCCAAGGCAGCGACCACTGCCCCGAGAAAAATGCGCTTGCTCATGTTGTGTGTACCCAAGCCGTGCTGGTGAACAACCCCGCCACTGGCAGGGCAATCCGGCAGATTACACCAGCACACAGACCCCGTCGCACTGAAAGTTGTGCGTCCAGCACTTTTTGGCAGTTATTCCGCCGAAAGGGATCAGTTTTATCGGTTCAAGACGGGGAAACTGAGAAAACAAGCCATGGCATGGCGCCCGCTCGTCTCAAGTGAGCAACGCCACCGCCGCCGAAAAGCTGAAAAACGCCAGCACGGTGGTCACCAAGATGATGCGTGCGATGCGGCCGTTGTCGGCGCCCAAGCGCTCGGCCAGCAAAGACACATTGCTGGCGCTTGGCAAGGCGGCGATCAGCACCATCACCAGCAGCGCCTCGCTGCGCAGCGGCACACCCCATTGGATCGCGGCCAAGCCGAGCATCAACACCAGCAGCGGGTGCAACACCAACTTCATCACCACCACCGGCAGGTAATCGGACACCGGCATGGGATGGTTGGCCTGCATCTGAGAGCGGGCCAGCACCGCACCGATGGTGAACAGTGCCACGGGTGACGCCGAATCGGCCAGCAACCAGACCGTCTTTTCCACCATACCGGGCAGCCGAAACCCCACCGCAGAGGCCAGCGCACCCAGCAAAATCGCCCAAGGCATGGGGTTGGACGCCACCCCTTTGAGCGCATTTTGGGTGGCGACCCTCGCGCCACCGGGTGTGTCCAAGCGCGACAGGCCCACACACAAGGAGCTGGTGATGACCATGTCCACCAGGATCAGCACAATGACCGTACCGACCGCCTGCGGACCGAGCAGCGCGGCCAGCAAAGGCACCCCCATGAACCCGGTGTTGGGGAATGCCGCCACCAGCGCGCCCAGCGAGGCGTCGTTCCAGCGGATGCGCGCCGACAGCGTCATGGCCAGCGCAAACACCACCATCACCAAAGCGCACAACAGGTACACCCCAAACACGGCGGGGTCGAGCAATTGGGCGATGGGGGTGGTGGAACCAAAGCGAAACAACATCGCCGGCAGAGCAAAAAACAGCACAAAGCCGTTGAGCCCGGGAATGGCGGCGATGGGCAACCACTGGCGC
>JBEIEH010000044.1:0-14505 GCA_040383055.1 Burkholderiaceae bacterium
GGTGTCGTCACCCGCTTCCCCATAAACAAATTCGTCAGAGACGCCACCTTGCAAGTTGTCGTTGCCATGCGTTCCCCATTGACCTACGCCCATGACCAGCCATGTGCTGACTCGGGCGCCGGCTTTGTCGGTCGCTGTGACTCGCAACACTTGCGAACTCGATGCATCTGTCGCGGTGGGGCTGCCTTGAAGGGTTCGTGACACGGGATCAAAACGCAACCATCCAGGCAACGCATCGCCATTGGCCATCGCCACACTCAGCGTCAATGCATCGTCCGCGTCCGGGTCGACAAATGCGTCCAGTGGAATCGTGTAGGAATTGAGTTGCCCCACCCGCAAGCCAAAAGGCTGGAGGCCGTGATTGATGTCTGGAGGATCGTTGATACCCTCCACATAGACGGTGAAGGTGTCACTCACCTGGGCTTGCGCATTGTCCGATGCGGTCAGTCGCACCTCGATAGGCCCCACGTCCTGAGCTGTCGGTGTGCCAGAAAACCGCAAATGAACTGGGTCAAAGCTGAGCCACTTAGGCAGCTCTCGGCCGTCCGCCATTCGTGCGGTCACCGTCAGTGCATCAGTGGCGTCACGATCGACAAACAAGTTGGGCGCCACCTCAAAGCTGAACGCATCACCTTCACGCGCCACCTGCATGGTCACGTCCCCAAACAGAATCGGGGCCTGGTTGTACTGCGCCACCTCCAGGGCAAACGTACCCTGAGGCGGGCGCGAACCGCCATTGGTCGCCTGTGCTGCACTCACCCGTATCTGCAAGATGCCTTGATGATGCAAAGCAGGCGTACCGCTCAGCGTCCGACTGGCGGGGTCATACGTCAACCAGCTTGGCAGCGCGCTGCCGTCTGCTTGGGTCACCTCATAGCGCTGCCCCGGTGCAAGCTCTGTGAATAGGCGATCGGGCAATGTATAGGTGTAAGCTGCGTTGACACGGGTTTTTTGAGACGACAGCGCCCCAGAAAATCGCGTGCTTCCAGCGCTGAGCATGGACTCGTGGGAACGCTGCCACTCGCCGAGTGCCGCGTTGTATTCCGACTCACTGATCGAAGTCGCCTCTGCGGGCGTCGCCTCTGCCACCGCCTCACCACTCGGGTCGTGTGTGCCAAAGCGCGCATCGCCAGCCTGCAACAAACGCCCATCCTTCATTCGCACCCGAGTAAAGCCCCGGATAGTCACATCCTCGTTGTAAGCCTGATTGAGCACGTTGGCGTGCAATGCAATCGACTCCACACCGGCTTGGGAAAGCCCTTGTATCTCGCCCTGGTCGACCACACCGTTGCTGTTCTTGTCTTGCCAGAGCTTGAACATGCTCCACTTTTTGTCGTTCGCATCGAACAAGCCGTCTTGGTTCTCGTCGAATTCGCGGTGCGACAGCGCTTGCAAGTCTGGCATGTCTGGGTTGGGCGTACTCAGGTGCGTACCGAATGCCAACTCATCAAACCGCGTGACTTTGTTGTCACCGTTGTGGTCGTACACCAGAAGAGCATCTTTGCCCGTGGTCCACGCCAGCTTGTCTTTGACACCATCGTCGTTGACATCAAAAGTCGTGATGCCGTTGGCCGCAGTTGTGAATTCAAGTCCATCACCGTCCAGATCAATGACCACCGGGTCTCGTCGAGGTACATAAACCCAAGTGTTGTAGTTGAACCCAAACTGGGTGCTAACGCCTTGCGAGTTCTTGGCAGCAAAAACAATGTTCTCTCGGAAGTTGCCATTGAAGCCACCGCTGACATTCAACGGTGTCGAGAAATAGCGACTGTCCTGCTGCAACAGATTCGCCCGAGTGAACGTCTCCAAACCACTCCAAGAATTGTCCCCAGACCCATGGGACACCACCTCCGTCACACTGCTGAAGGTGATCGCCTGCCCCATGTTTGGTGTGGAGTACAGGCCATTTGTATGGATCGAGTAGTCAAACTTGGAGACATCGTCGTCGACATCATGGGCATGGATCACCCAAAAGTTCCCGCTGGCGCTCACGAAGCTCGTGCCCCAAGCAAAATCGCGCCACTCACCGGACGCATAGTTGTCGAAGGTAAAGGTCGGGCGATCATCAACCGGCCTGATGTTCAGATAGGCGGTCTGGGTCGTACTGGCTCCTTTGCCGTCTGACACGGTGTACTCGAAGTTTGCCGGGCCGTTGTAGTTTTGCGGCAGCACAATCTTGACACGCTTGTTTGCCTCATCAAGGCTGATCTTGAGTCCTGGTACCGACGCGTTCTTGACCGCTGTGACGCTCAGGGTATCTCCGTCCGCATCGGACGCTTTGGCCAGCAAGCTCGCATACGACACGTACACTGGGGCACTGTCTCTCTTCGATTGCTGCGTGCCAAAGCGCGGCGTCACACCGTCTTCTGCAACATCAAAATACACCGCATTGACGATGGGCGTATCGTTCACCGCCTTGATGTTCAGATCCAACCGAGCGGTTGTGCTGGCGGCGCCATGCACGTCCTTGACCCCCACCTCAAATTGTCGCAGGCCGCTTGCATTTGCTTGAGGGCTAAACACCACCTCACGGCGAGCACTGTCGTACACCACGCGGTCATTGGCATCTACTGCACGCAGTTTGCTCAAATCAAGTGCCAGCGCATCTCCCTCCTTGTCTGCAAACATGCTCAAGATAGCGCTCTCGCTGATGCGCACATCCTGGTCCTCTTCACCGCTTGCGGAGAAGCGCGCGCCTGTGGCGAAGTAGGGGGCGTCATTGACAGCACTCACGTTGACTTTTACAGCGGCCGATGAATTCCCACCCTGGCTGTCGCTCACCGTATAAATGAAGCCGGCCAACCCGTTGTAATCCGCGTTCGGCCTGAATTCGTAGACAAACTCCTGCCAGCCTTGGTCCCACACCTTAAGCACCATGCCGTTGGTCTGCTCTGAGACCGACACCGTCAGCGCTGAGCCATCCTCCTTGTCCGACACTCCAGACAGGAGTTCGCTCGTGCGAATGCGCAGCGGTAGGGCGGCGTCCTCCGACATCGCGAACTGGCGCTCAATCGCCACGGGCACATCATTGATGGGCGACACATGGATGCGCACCACACCCGATCCAGAGCCACCTTGCAAATCCGTGACCGTGTAGGTAAAACTCGCCTCGCCATAGAAGTCGGTCGTGGGAGTGAACGTGATCACATCCTCACCAACTGCTGCGTCATACGCCCGACTCAGCGTGCCGTGTGTGGGGTCGGAAAGGCTCAGCGCCAGCTGCGCCCCGTCTTCCACATCCCAGATCCCTTCGAGCAACTGGCTGGCCCGAAACTTCAAGGCTTGGTCCTCTTGCCCCTGTGCCACCCGATTGGGCGCCACCGGCAAATCGTTGCTGGTCGCAAGATTCACATTCACCGTGGCCAGGCTCAGCCCCCCAGCGTTGTCACCCACCACATAGTCGAAGCTGGCGCGACCCACGCGGTTGCTGCGTGGCGTAAACACCACCTTGCCATTGACCATCTCAACCGATCCCCCCACGGCGTTGGTCACCGCCACCACACCAAGCCGCTGAGTCTCGTTGCGTGACGCCTGTGAGTCAGTGTCGTTGGCCAGCAGCAAGGCCGAGTCAAGTGTCAAGGCCTGATCTTCCTTGCCCTCCACCCATTCACCGGCCACCTCCGGTCGACTGTTGGACGGTCGAATATCCACCTCAGCCTGCCCCACAGTGCTCAAGCCACTGGGATCTGTCACGGTGTATGCAAAGCTCGCTTTGCCAGAAAAATCGCGCTCGGGCACAAAAATCACGTCCCCCAGGCCATCCAAAAACACCTGTCCGTTGCGCGCCTGCCCCACCGCTGAGATTCTGAGCGCCGGCGATCCCGTACGTGAGTCCACATCTGGATCGAAATCATTGGCCAACAGCAACTTGGCCTCAATCCGGAGCGTGACGTTCTCTTTTGCGTTGCGAATGATCTCGTTGCGCACTGTCGGCGCGTCGTTGGCCGCCTCAAGACTGATCTTGATCGTCCCAACGCTCACCGCTCCTTTGGCGTCTCTTACCAGGTACTCCACCGTGTCGGTGGTTCCGTACTGGTCAGCCGGTGGCACATAGCGCAGGTACCCATTGGTCTCCAACGTTGCCCTACCCATGCCCACACGACCTATGCCTATCACATGCAGGGCATCGCCCTCCTTGTCCGAGTCATTGGCCAGCAAGTCCGCCACATTGATCAGCAGAGGCACATCCTCTGTCGCCACAATCGATTCGCCCACCACCACCGGAGCATCGTTCACTGCTGTCAACGTGTAGTTCACCGTGCGCTCATACACGTTGTTCGCTTCATCGGTCAACACATACGTAAAGCCAACGTCCCCAGCCGACGCACTCACGTGGTCAGGGGCGGCCACAAATCGGAGTACGCCCTTCTCATCGTCCATCACCACTTGGCCATTGCGCACCTCACGAACACCCACGAGCCTCAAGCTCAGCAGAGGACTGCTTCCCCGGGCCACCAAGTCATCTCGTGCCAGCTGCTCAAGCTGCAAATAGCCCAAGCTCAAGCGCTCGTCTTCCTCCCCCACCACCGCCGTTGCCGTCAGGCTCTGCACCGGCGCTTTGGTCACATACAAATCCACGGTGCGTGAAGCCACACTCTGAATCTGGTTGCCCACCACCTTCTGGCTCACCACCACCGCCTGGCGCGACACCAAGCCCCCCTCCTGCATGCCCTTGACCACCAAGTCCAAGTTGTACATCTGGCCCGGCAGCACCCACCGCTCCGTCTCCGTCGGTTCGGGTTCCTCAACGACATCCGTCAAAACCTCTGCGCTTCGCAAAGTTCTAGCGCTCACATACCCATCGGCAAACGGCGTCGTCTCTGTCGTGGTTACGGCCCACACCGGCGAAGACAACCCCGGAGACACCAACTGCCCACTCAGCACGTCGGTGGACAGCACATTCATCGCGTGGCGCTGTGCCTGGCGCAGCGCCTCCAAACGAACCAACTGTTCCCTCACCTCATCGGGCAGCCACACGTCGGCTTGCGTGAAATGAACTGAGCCATTGCTCCCGCCCACGTTCTCACCACCCTTGACCAAGTTCTGCAGCACTTGCCCGAAATCGGCTGCATCAGGGTTGAGCCCATACTTTTGCGCCAACACCCGCAATTCGGCTTTGCGTGCATCGGTCACTCCAGGCTTTTGCAGCTCCTGCAGCACGCTCATGTCCGACACAAACGTGATCCACGTCTCACCATTCACAGAGTCATCCGCCACAGCGCTGTACGGCCGCTCCCGCAACACCGTCACGTTCTGCGTCTCATCGTCAATCACCACCGCCGTGCCCAAAGCATCCGCCTTCAGGCGCTCGTCGTGCGCATCAATCGTGCTGCCATCGGCCAGACTCAGCTTCATCGTCGCCAGATCAATGCTGCCCACCGCCAGGCCCTTGAGCGCCACCAGCGCTTGCTGACCCGCTGCGTCCAACCCGGCCTTGAGCTTGGCCATGTCCACACCGACGTAATCCATGTCCAGCGTCAGCGTCTCCATCTGACCCGCAGCACCATCGCCGTTCACGTCCACCCACACACGCAAGAGCTTCCACACCGCATCGGCGCTGGTGATCTTGCCGTCGTTGTTGCTGTCGTAATACTTCAAACTCGCCCAACCGCGCTGGTCAACCGACGTGTTCGGTCCGTTGAACAGCTCGCTGGCCGTGTCAATCACGCCATTGCCATCGCGGTCAATGCCCAGCAAGGCGTCGGTCGACGCCACCCACTGCGTGGCCTCACGGTAGCCGTCTCCATCCACATCAAACCGTGCAAATCCGTCGGTTTGCAAATCCTGCAGCAGCGTGCCCACGTTGAACTTTTTCGCGCCATTCGCGCTGGTGTCCGAGCCCGCCGCCACCTCTTGCGGCATCCACTTGCTGATCGCGCCATCGCCGTTCCAGTCCAGCGCAATCACTTTCATCCACTGCTGGGTCGCGCTCTGCCGCGCCCGGCTCCAAGCCGCCTGCCAGGCCTCTGGGTCGCTTTGCTCCAGCACCGCTAGGTTCGTTTGCGTCACACCGTCCACGATCATCGCCGTAGCCTGCGGGTTGATGCCCTCGTTGAACTTGCCCTGCGCGTTCGTCGCTTCAGACACATAGCCCAGTGGGTTCTGTGTGCTGAACACCACCAGAGCCTTGTACGCCCCATCCACCTTGGCCTGCTGCGCCGCCACAGCCGCTTGGTGCGCTTGCACCGTCTGTCCTTCTGCTGTGCTCACAGTGCCATCTTCACCCTGCACCAGACGCGTTTCCTTGAGCGCCTGCAAGGCTTTGTACTCGCTCTGGTATGAGGCGCTGAGCGCCGCACGCTGGCGTTCCAGCGGACTTTGCGCCATGGCCCACTGGCCCTCGGTTTGCCACTTGGCCTCGTCTGCCCCAAACTTCGCCGCCATGTGGGTGGCCTGCCAACGCTGCACCAGCGCCTCTGGCGCCACTGTCAGCCCGGCGTATTCCCGAACAATGTCTTGCCGCGCCACCTGGGCACCATACACCTGCCCGGTTTGCGGGTGCTTCATATCGGCGTAGTAGAAATAATTCGTCTCGCCGTTGCCCTGGTTGTGCCCCACCTGCCAGCTCTGCAGGTGCAGCTTGGGCAATCGACTGGCCAGCAGCACCAGCTGCCGATCGGGGTCGGCCACCTGTGCGTTGGCATCGGCCAGCTGTTGCTTGAGCTTGTCCAGCACCTCGGCCATCTTGGGCTTGAGAATGCTCTCGCCCAGTTCGTTGCTGTCGTGGGTGCTGGCCACCAGGTCACCCGCCTCATTGCGGCTGAACTGCGCCCAGCCCACCGGTGGTGGTGGGGGTGGGTCTTCCGCAAACAGTTTGTCCAGCACAAAGGCAGCCACCACCATCACCACCGGATTGATGGCAATCAGTGCACCTGTGCCGGCCGCTGCGCTCGTGCTGCTTGCCAGAAACGCCGCGCCGTTGATCGCACCAATCACGGTGGCTGCCGCGCTGCCCACCTGGCCGTTCTCCAACATCTTGTCCAGATTGGCCAAGTTCGCAATGGCCAGCACAGCACCAGCCTGATTCAGCAGCTTCAGATCGGCTTGACTCAGGAACCCTCCGCCAGCCCCACTGCCCAAGTTCATGGCCTGTGCCAGCGCATTGGCGCTGCTCAACAACCCCACCACGCCATTGAGCTGTGCCTGCACATCGTCCGATTGCAGAGCGTGCAAGCCCGCCACGATGCCCACCGTCGCTGACAACGCAGCCACCGCTGTGCCAGCTCCGGCCAGTACACCTGGTGGTACCGAGCCATCGTTTTTGTAGCGCGCCGTGTCGATCACCATCCTGGCAGCGTTCAACGCCATGCCCACCTTGTCTTTGCTGCGCAGTGCACCCAAGAACCCGGCCATCGACCCATACATCAGATCGTTGTACTGCGCCTCCGTCATTCCGCGCTGCGGCGCCAGCGTCACCTCACGCGTCTCGCTTGTGGTCTCGTCGGTGACGGTGACCTTGGTCTCGTTGCTGGCCTTGTCCGTCACCGCATCGGTTCTGAGGGTTCGCCCTTCCTCTTGGCTCCAATGCGATGCACGGATCTCACCCGCGGTCTCTGTGTTGGGGTCAACGACGCTGCTGGTGCTCACCGGGCGTGGTGCTTGGTCCAGCGTATTTTGATAACTCTGGTGCTCATACACCACCTCGCCGGCAGCGTTGGTCCTGACTTGTTTAATCGTATAGCCCACATCGTCAGCCGTACGGCTGTACACCGTTTTACCGCCAGTGCCATCGGTATTGGGTACCACCATGTGGTATTCGCCAGTGGTGGCGTTGTTCATCACCGTAGCCTCATTGCTGTAGTGATACACCGTATTTCCGTCGGCGCTTCGTTGAGGCACGTAATAGGTCTGCCCCTGTTGGACACGCAGGGTCTCAGGGTCTATGTGGTCATTACTGGCGATAAAGTCCGCCCTGAATTGCTCGCGTGTACCAATGTACCGACCTGCGTTCTTTTCGACCAGCCACAGATCGTCTACACCGCCGCCACTGTTGAATTGCATGGTGTGCACGCCGACGCTTTTGATCAGCGCTGCGCTGTTGCGGGCGGGAGTGCCCAAGCCCTGAGGGCTAGGCACACCGGCAGCAAATGAATCTGGGCCGCAGAACAATGTGCCTTGGGCTTGTAGCTTCGCTCCAGCAGGCAAGCCCAAATCGATGCCAAGCCCGTTGAGCTTTGCCGTGTCGTTCCACATCGGCATGGTCTCTTGCAGATGCTTGTCAATCAGGATGCGCTGTTCCTGCGTGAGTGTCACCTCTACCTGCTTGCCAGAGGCGGGATCCCAGGTCAGGCCTTTGGCTTTGGCATATAGCTGGTAAACGCCCGCTCCCGTAGACACCACACCACCAGCTAATGCAATAGCGCCCAAGCCCACGGCCACCCAGCCCGCAGGGGTGAAAATCAAAATTGCAGCGCCTGCTGCCGCACCCACACCGCCGGCTACACCACCAACCAGCGCGGCTATGTCGTCTTGGGCATAAGGCTGTCCAGCGCGTTGGGCGCCATTTAGCTTTTCCAAGGCAACCCGGGCTGATGCGCCACTTATCAGCCCTCCTGCAATCGGCACCGATTTGGGCACCTGTTTCATGCCCAGCGTGGCGAACTCAACGCCGGCGTGCAGGGTTTGCCCTGTCCCGAGCACCAAGCCCGTGACATCCACCTTGCCATTGATGATCGCGCCAGCGCCTGCATTGGCCGCATTTTGCGCAAAGTTCACTTTGCTGGTGATGACCGTAAAAACGCCGGGATTATTGACTGCACTCATGATTGCTCTCCTTGTTTGTTGACTCGTTTATTCTGGAAATACTCCATTAGAAATAAAGCAATTAGAAATGGCATAAACATCAACCAACCCATTGATGTTGAAAAAACTTGAAACGTAATTTCGAATCTTTCTTTTGCTACAGCAAAAGGCAATTCACCCCCGCGATCACAATTTAATGCAAACACCTGAAAGCGTTCATCAAGCACTCTATGCAATGGTCGCCCCCACATCTGGCAGCGTTGGCCAATCAAAGCTTTTTGCTCGTCTAATGGGATCACCAGATTCAAACCTGGTCCCTTGAAGTCAAGCGAAGGAAACTCCACCTGCTGCACCACACCCGAGGGCAGGCGAACATACAAGCGTGAGCCATTGATGCGCCAATCCACCACATCCACCGTCTGCATTGTCAATTCGTCTAAGCTCTGTGGCGGGGGGTTGCCTTAAATAAACCACACACGACCGACCTCGAACAACACAACAAAAGCTATCGATCCAAGGCTGTAGCGATACACGCTCCACCAGCGTTTTTTGGGCAGCGATGGCGGCGCTTCTTGTCGCCGGTTTGTTTCCGAGCCTGCAATTCCATACTGAATAAGCGGTTTGACTTCCGAGCGGGGTGGCGCTGTACTCAACCGATCCAAACGCTTTTGGCGGATTTTCCGAAGATGGTCAATGCCTATCTTCGTAATAGCCAGAGAAAAAATGATTTGCAACAGAATAAAAAGGTTATCCATCACATTACCTTCACACGATCGAAAGATGAAATCGGCTCGCCAATCACATAGCAGGACGAATGTTTTTGATTTGGGTGGCAATGGATAGATGCCACATGCATAAAGGAATCTACACATCTGATTTTTGCGACTGATGGTAAATAGCCCGGCAAAGTGCCTGCTTCAGTTTCTAACCTGAATCGTTTGTTCACGCCGTAGCTGTCTTTGCTGAGTTGGGCATCGAGAACGAGATTAATGCTCATGGTGAAATCTCCTAAA
The DNA here is from genome assembly GCA_040383055.1 of Burkholderiaceae bacterium. Classification (GTDB taxonomy): domain Bacteria; phylum Pseudomonadota; class Gammaproteobacteria; order Burkholderiales; family Burkholderiaceae_C; genus Hydrogenophaga. Next base: position 9,756 of record JBEIEH010000044.1, read on the forward strand.
TAGGTGTGATTGCGCAGCGGGCTCTAGATCAAGGTTTTTGCAATGTTTGAATGAAATCGATCACATTGCTCCCACTCTTCATAGCGGTATCGCGCACATGCATGGCGAATGAATGAGGTAAATAGATCACGTGGGCATAATCTGCTGGAATTCGATCTGAGTCTTTTCTCTGCTCATTACGTTTGTCCATTACGATGGCATAACGACCTGCTGTGTCGCCGGGCTCAATTTTGTTGGCTTTATAATGCATTAACTCCGCCCCGTAATTGAATCCCAAATTATTCTCTAGAATTAACATATCCATTCCGGGTGTCGCAGACTCTCGAAACCCAACCTCCCACAGCGGGGCCGTCGGCCATTTAACTTTTTCCGAAGTTCGATGGAAAAACACCAGCCCAAAGTTATGCCCTGGATCCGGATGTGCAAAGATGTTTCTAAAGCGCGGCACAGTTCCTGGAGGTGGCGTGTATTGACCTTTTGTATACTTCTGAAACCTTAGAACTCGTTCTTGGTTTCCGCTGAATAGCCATTCACTCGTATCGCGTCTATTTTCATAAAACCGAACACTTGGATTGGCTGCAGGTAAATTCAAGTTTTGGGGCAGATAGATCTCAAATCGAGCTCTACTTTGTTTGCTGCAATGGTGTATTCCTTGATTATCCACTCGGCAGCGGTCCATGTCCGCACCATCAACCATTCGAAACGCTATCGCTTCTGCACCTTTGAGTTCACTGCTCACCATGTGCTCCGGCATGCAATAGCGTTTGGCGAAATCAGGCGTCACCACCCATAGGTAATTGTCCAAGGTGTATTGACGCCGTCCCTCACGTGGACCGTTGTAGTGCGCCGCTTCACAGCTTTGCCACTGTTTTTCTTTTTCAGCCAAGGTCTGTGATTGCGCCGGCCAATACACCGCCAGCGACCCTGCCAAGATCATGAATGCCTTTTTCCAAAACAACATTTCAATTACCTCTTTTGAACTTGATGTTTGACTGCAATGGCGACATCTACCCGCACAGGAAGTGCAACCGATAGATCGCTCACCAATTGGCAGCTGAACTGCGCTGAGATCATCTGTGGTGGCGGGTTTTCCGCGAACACCTCTTTAACGTTTGCATGTATCGCATACCACCTCCTTTGAATGTTTTCGGGAATACCGCCCAGCAAAGCCGGTTACTTTTGGGTCCACGTCTCAAGTCGCACAGACTCCCTGTTGGCTTGGTGAGCAGACGGTTGAAGGTAGGTACGACACCAAACCAGTACTTTCCGAGACACGCCCACGACTGCGCAGACCATATGAGCGATTGTTTTTAGATCTAACGGTTTGTGAATGACTTACTTTTGTGTGACGCTTGGTGAATATTCACCGTGCGCTAAGGCCACAGCGGCCGCCGAGGCGCTAGGCTTGGCACACTTGGCCCGCATCTGCCGTAGGAGTTCGGCGTTGTTGCCGGGGGTCTTATGCTTGACTTCTTCATTGGTGGCCATCTATCTTGTTTGGTGGACACCATCAGGGCCGCAAAGCCCACCAGCCTCACGGGTGGGATGGGCGAACGCAGGCACTGGTAAACAGATCACGTGGCCGAGCTAGCGCGCCCAGCGCCTCAAGATAGTCTCAATCCTCGTGGTTTTGCGCCGCAGTGACCAGGGGCGTATCTACGTACAGCTGTGGTCATGGCGCAGACGTGTGCTCTGTGACTACAGGGGCAAGACCACTGGGAGGGCTGTGCAGACCGTTGCTTCCACATATGCCACGATCAGCACTACACCACGCCTATTTGGATCGCGAGCTGGCCCGACCAAACACGCAGGTATCAAAATCGCGAGGCCACGAATAAACGCATGCGGTTAATTTTTAAACAACGCATTTTGCAAAAATCGTTTGGACCGACTGCGTTTTTCGCGGATCATTTCCCCATGTCCCTGCACCTCGCCCGCCTCACCACCACGTCAATACAGCGCGTAACCAACGCGCTGGGTGGGCTGCTGCGCCGATAGCCGGTCGCTGCCGCCCACCTTGTTCAGCAACAAGGAGCCGGGCACACAGTCACCACCGGTCGGGCTCCTTCAGGAGCCCCACATGCCCAGACCCCTTAAAGACTTCCAAGACGGTTATCAGCTGCACGAGATCCTGGTCGCTTCGCTAGCTTCGAAGGACGACGACGCAGAGCCGAGCGCCACTCTCACTCAGGTGTCAATCGCCCTGCCGGCTGACGAGGGCATCCGGCAACTCGTACTGGCGCGCAACCAAGCAGCGCGCCACGCCGTAAAGCGGATAAACGATGAGATCGAGGCCTCCTCTGCAGGGCCCGCCATTGGAGGTTTCCTCACAAGCCCAAAGCCCGCGGCATCTCCCCCGGCGCGCTCAGCGCTCAAACTGGATCCAGAAGCAGAGCGGGCCCTGCTGCTCTCCGACTATGAAGCCACGATGGAGGTCGCCACTGGCATTGGCGGTGATGCTCAGGTGCAAATCATGGACTGGGCCGAGCCGCTCAAGCTCATCGATAGCAGGGACACGCGCACTCCCGACAAAGCGATGCGTGAGCGCGACGACGCCATCTACAAGCAGCTTCGCGAGCTTGGCGCATTCCGCCAGGTCGCAGGCGAGAGTGAAATCATGCAGGCGCTCGAGCGGGTGACTGCGCTGCGACCGCAGCAGCCTCAATTTGCCCAGGTTACCGACTTCATCGTTGATCGAATGCGTCTGGCGCTCGATCTTGGGCAGCCGCTGCTTATTCCCCCCATCCTGCTTGTTGGCCCGCCAGGGGGTGGCAAGACTCACTTCTCCTTTGAGCTGGCCAAGGCCCTTGGCCGGTCCGTGCATCGCCACAGCTTTGACGCCGGCTACACGGGCTGTTCGCTCATCGGCAGCGACCGGCATTGGTCCAACACGTCCACCGGACTGGTATTCGACGCCGTCTGCCTGTCGCCGCGGGCGGATCCGCTGATCCTGCTCGACGAGATCGACAAGGGTGTCAACAGCTCGGAGCGCAGCAAAACGCTTGATCCCCTGCACAGCCTCCTGGAGCCTCTGTCCGCGAGGTCGGTGAAGGACATCTCTTCAGGGATCACTTTCGACTCGAGCCACATCTGTTGGGTGGCCACAGCCAATGATCTCGAGCGCATTCCTCAGCCGATCCGCTCGCGGTTTCTGGTGTTTGTGGTGCAGCCGCCAACGCCAGCGCAGGCGATCGACCTGGCTCGCGCCGTGGTGGATTCATTTCATGCTCGCAACCCAGCACTCGACCCTCCAGAGCGCAGAGTCCCTGTGTGCATCGCCCACTTGACGCCAAGGAGTCAGCTCCAGGTGCTCGAACAGGCGATGGCACGCGCCGTGGCCAACGGCCGCCGACAGATCCTGGTTCGTGATCTGCCGGCCAGCTGTCAGCCCGAAGACGAGTGCGCTGGCAAGTCGCAAGCGTTACTGCATTGACACGCCGATCCGCCGCAGACCCTCATGGAAAAGCCCCAGCGCCCATCCACCAACGTCACACCGAGCGGCGCGCCGGTGGTTTTTCTCGACTTCGACGGGGTCACTCATCCAGAGGTCTGTAAGCGCGAGGAGCTCTTCACATGCCTGCCTCAGATTGAGGACGTTTTGAGACAGCACCCAAGCGTAGACGTCGTCATCAGCAGCTCGTGGAGGTTCTCTCACCCACTTGAGCAGCTACGCAAGCGCTTCTCTCGGGACATCGTGCCGCGGGTGATCGATTGCACGCCCATCTCACCGCGTGGCGGCCGGGCACCTGCCGTGGCCCATCTGCGCGAACTCGAGATCCGCTCGTGGCTGCAGGCCAATGCGCCGACGCGGCCGTGGATAGCGATTGACGATGTGCCCTGGCTCTTCAGCGCTGGCTGCCCGAACCTGTTCCTCACCAACCACCGCACTGGCTTCACCCTCTCAAACGCCTTGCGGCTCCATGAAAGGCTGTCCCGATGACAACGCTCAAAGACCTCATGTCGCGCTACCCGTACCAGTTTTCTGGACCCTATATCTACCTGAGCTTCGCGCGAGGGTGGTTCCCCTTATTCGCGCAGCTGTGCGAGGACGTCGACCAGGTGCTCGGTGAGAACAAGCGCCACTTTCACTGGACACAGACCAAAGAAAAGTTCGGCGTGTTTCGCATCTACTACGTCCTGGACGGCATGTCCGAGGACGATCAGGACTTCGCAGGTCGCGTTGAGCTGCTCCAAAAAATCAGTGACTTGAAGCACGAGGTGGAAGCAGTTTCCTCGCGGACTTGTGCTTACTGTGGAGCCCCTGGACACACGATCGAAGGTCCTTGGACGATCACACTGTGTGAAGAGCACCACCGCGCGCGCGAAGCTGGCGCTCTGCCTTCGATTTGGCATGACGAGAGCTTGCCTTTTCAAGTTGACAAGGCCAGCCCATGAAGCTGTTGATCTTGTCTGACCTGCACACCGAGTTCGCGGACTTCGTGCCCGAGGCAGGCGTGGATTTCGACGTCTGCGTGCTGGCTGGTGACATCGCGACCAAGGGGCGGTCTGCCGCCTGGGCGGCCGAGGCCTTTGCGGGCAAACCGGTGGTGCTGGTCCTGGGCAACCACGACTATTGGGGAACCAACCTGGTCAAGGCAGTGGAGCAAGCGCGCGTGGACTGCGCGGGCACGCAAGTCCATTTGCTCCACAACAACACAGTCGTCATCGACGGCGTGCGTTTTGTCGGCGGGACTCTCTGGACAGATTACCGAGTCACCGGAAACCGCGTGCTGAGCATGATTGACAGCAA
>JBEIEH010000045.1:0-14278 GCA_040383055.1 Burkholderiaceae bacterium
AAGGCCAACACCTCGCCCGGGGCCAGCCGCAGGTGTACGCCCTGCAGCACCGGCGCGCCGCCGTAACCCGCTGTCAGACCCTGCACCTGCAGACCACGGGGATCAGCGACGCTCATGCTGATCTCTCCAACACCGCGCCCAGATAGGCCTGCTGCACCGCTGGGTTGGCGCGCACCGCGTCGGGGCTGCCGTCGGCGATCAGTTGGCCGTCCACCAGCACCAGCACGCGGTCGGCCAGGCCAAACACCACGTCCATGTCGTGCTCCACCATCAGCAGGGTGCGGCCCTGCGTCCAGCCGCGCAGGCGCTGCACCAGTTGGGTGGTTTCGCTGCGGCTGAGGCCCGCGGTGGGTTCGTCAAGCAGCAGCACTGGCGCATCGCTGGCCAGGGCCAGACCCACGTCCAGCCGGCGTTGTTCGGCGTAGCTCAGGCTCTGCGCCGGGGTGTCGAGGCGCCCAGCCAGGTCAAGCCGCTTGGCCCAGTCGATCATGGCGGCTTCCGTGGCGGGGCGCTGCAGCCGCTGCCACCAGCCGCCGTGGCGGCGCAGCAAGGCCACGCGCAGGTGCTCGGCCACGCTGTGGGGGCCAAACAGCTGCTGGATCTGAAAACTGCGCGCCAGCCCGGCGCAGGCCACCCGGTGCGCGGGCCAGCCGGTGGTGTCGGTGCCCAGCACGTGCACACCCCCTACGTCGGTCCTCAGGTGGCCACTGAGCACTTGGAACAAGGTGGTTTTGCCCGCGCCGTTGGGGCCGATCAGCGCCACCCGTTCGCCCGGCTGCACCGCAAAGCCCACGCCGCGCAAGATGGGCGAGCCGCCCAGGCGAATGTGCAGATTGCTCACCAGAAGAGCGGGGGTGGTCATGCGTCCTCCCCGCTGCAGCGCTGGGTCCAGAGCCATGCCATTCCACCCACGCAGGCCAGAGACGGCAGCGCCCAATGCCAGGCCACGTCGGTGGCCCAGGGCTGGCCCAGCAGCGTCAGGCCATGCCCCAACCAAGCGCGGGCCTGCCAGTGGTAGAGCATTTCCACCAGCACCACGCCGCCCCCAGCGGCCAGCGCCAAGCCCAGCCACCAGCGCGGCGCGGCCCTCTGCAAAGCACCTGAGCCCTGCGCCGCCAGCACCCCGGCCACGCCACCGGGCGCGGCCAACAGCACCAGCACAAACATCAAGCCCACATACAGCGCCCAGGCAGGGGTGATGCCCGACAGGCCCACCTGCGCGCCCACCATCAACGCGCCACCGATCAGCGGGCCCCAAAAGTGCTGAGCCCCGCCGAGCACGGTGAACAGCATCCACGCGCCCGAACGCTGCGCGCCCAACACTTCGGGCGAGACGATTTCAAACACCAGCGCGCCCACCGCACCGGCGGCACCCGCCAGCGCGGCGGCCAAGGTGTGCGCGGCCCAGCGCACCCGCACCGGGTGGTGCCCCAGGGCGGCTACGCGCTGGGGGTTGTCGCGCACCGCGCGCAACAGCGCGCCCGCGCCACTGGCCATCCAGCCGCGCAGCAGGGCCACACCCAGCCACAGGGTGGCGGCCGCCAGACCATACACCTGCCACTTGCCCGCCCAGGTGATGCCCAACAGCGGCGCGCCCAGCACGCGGTTGGCACTGAGCCCCGCATCGCCGCCCGACCAAGCGGGAAACATCAGCGCCAAGGCCAGCACCAGCTCGCCCATCGCCAGCGAAATCATGGCCAGCGCCATGCCAGGGCGGCGCACCACCAGCGCACCCAGCGGCGCAGCCACGGCGGCGGCCACCAACGCGCCGGCCAGCGGCGTTAAGGCCACTGCCAGCGTGCCCCAGACGGTGCCTTGCAGCGGGCTGTCGGCCAGCGCGCGCAACGCACAGACCGCGCCATACGCGCCCATGCCGCTGTAAACGGCGTGACCAAAACTCAACATGCCGCCCTGCCCCCACAGCAAGTAATACGACCAGCAGCCCAGCGCCGCCACGGCCACCAGGGCCAGCGTGACCGGCCCCACCAACCCGCCCAGCAACCAAGGCGCGAGCAGCAAGCCCGTCGCCAGCAGCGCCAAGGGGGAGCGCTGCAACACAGCCAATGCCGCCTTCGTTCGCCCTGCCTTCATTCGCGCCGCCCCATCAGCCCGCGTGGGCGCAAGGCCAACACCGCCACCAGCAACACATAGGGCAGCAGCGGCGCCCACTGGGCCAAGCTGGTGCCCCACAGCGGCAGCGGCTGGTCGTAAGCCACGGCCAGGGTTTGCAACAAGCCAATCAGCAGCGACGCCCATAAGGCCCCCGCCACCGATCCCAGCCCTCCCACCACCAGCACCACAAACACCAGTGGTCCCATGGTGGCGGCCATGGCTGGCTCGGTGACAAAGGTAGCGCCACCCAGCACCCCAGCCAGCGCGGCCAGCGCACAGCCCACACCAAACACCAGCACCCACAGGCGCGGCACGTCGTGGCCCAGGGCCTGCACCATCTGCGGGTGCGTCAGCGCGGCCTGAATCACCCAACCGGTGCGGCTGCGCCACAGCCACAGACCCAGGCCCAGCAGCACCGTCAGCGCCACACCCATCAACAGCGCCCGGCTGGCCGGAAACACCGCGCACAGCACATCGGCCGCCGCACAGGCACCGGGCGGCGCGGCACCCAGCCAAGCGCGCAGGCCGTCGGCGGTGTGGGCGAGCGTCAGCGCCGGGCCTTGCAGCGCGGCGGGCAAGTCAAACGCCACCGGCGAGCGGCCCCACACCAGCTGCACCAGCTCCAGCACCAAATACGCGACACCAAACGTGACCATCAATTCAGGAATGTGCCCCAGCGGGTGCACCCGCCGCAGCACCCAGCGCTCAAACGCCGCGCCCGTCAGCCCCACCAGCAGCGGCGACAGCAACAGCGCCGGCCAAAAACCCACCACCGGCGCCAAGCTGTAAGCCACATAGGCGCCCAACATATAAAAGCTGGCGTGGGCGAAGTTGAGCACGCCCATGAGGCTGAACACCAGCGTCAGCCCCGCGCTCAACAAAAACAGCAACAGCCCGTAGCCCAGGCCATTGAGCAGAGTGATCAACGCATACGCCATGGGCGGCTCAGTAATCGGGCCGGTTCATGACGCATCGCCCGGGCTCGCGCAATTCGTCCGGCGGCGAATAGGCCACCGGCACAAACTGCCAGCCGGTGCCTTCGGCGTCACGCCCCTGGCCGGGCACATGGCGCACCCAGCGGCTGACAAACACGCCTTTTTGCAGCTGATGGTCGTCCGGTCGCATTTGCACCGGGCCGCTGAAGCCCTCAAACAACATGCCGCTCATGCGCGAGGCCACCGCCGCCACCTCGGTGGATTGCACTGCGTGCATGGCGCGCATCAGCATCACCAGCCCATCGTAGGCGGGTGCCACCACCAGATCTTCGCCATGCTGGGCCGCAAATTCGGTGAACAAGCGCCCCAAGGCGCCTCCTTGGCGGTCGTGGTGGGTGGCCACTTGGTAGACCGGCATTTGCACCGCCAAATCGGCCATCAACCGAGGAGTGCCTTGCAGCGAGGCGTAATAGGTCAGCAGCGGCAGGCGCACCCCTTCTTGGTGCAGCGCTTCAATCAAACCCCGCAGGTCGGCGCCCCAGTTGCCGGTGACGATGGCCTGGGCTCCCGAGGCGGCGATGCGCCGAGCGTGGGCCCGAAAGTCCAAGCCCACAAAAGCGGGGTGCATGTCGTCGCCCACCACCCGGGCCACCGGGTCCATTTCGCCCAGGTAACGCTTGACGTGGGCCGACACCTGCTGGCCGTGGGCGTAATCTTGGTTGATCAAATAGACGCTGCGCCAAGGCGACTGCCGCGTCACAAAGCGCACCAGTGCGCGCATCTTCATGGCGGTGTTGGCGTCGACCCGGAAGTGCCAGTAGCTGCAGCGCTCGTTGGTGAGCGACGGGTCCATGGCGGCGTAGTTGATCAGCAGCACCGGGTCGTCGGGGTTGCGGCGGTTGTGTCGGCCCATGGCCTCGATCAGCGCTGCCGCCACGCCCGAACCGTTGCCCTGCACAAAGTAACGAAAGCCTTGGTCGATGGCGGCTTTCATCATGTTGACGCTCACCTGTGGCGAACTGGCGTTGTCGAAAGCGGCGAAATGCAAGCGCACCCCAAAGGGATTGGCCACGGAGTCGGCCTGCAGGCGCCGCACCAAGAAGTCCCAACTGCGCATGGCGTTGCGCCCCACATCGGCCACCGGGCCGGACAAAGGGTCGATCAAGGCCAGCTTGACGGTGCGCGGGCGCGCGGCGGCGTGCAGCCACGGGCTGGCCAACAGCGCCCCTGCGCCCAGGACCCAGCGCCGCCGGTTGAGTGTGCCCGCTGTGGGGCTTGCCGTGTCTGCCATGCTTGTCACGGGCGCCATCATGCCTCAAGCCATGCCCCCCTGCGCCACGGGGTTGCCGCCATCGGCCGACAATGCACCCCATGTCAGACACCGTCACCGCCGCCGCGCCGCCACCCACCACCGCGTGGGGCCAGCGATTTGCCGACTTGGGCCCGGCGTTCTTTACCGAGTTGCAACCCACCCCGCTGCCCGAGCCGCGCTGGGTGGCGCACAGCCTGCCGCTGGCGCGCGAACTGGGCATCGACACCGACTGGCTGCAAGGCGACGAGGCCTTGGCGGTGTTCACCGGCAACGCGCGCCTGCCCGGCATGCGGCCGCTGGCCAGCGTCTACAGCGGCCACCAGTTTGGCGTGTGGGCCGGCCAGTTGGGCGACGGCCGCGCCATATCGCTTGGTGAGCTGCGCACGCCCAGCGGCTGGCAAGAGCTGCAGCTCAAAGGGGCGGGGCGCACACCGTATTCGCGCATGGGCGACGGCCGCGCGGTGCTGCGCAGCTCAATCCGCGAGTTTTTGTGCAGCGAGGCCATGCACGCGCTGGGCGTGCCCACCACCCGGGCGCTGTGTGTGAGCGAATCGCCCGCGCCGGTGCGCCGCGAAACGGTGGAAACCGCCGCCGTGGTGACGCGGGTGGCGCCGAGCTTCGTCCGCTTTGGCCATTTTGAGCATTTCAGCGCGCGCGGTCAGCACACCGAGCTGCGCGCCTTGGCCGACTTTGTGATGGAGCACTTTTATCCACACTGCCGCGCAGGCGATGGCAACCCCTATGCCGCATTGCTCGCCGCCGTGACCCAACGCACCGCCGCCCTGCTGGCGCAGTGGCAAGCGGTGGGCTTTTGCCACGGGGTGATGAACACCGACAACATGAGCATCCTGGGCCTGACCATCGACTACGGCCCGTTCCAGTTTCTCGACACCTTCGACCCCGGGCACATTTGCAACCACAGCGACCACAGCGGCCGCTACGCCTACCACCGCCAGCCCAATATCGGCTACTGGAACCTGTTTTGCCTGGGCCAGGCGCTGATGCCGCTGCTGGCCAGCGAAGACGAAGCCCTGGGCGCGCTGGAGCCCTACCGCCAACAATTCCCCGCCGAGCTGCAGCGGCGGATGAACGCCAAGCTGGGGCTGCACCACACCGAGGCCAGCGACCACACATTGAGCGAGGTCCTGTTGCAGCTCATGGCCAGCGACCGGGTGGACTACACGATTGGCTGGCGCCGCCTGTCTCACGCGGTGCTGGCTTGGGCGGGGCCTGAGGCCGAACCCGACCCCGCAGTGGCGCTGCACCCGCTGCTGGCGCTGTTTGGCCAGACCGAGGCATTGGTGGCTTGGGCACGCGACTGGCGTGCGCGGCTGCGGCGCGAACCCGGCTTTGACGCGGCGGCGGTGCACACGCAGATGCTGGCCACCAACCCGCAGGTGGTGCTGCGCAACCACTTGGGCCAACTGGCCATTGCCGGCGCCGAACAAGGCGATCTGGCGTTTGTGCAGCGGCTGCACACCGCGCTGCAAACCCCCTTCACAGCCCTGCCCGGCCACGACGACTTGGCCGACTTTCCGCCCGACTGGGCCTCGGGTATCGCCATCAGCTGCTCGTCTTGAGCACCCCCACCGTTCACCCACAACAACACGAGGAGAAAACCCATGTCTTTCCCGATCCAGAAAACCGAAGCCGAATGGCGCGCCGAGCTGGCTGCGAAAGGCGCCGAGCCACTGGCTTTTGAGGTAACCCGCCACGCCCACACCGAACGGCCCTTCACCGGCAAATACGAATCGGTCTGGGCCAACGGCCGCTACCACTGCATCTGCTGTGGCAACCACCTGTTCGATTCGCACACCAAGTTCGACGCCGGCTGCGGCTGGCCGAGCTTCTGGAAAGCCGTGCCCGGTGCCGTCACCGAGGTGGTGGACCGCAGCCACGGCATGGTGCGCACCGAAACGGTGTGCAGCCAATGTGGCGCCCACCTGGGTCATGTGTTCAACGACGGGCCCGGCCCGACCGGCTTGCGCTATTGCATGAATTCGGCTTCGATCGACCTCAAGCCATGACCGTCCCGCTGTCCATGCTCGACCTGGTGGCCGTGCGCGAGGGCCACAGCCCGGCCGACGCCATTGCCCTGGCGGTGCGCACAGCGCAGCATGCGGAGGCGCTGGGCTTCACCCGCTATTGGCTGGCCGAGCACCACAACATGCCTGGTCTGGCCTGCTCGGCTACCGCCGTGCTGGTGGGCCACATCGCGGCCGCCACCCAGCGCATTCGGGTGGGCTCGGGCGGCGTCATGCTGCCCAACCACGCGCCGCTCACCGTGGCCGAGGCCTTTGGCACCTTGGCCGAGCTGTATCCAGGCCGCATCGACCTGGGGCTGGGCAGAGCCCCTGGAACCGACCCGCACACCATGCGCGCCCTGCGCCGCGACCGGGTGGAGACCGAAGACGACTTTCCGCGCGACGTGGCCGAACTGCAGCGCCTGCTGGGCCCCGCCCAGCCGGGTCAGCGGGTGGTGGCCTACCCCGGCACGGGCACACAAGTGCCCATTTGGTTACTTGGATCAAGCTTGTTTTCGGCGCAGCTGGCCGCACACCTGGGCCTGCCGTTTGCCTTTGCATCGCACTTTGCGCCGCGTTATCTGTACCAGGCGCTCGACATTTACCGCAGCACCTTCCGCCCCAGCGCCAGCTTGGCCAAGCCCCACGCCATCGTGGCGGTGCCGGTGGTGGCCGCGCCCACCGATGCCGAGGCTGAGTTTCTGGCCAGCAGCGTGCAGCAGCGCATCCTGGGCATTGTCACCGGGCGGCGCGGCAAGCTCGCCCCGCCCGTAGCGGGCTTTATGGACAGCCTGCACCCCCAAGAGCGCGCGGCGGTGAACGACTTTTTGGGCTGCGCGGTGGTCGGCAGCCCCGACACCGTACGCGCCGGCCTGCAGGCCTTGCACGACAGCACCCAGGCCGATGAGTTCATCGTCGTGAGCGACATTTTTGATCCAGACCTGCGGCTGCAGAGCCTCAGCCTGCTGGCGCAGGCTTGGGCCAGGCAACCCCAGCTGTGCTTTCCGGCTTGATCGTCAGATCACTTGAAACACCACTTGGCGCGCTTGGGTGTCGGCGAGCGACGACATCAAGCCCGTTTGCATGTCCAACGCCCAATGGACATCGGAGCCTGCGCTGCTAGCGGTCCAGTACCCTCCGCTCGTCCAATTCGAAGGCGTCCCGTTTCCGCCAGCGCTGGTGCTTGTGCCATTAAAAGCATCCCAAATAGCTGCCAGATCGTTGTATGTGCTGTTGGACGTCGGGTTGGTATCAAAGCCCGCGCTTGCGTTGCTCCAGGCTGTGCCATTCAATGAGGTTCCGTTGACAGGGGAAGCAACGCCCATGGTCGGCAAGGCCAGTTGCACACCGTTGAGGGAAAAAATCCGGTTGCTGTCGGTGAACACAGACCCGACTGTGGTGCCAAAGGCCAAGGCCTCCAATTCGTTCAGAGTAGCGGTGTCGCCGAGCAAGCCGTCGCCGTTGCGGTCCCAAGCGTAGTAGACCTTGCCCTCCACCATCACCGGATTGATCAACTGTCCGTTGCCCGCCCCCAAACTGATCGAATTGCGCACCGACACCACATCAGACGACGCCGCGCTCAAGTTGCCAGCTGCATCGGCTGTATAGAGCCGGTAGTCCCCGTCGATCAATCCAGCCAAGGACAGATGGGTGCTGCCTGGCAATGTGGTGATCACGACGTTGTCAATGCCCCAGGATTCGTCGGTAACAGATTGATCAAGCGTTGACCCAAAGCCCAGTTTGATCGAACCACTGGCGTTGAGGGTGGCACGCAGGCTGTAGTGGTGTTTGGCTTCGGTAAATCTCGCCTCAGGCTGTCCACCATTACCGCTTGTGGATAAGTTGCCCAGGTCACGTCCACCGTCTTTGATGGCAGCGTCGCTGTGATAGTAATGCTGCGCACTCGCCACCACGTCGTTGAGATACACACGGAACAACTCGCCATCCCACGAGTCGATTTCCAGCATGTCAAAGTCGATTTGGACAGTTTGGTTGGCAAAGGCGGCGCCAAAGTTGTAGGTTTTGAACACCACTTGGTTGCCGGTGCCGTCGCTGAATCGGCCCAGGAAGCCGTCCATTTCCCCACCCACGTTGCCAGCAGTGCTCACACTCCCAGCGGCGGCCGTGCTTGTCCAGCCACTGGGTGCGTTGGAGAAGGTTTCGTTGGACAGCACCGTCAAGGCACCGCTGCTCAGGGCAACCGAGTTCCACCGGCCGTCAGCCAATGCGGTGATTTGCCCCACATTGCTGACCGTGTTAGCGGCATTGACCAGATATGCGGTAAACCCGGTGGCCCCTACCTCGCTGCTGGCCACCCGGATCGACTGCACATTGGTATACGTTTGGCGGTTGAGCACAGCAGATCCCTCCCATTCGGTCAGGTAAATCTGCGTGAAACTGGGCGGCAAGTCGTTCCAGGAGCCATTGGCAAAAATCTCGGCGTAATCCTCATTGCCGCCCGCGTCGTTGGGTTCTCCCGAGCTCCAATTGGTATAGGCACCGTTTTGGGCCGATCCTGTGCTCAACCCCGACCAGAAGGTCGCACCAGCGTTAGCGCCGTACCACCATTGCCAGGTGCCTTCGGTGCCTTTGTCACTCGCGCCCAGCCATCCTCGAGCCCCGTTGTAGCCGGATGCTCCCGTGATGAAGGTGCTTTCTGTGGCGCTGTTGACGTGCACCACATGGCCCGCCTGGCCCATGAGGCTGGAAGCGGCGGCGGCGGAGTTGGCAGTTTCCCAGGAAACGGCGGTGGAGTTGAGTCGATAGAAGGACCCGGTGGTGTAGCTGTACACGAGCGTGCTGTCGTTGGCCAGCATGGTGTTCACCCAATCGATTTGGGCAAAAGGCGTGGCCGTGTCCACCATGTAACTGGCGTTGTCCGCCACGGCTGTGTGCGTCAGAATCGCGCTGTTGCCAACAGCATCGCGAAGGGTGCCATTGTTGAGACTTAGGCTGTTGGCGCCAATGGCCACGCCATTGGTATCGGTTTGGCCAGCCAAAAAGGTGTAGGTGAACGCCAACGCCGTGGTGCCAGACCCACTGGCGTAGTTGGCTTGTACGGTAGTGCCGCCAATATTGAGTGCCAACTGAGGGGTGCCAGTGACCGTTACGGCTTCACTGAAGGTGACTGTGGCGGTCAGCACGTCGCCAGCGTTCAGAGTGTTGTTCGCAGCACCAGTGGCCGATGTCAAAGCAACAGATGTCACCGCCGGCGCTTGGGTGTCGGGTGCGCTCAAGCCATCACGCATCAACACCTGCGCCGTCCCGGCGCTGTGGTTGTAGACGCGATAGGTCACGCCATTGCTGATGGCGGTGCCCATGAGACTCCAGAAGCCCGTCTGGCTCGTGTTGGACACCAACTGCAGCGCATCGCCAGCGTTGCCGTCCACCACCACTTGGTAACGGCTTTCAGCGGCGCCGATGGCGTAGGTGCCAGCTGACCAGCCGTTGCTGGTATTGAACTGGTTGAAGCCGCCCATGCCTTGGCCGTCGGCGCGCACCACGTCTTCCACGTTCAGACTCAAGGTCTGGTTGCCCGCCGCGCTGAGGTCGTAGCGATGGCCCACTCCGTTGAAACCGCTGGCGTCGTTGTCCACACCGGTGATGTTGACCTTGACCGAGCGCACCGCACCAGTGTTGTTGGTGTAGGTGAAAAACACCTCTTTGATGTCTCCCTTGCTCAGGCTGTCGGCCGTGGCATTGGGCGTAAACACCACATTGCCCCCAATCAAGCTGACGCTGCCATACACCACACCGGCGCTGTCCACCGCGTTGGCCGACACCGCCGTGATGCTGGTGGCACCGCTGTCGTTGCCCAGCAACTGGCTAGCGGTGACGGACAGCGGCGTGTCTTCGTTGGTGCCCAGCGCCAGGGTGGTCTGGTTGGCCACCACCAGCTGGCCGGTGGCCAGATCAAAGCGATAGAAGCGGATGTAGTCACCCTGGTAGCTGGAGTTCACCAGATACTGCTCGCCCCCCATGTCAAACACCGCCCAGTCGCGCGAGTCGGTGCTGCTCAGGTTTTGCACATGCACAAAGCTGCTGCCGTTCCAGCGGTACAGCGGACTGACCGAGCCCCCGATGTTGGCCAGCAAAAAGACAGTCTGACCGTTGATCTGGAAGGTTTCCAGCTCGAAGGGGGCGTTGTTGTTGGCGGTGATCGTTTGCAACGCGGTGGTGTTGAACAAGCCAGTGCTGTTGTTCCATTGATAAACCAGGGTTCCGCCATTGATGTTGACTTGCAACAGGTAGTGGTTGCTGCCGATCGTGACCACCTCGGCGTCCATGCCAGCGGTGCTGTTGGCCAGGTCTTGGTGCGCCACAAACTGGCCTGTGGCGCTGTTCCAGCGGAAGATGCGGGTGGGGTCGGTGGTGACGTTGGTGGACGCGATCAGGTATTGCTCGCCACCCATGCTGAAGTGGCGCAGATCGCGCGCGCCCACTTCGCCCGTGCCTGCGACCGAGGTGGTCAGCGTCTGTGCCAGTTCAAACTGATTGCCCGTCCAGCGGTAGACGCGCGATGTGTGGGTGCTCAGCTCAGACACGGCCAAGTACTGCACACCGCCGAGCTTGAAGAGTTCATAGTCGTACGCTTGCGTGGTGGCAAAGCTCTGATGAGCGACAAATTGGTTGGTGTTGCGATCCCATTTCAATATGCTGGTGGTGCCGTTGCCGCCCACCAAGTAACGTTCGCCATCGATGGTAAACAGGCGCACATCGTTGGCATTGCCCATGCTCACGTTCTGATGCACCACAAAATCGCTGCCATTCCATCGATACAAAGTCGAACTTGCGCTGGTCGCGTTGGCCGCCATCAGGTAACGCACTCCATCGATCTCAAAAGCATCGAGGGCCTGCACGCGAGACGAGGTTTTGTTCATGCTGGTGGTGTTGTAGGTGCTCGCATCTATCGCTGCGGGCTCAATCGTCAGCGGGACCGTATGGGACGTACCGGCCACACCGCCGCTGCCTAGGACACGCGCGCTCAGGGTGTAGTTGCCCAAAGCTTGGCCCGAGGCGGTGTACGTCCAGCTGGTGGCGTTGACTTGGGTCGCGTCAAACCAGTTCGTGCCATTGAAGCTGAGCTGCACCTTGTCGCCCGCGCCCAGCGCCACATTGGTGCCGGTGACCGTCAGGGTGGTGTCGCTGGTGACAAAGTCGCCCGGCGCGCTGGTGTCGTCGCTGATGGCGGTGATGGTGGCGCTGGCGTCCACCGTGAGGCGGTAGGCGTTGGTGTAAGTACCGGAGTTGCCAGCAGCGTCCAGCACGCGGGCGGCGTAGTTGAATACCCCGTTCTGCGGCAAAGCAGAGGTCTCCTGATAGGTCCAAGTGCTTTGCCCGCCTGCGTTGGTGGTCACAGTCGCGGTGCCAATCTGCGTGAAGCCGTCCACCCAGCGGCCTTCGGCACTGCTGTAGGTGTAGTACATCGTCACGTTGGGAAGAAACGACGGCGTGACCACAGCACCGTTGTATTCAAGGCTGAAGTTCCAACTTGAAAAACGCGTCACAGACACTGTGTCGCCATCCGCAGGGTTGGTGGGCAGCCGAACCACACCCGTCCAGTTACCGTCCCACGCCGAGTAATGCAGCTTGCTGCCGACCAGCTGGCCGTTGCTCAGATTGTTGGCCGCCACACTGCTAGCGCCCACCATATTCGGGCTGCGGTAGATTGCGATCACCTCGCCAGCGGCCAGGGCGGCGCCGGCGGTGGCGCCACCCAGGGTGCCGTTCAAGGTGGGCAGTGTGTCGTTGGTGCTCCCGTTGTTGGCCACAGTGCCGGAGGTGGGCGCTTGGTCGTCGTTGATGGCCGTGAGAGCCAGTTCCGTGGTCGGTGCGATGGTGTCAATGCTGTAGTTCGGTCCACTGACACCCGAGCCTGTGTTGCCCGCCACGTCGGTGTAGCTGGCGTTGGCCACCGTGATCACGTTGCTGGTGTCTTCAACGTTGCTGTTGGGCGTGAAAGTGCCGCGCCAGGTGATGCCACCGTCGCTGCTGGTCACGGTGCTCAGGCTGCCGCTCTCGACCGTGATGTCGCTGTTGGTGAACTCCTGCACCGCCTCGCTGAAAGTGAAGGTCACCAGGCTGGTGTCGCCAATGCGCAGCGCCGTGTCGGCCATGGTGATGGTCACCGTGGGCGCCACGGTATCAATGGCGTAGTTGGAGCTGCTGCCCGCCGCGCCGGTATTGCCCGCCACGTCGGTGTAGCTGCCGTTGGCCACGGTGATGACGTTGGTGCTGTCGGTGATGGCGCTGGTGGGTGTGAAGGTGCCGCGCCAGGTGATGCCACCGTCGCTGCTGCTGACGGTGCTCAAAGTGCCGTTTTGCACCGTGATATCACCGTTGGCAAAGCCGGTCACCGCTTCGCTGAAGGTGAAGGTGACCAACGCCGTCTCACCAATGCGCAAGGCGCTGTCGTCCAGGCTGATGGTGACGGTGGGCGCCACCGTATCGACGGTGTAATTGGTACTGCTGCCACTGGCGCCGTTGTTGCCCACCGCATCGGTGTAGCTGGCGTTGGTGACGCTGATGACGTTGCTGGTGTCGGTGATGTTGCTGGTGGGCGTGAATGTCGCGGTCCAGGTGATGCCACCGTCGCTGCTGGTCACTGTGCTCAGCGAGCCGTTCTGAACGGTGATGTCGCCATTGGCAAAGCCGGTCACAGCTTCGCTGAAGGTGAAGGTCACCAAGCTGGTCTCGCCGATGCGCAGCGCTGTGTCGGCCATGGTGATGGCCACCGTGGGGGCTTGTGTGTCGTAGCCCTGGCTGGCGTTTGCGCCAACCAGGTTGGGGTTGCCTGCGGCGTCGCTGGCCACTTGATCGAGCACAGCCACGCCGACACTGTCCGTCGATCCACCCTGCGGCGTCACCACCAGGGTGTACACGCGGGCGCTCACCGCCGTGAAGGTGCCTTTGGTGCCGTTGGCTGTCACAGTCACGTCGTCTGCGGTGAAGCCTGTCACGTCTTCACTGAAGGTGAAGGTGAAGGTGATGGGGCCATTGGTCACGACGCTGGCCACGTTGTCGGTGATGATGAGCGTGGGCGCTTTGGTGTCCACCGTGTAATTGGCGCTGCTGCCCGCTGAGCCGGTGTTGCCCGCCACGTCGGTGTAGCTGCCGTTGGCCACGCTGATGACGTTGCTGGCGTCCTCTAGGTCGGTGGTGGGCGTGAAGGTGGCGGTCCAGGTGCGTTCCCCATCGCTGCTGCTCACAGGGCTCAGCGTGCCGCTGTGTACCGTGATGTCGCCATTGGCAAAGCCGGTCACCGCCTCGCTGAAGGTGAAGGTCACCAGGCTCGTCTCGCCCATGCGCAACGCGGTGTCGGCCATGGTGATGGCCACGGTGGGCGCCACGGTGTCCACTGAGTAGTTGGCGCTGCTGCCAGCCGACCCGTTGTTGTCCGCCACGTCGGTGTAGCTGGCGTTGGCCACCGTGATGACATTGCTGGTGTCGGTGATGTTGCTCGTGGGTGTGAAGGTGGCTGTCCAGGTGACGCCGCCGTCGCTGCTGCTCACCGGACTCAGGGTGCCGTTTTCGACCGTGAGGTCACCGTTGGCCAAGCCGGTCACCGCCTCACTGAAGGTGAAGGTCACCACGCTGGTTTCACCGATGCGCAAGGCCGTATCGGTCATGGCAATGCTCACCGTGGGCGCCACGGTGTCGATGGTGTAGTTGGCGCTGCTGCCACCCGAGCCGGTGTTGCCGGCCACGTCGGTGTAGCTGCCATTGGCCACGCTGAAGACGTTGGTCGCGTCGGTGAGGGCGCTGGTGGGCGTGAAGGTGGCGGTCCAGGTGATGCCTCCGCCGCTGCTGCTCACCGCACTGAGGGTGCCGTTCTCGACCGTGATGTCGCCGTTGGCAAAGCCGGTCACCGCCTCGCTGAAGGTGAAGGTCACCAG
>JBEIEH010000046.1:0-14217 GCA_040383055.1 Burkholderiaceae bacterium
GCCGTCGAACTTGAGTTCGGCCACGTATTCCACCGGCGCATCGGCCTCGCTCAGGCCCAGCTCTTTGCGCACCCGGGTGTCAAACGCCTCGGCGCCGCTGGCCTCGGTGTCGGTTTCGGTGCGGATGCTGAGCATGGGCACGCGGTGGCGCACCGGGGCAAAAGCGTCCAACACCCGGGCACCGACCCGCTGCGTCGGCGAGTCGGGCGTGGCCCATTCGGGGTGCGCGGCTTCGAGCGCCTCCAACTCTTGGAACAGGCGATCGTATTCGGCGTCGGGGATCTCGGGATCGTCCAGCGTGTAGTAGCGCCAAGCGTGGTGGTGCAGCAAGGCGCGCAATTCCGCCGTGCGGGCCTGCGCTGAAGCGTGCGTGTCGCCGCCGGGCGCAGCGTCGGCGCCAAACAGATCGGGCGTCATCACGAGAACAAACGTCGGGCCTGGGGCGAACCGGCCGCGAGGTCGCGGCTGTCGAGCGCGTCGTACAGGCGCTCCAGGTCTTCGGCGATCATGTCGAGCGCTGGCTCGCCCAAGGGCTGACCGCGTTCGTCGGTGACCGCGCCTTCCATGCTTTGCGCCAGCGCAAAGGCCACATGGCGCAGCCGGGCAAAGGCCTCTTCGCCGCGTGGCACATGGGTCACCTCCAGCGCCAGCGACACTGCGCGCAGCGCGCTTTGTTCGGGGTCTTCGGCCATGGCGGCTTGGGGGTCAAAGCTCAGGGTCAGCAAGGGCGCTGCGTGGGCGTGTTCGGCCGGCAGCACCATGCGGCCCGGCAAGGCGCCCGCCACAAACCCCTGCGCCGCCGCCTGCTGCGCCAAATAGCCTGGACTCCAGGCCGCGCGGCGGGCGCGCAAGGTGAAGGCAAGCTGGGCGTCGTGGCCGGTGGCGAAGTGGTCGAGTTCGCGCGCGCGGGCCACCTCGGCCATCATGTCCGGGAAGTCGGGCATGGCGCCCAGCGCATCGGCCAAGGCCTGGGTTTTGGCGACAAATTCAGAAAACTCAATCTGGTTCAGGGCCCCGGCACGGTTGGCCAGCTGTACCCCGGCTTGCAAGGCGCTGTAGCGCTGGCCGGCGCGTGGAGGCTCCCATTCGCCGCTGTCGGCGTGCAAGCCCTCCACCGCAAAAGGCTTGCTGCCCACGCGTCGGGTGGGCGGCAAAGCGGCCAGCACCGCGTCGCCCGACACCGGCTGCTCCAGATTGAGCGGCACCAATGAGTCGATCAGAGCGTCCAGCGCGGGTTTGCGCTCGGGCAGCGGCAATTGGCCCAGTGACGGCTCCACGCGCTCGGCTGCGCCATCGGTATCGACCGACTCGCCGCCGTCCAGGCTGGGCTCCACCCGTTCACCCGTCGGTGCTGCGGGTGTTTCGGTTCGCTCGCGCGCGGTGCGGGGGGCATGGCGGCGGGTCTGCCAAGCGTTGTAGACCACCACCGCCAACAAGACGATGCCGCCCAGAATGGCCAGGCCGATTTGCAAACTGCTCATGGGATGTGTGTGTGAGGTTGGGTCGGCGGCGTCAGTTCGATTCCATCATGCCCACGGCGGACTCCATGTCCACCGCCACGATGCGCGAAACGCCTTGTTCCTGCATGGTCACGCCGATCAGCTGCTCGGCCATTTCCATCGCGATCTTGTTGTGACTGATGAACAGGAACTGGGTTCCCTTTTTGCTCATGCTGGTCACCAAACGGGCGTAACGCTCGGTGTTGGCGTCGTCCAGCGGCGCGTCCACCTCGTCGAGCAAACAGAACGGCGCGGGGTTGAGCTGGAAGATGGCAAACACCAGCGCGATGGCGGTGAGCGCTTTTTCGCCACCCGAGAGCAGGTGGATGGTCTGGTTCTTTTTGCCGGGCGGCTGGGCCATGACCTGCACACCGGCGTCGAGGATTTCTTCGCCGGTCATCACCAGCTTGGCGTTGCCGCCGCCAAACAGCTCGGGGAACATCTTGCCAAAGTGGCCGTTGACGGTCTCAAAGGTGCTGCCCAGCAGGTCGCGGGTTTCGGCGTCGATTTTTTTGATCGCGTCTTCCAGCGTGTTGATGGCGTCGTTCAGGTCGGCCGACTGCGCGTCCAAGAAGGTTTTGCGCTCGCGCGCGGCGGTGAGTTCGTCGAGCGCGGCCAGGTTGACCGCACCGAGTGCCGCGATCTCGCGGTGCAGTCGGTCGATCTCGCCCTGCAGGCCGTGCAAGCGCACATTGCCTTCGGTGACGCTTTGCGCCAACGCAGCCAGGTCGGCCTGCGCTTCTTCGAGTTGCTGGCTGTACTGCTCCACCCCCAAACGGGCGGCTTGCTCTTTGAGCTGAAAGTCGGTGATGCGCTGGCGCTGCGGGTCGAGTTCGCGTTCGAGCTGCTGGCGCCGGTCGTCGCTGGCGCGCAAGCGGTTGGTCAACTCGTCGTACTGGCTGCGCAAGGCGCCCAAGGCCTGTTCGCGTTCGAGCTTGATGGCCAGTGCGTCTTGCAAGCCGCCTTGGGCGGCGGCGTCGGACAGGCGGGTCAATTCGTCTCGGGCGCGCTGGTCTTCGTCGGCCAGCGCGCGCTCTTGGCTGGCGGCGGTGTCGATGGCGCGTTGCAGCTCGGCTTGGCGAGCCTGCAGGCTGCGCAGCGCAAAGGTGGCCTCTTGGGCGGAACGCTCCAGGCTGCGCTGTTGCTCGCGCGCTTGGTTCAGGCGCCGCTCGGCTTCGATCACCTTGTCGTCCAACTGGGCGTGGCGCTCTTGGCTGTCGGCGAGCTGCATGTCCAGCTCTTCGAAGCGGGCTTCGGCTGTGACGCGGCGCTCTTGCAAGGCTTCGAGCTGGGCGTCTACCTCGGCCATGTCGGCGCCGATCTGTTCGCTGCGGGCGCGGGTCTGTTCGGCCAGCTGGGTCAGGCGCAAGACCTCCACCTGCAGGCTGTGGGCGGCGCTGCGGGTCTCGGCTGCTTCGCGCCGCACGGTCACCAAACGCGACGAGGCTTCACCGTAGGCCGCTTCGGCGCGCACCAGCGCAGCGCGCGCCTGCTCGGCGATCAGCGCCTGGCCCTTGGCGGCTTTGTCGAGGTTGTCGATTTCCTGCGCCCGGGCCAGCATGCCGGCCTGCTCGCTGTCGGGCGCATAAAAGCTGACGCTGGCCGCACTCACCGCGTGGCCGCTGGGCACAAAAATGGTCTGACCGGGCTGCAGTTGGGCGCGTGCGGCCAGCGCGTCTTCGAGTGTGGCGGCGGTCAAGCAGCCGTGCAGCCAGTCGGCCAGCAAGGCCTGCTGGGCGGCGTCGGACACGCGCAGCAGCGCCAGCAGGGGCTTCAAGCCACCGGGCGTGCCCGCTGCTGCGCCAGCGCTGGCAGGGCTGTAAAAAGCGAGCTTGGCCGGCGGCGCGTCGTTGGCAAAGGCGCGCACCATCTCCAGCCGCGACACCTCGAGCGCGGCCAAGCGTTCGCGCAGCGCGGCCTCCAGCGCGTTTTCCCAACCGGGCTCGATGCTCAGGCGGGTCCACAAACCCTGCAGGCCATCAAGACCATGCTTGGCCAGCCAGGGCTGCAGCTTGCCGTCGGTTTTGACCTTGTCTTGCAGCGCCTTGAGCGCTTCCATGCGGGCGTTCAGATCGGCCAATCGGGCCGATTCGCTGTTCACCGCTGTCTGGGCGGCGCGGCGCTCTTCGTCGAGCAGGGGCACCGCTTCTTGCAGCTCGTGCAACTGGGCCTCAGCCACCTCGGCGGACTCGCTGGCCTGCGCCAGCTGGGCTTGGCTATTGAGCAGACGCGCCTCGTCGGGCGCGGCCAGCGCGTTGCGGTCGCCGTGCAGGCGCTCGCGGCGCTGCTGCAAGCCACGGCTCTGTTCCTCGATGCTGCGCTGCTCGGCCGCCAGCACCTGGATCTGCTGCTGCACCTGGGCGACGCTGGCGCGCTGTTCGTTGGCGCGTTGCTGGGCCTGGCGCAGCGCGTCTTCGAGCGCCGGCACCTGGTCGAGCTGTTCCTCGCCCTGGGCGGCCAGCACCACCGATTTCTCTTCGGCCTCCACCATCGAGGCGGCGATCTGCTCCAACTCTATAGCGGCTTCTTCTCGGCGGTTGAGCCAGCCCGCGCTTTGCTCTTTAAGCTGCACCAAACGCTGCTCCACCCGCTGGCGGCCCTCGACCACAAAACGAATTTCGGCTTCGAGCTTGCCGACCTCGGCGCTCGCTTCATACAGCTTGCCTTGGGCCTGGTTCACTTGGTCGCCGGCGGCATAGTGGGCCTGGCGGATGGTTTCCAGCTCGGCCTCAATGCGGCGCAGATCGGCGGTGCGCGATTCCAGATCGGTCAGCGCCTGAGCGGCCTCGGCCTTGATGCGGGCTTGGTCGGCTTCGGCCTCGCTGCGCTTCAAGAACCACAGCTGGTGCTGCTTGAGCGTGGCGCTGGCGTTGAGCTCGTGGTACTTGGCCGCGACCTCGGCCTGGCGTTCGAGCTTCTCCAAATTGGCGTTGAGCTCGCGCAAGATGTCTTCCACCCGGGTCAGGTTCTCGCGCGTGTCGGCCAAGCGATTGGCGGTTTCGCGGCGGCGCTCTTTGTATTTGGAGACACCGGCGGCCTCCTCCAGAAACAGGCGCAGCTCTTCGGGCTTGCTCTCAATAATGCGGCTGATGGTGCCCTGGCCGATGATGGCGTAGGCGCGCGGGCCCAGGCCGGTGCCCAAGAACACGTCCTGCACATCGCGGCGGCGCACCGGCTGGTTGTTGATGTAGTAGCTGCTGGTGCCGTCGCGGGTCAGCACCCTCTTGACCGCAATTTCGGTGAACTGGCCCCACTGGCCGCCGGCGCGGTGGTCGCTGTTGTCGAACACCAGTTCCACGCTGGAGCGGCTGGCCGGCTTGCGGTGCGTGGTGCCGTTGAAGATGACGTCCTGCATCGACTCGCCGCGCAGCTCAGACGCTTTGGACTCGCCCAGCACCCAGCGGCAGGCGTCCATGATGTTGGACTTGCCGCAGCCGTTGGGGCCGACCACGCCGACCAGCTGCCCGGGCAGCATGAAATTGGTAGGCTCGGCGAACGATTTGAAGCCGGAAAGCTTGATGGAGGACAGACGCACGGATCGGACCTGATGCAGCTGGCAACTGCTTGATTTGTAATGAAAATTTCCTCCTGCCGGGAGGTGCATCGCAACAGGGATGATAGCGTGTGCCCGGTGCCCTGCGACGGGCTTGGGCACCCCAGCGCCAACACCGAGCCCATGGGCTGGGGATAATGCGGCCCATGAACCCGAAGTTGCCCCTTTTGCAGCCATATCCCTTTGAGCGGCTGCGACAGCTGTTCGCTGGTGTGACACCCAGCGCCGCCCACCGCCCCATCAGCCTGGGCATTGGCGAGCCCAAGCACCCGACCCCCGACTTTTTGAAGGCCGCGTTGGCGGGCGATCTGGACTCCGGCTTGGCTGCCTATCCCGCCACCGCCGGCACGCCCGCGCTGCGCGAGGCCTGTGCCGCCTGGCTGCAGCGGCGTTATGGCGTGGCGGTCAACCCCACCACCCAGCTGCTGCCGGTCAATGGCTCGCGCGAGGCGCTGTTTTCGTTTGCACAAACAGTGATCGACCCCACGCGCTCGGGCGCCACCGTGGTGTTCCCCAACCCGTTCTACCAAATCTACGAAGGCGCGGCCCTGCTCGGCGGCGCCCAGCCGTATTACGCGCCCAGCGACCCAGCGCGCAACTTTGCAGTGGACTGGGACAGCGTGCCGGCCGAGGTGTGGGCGCGCACCCAGCTGCTGTTTGTCTGCTCGCCCGGCAACCCCACCGGTGCGGTGATGCCGCTCTCAGAATGGGAAAAACTCTTTGCGCTGAGCGACCAACACGGTTTTGTCATCGCCTCGGACGAGTGCTACAGCGAAATCTATTTCCGCGACGAGGCGCCCTTGGGCGGTCTGGAAGCGGCGGTCAAGCTTGGCCGCAGCGATTTCCGTCGCCTCATGATGTTCACCAGCTTGTCCAAGCGCAGCAATGTGCCGGGCCTGCGCAGCGGTTTTGTGGCCGGTGACGCCGAGCTGATCAAGCCCTATTTGCTCTACCGCACCTACCACGGCTCGGCCATGAGCCCGGCGGTGCAGACCGCCAGCATCGCCGCCTGGGCCGACGAAGCCCATGTGGTTGAGAACCGCCGCATGTACCGCGACAAGTTCGCCCAGGTCACGCCGCTGCTGGCCAGCGTGATGGACGTGGCGCTGCCCGACGCGGCGTTTTATTTGTGGGCCGGTGTACCGGCGCGTTTTGCCGACCACACCCCCGGGCTGAGCGCCGACGAGGCCTTCGCGCGTGCCCTGCTCGCTCAATACAATGTGACGGTCTTGCCAGGCAGCTACTTGGCCCGCGAGGCCCAGGGCCACAACCCCGGCGCCGGCCGGGTGCGGCTGGCCTTGGTGGCCGACACCGCCGAATGCCTAGAAGCCGCCGAGCGCATCGTCGCTTTTTGCCGAGGCTGAATCGCCCGGAACCCCTTTTCCACTTTTTCTGACCTAAGCCTCACCATGACCCAACAATTGCAAACCCTGATCGACAACGCCTGGGAACAGCGCGCCGAACTCTCTCCCGCCTCCGCCCCGCGCGAAGTGCTTGAAGCGGTGGAACAGGTGATCGCCTCGCTGAACAACGGCACCCTGCGTGTGGCCACCCGCGAAGGTGTGGGCCAGTGGACGGTGCACCAGTGGATCAAAAAAGCGGTGCTGCTCTCCTTCCGCCTGAAAGACAACGCGGTCATGAAGGCCGGCGACTTGGGCTTCTTTGACAAGGTGCAAACCAAGTTCTCCCACCTCAGCGAAGCCGAACTCAAGGCCACCGGTGTGCGCGTGGTCCCGCCGGCCGTGGCACGGCGCGGCAGCTTCATCGCGTCTGGCGCCATCCTGATGCCCAGCTATGTGAACATCGGCGCCTATGTGGACAGCGGCACCATGGTCGACACCTGGGCCACCGTCGGGTCGTGCGCCCAAATTGGCAAAAACGTGCACCTCTCGGGCGGTGTGGGCATTGGCGGTGTGCTCGAGCCGCTGCAGGCCAACCCGACCATCATTGAAGACAACTGCTTCATTGGCGCGCGCTCCGAGGTGGTGGAAGGCGTGATCGTGGAAGAAAACTCGGTGCTGGGTATGGGCGTGTACATCGGCCAAAGCACCCCGATTTTTGACCGCGCCACTGGCGAAATCAGCTATGGCCGCGTGCCCAGCGGCTCGGTGGTGGTGAGCGGCAACCTGCCCAAGAAGGCCGCCAACGGCGCCGACTACAGCATGTACGCCGCCATCATCGTCAAACGCGTGGACGCCCAAACCCGCTCCAAGACCAGCATCAACGACTTGTTGCGCGACTGAGCGGCAACGGCGAATTGGAAGGGCCCATGAGCACCCCCACCAGCCAATCGATGGAACGCATCCTGCGCCTGCTGGCCGACAGCCGGGCGTCGGATGTGTATTTGTCGGCCAACGCGCCGGCCATGATCAAGATCCATGGCCAGACGGTGCCGGTCAACAGCCAAGTGCTTGGACCAGACGAGCCCTTGGCCCTGTTGCAGCAAATGGTGGGCGAAGAGAAGTTGGCTGTGCTGGCAAGCACCGGCGAGCTGAACACCGCGGTGTTCATTGACAAACTGGGCAACTTCCGTCTGAGCGCCTTTCACCAGCGCGGCAAGGTGGCGGTGGTGATCCGCTACGTGCCGGCCGAGGTACCGTCCATCGAAAGCCTGAATGTGGCGCCGGTGTTGGCCGAGCTGGTGATGGAGCGGCGCGGTCTTGTGCTGATGGTGGGTGCGGCTGGCTCGGGCAAAAGCACCACGCTGGCGGCCATGTTGGATCGACGCAATGAACGCGCCAGTGGACACATCCTCACGGTGGAGGAACCGATTGAGTACGTGTTCAAGAACAAAAAATCGGTGGTGAATCAACGCGAGATCGGCAGCGACACCGAGTCGTTGGAAGTGGCGCTGAAAAACGCGCTGCGCCAAGCGCCCGACGTGATCCTAATCGGTGAAATCCGCGACCAAGCCACCATGAGCGCGGCCATCGCTTACGCCCAATCGGGCCACTTGGTGCTGGCCACGCTGCACGCGTCCAACTCTTATCACGCACTCAACCGCATTTTGAGCTTTTACCCGGTGGAGGTGCGCCCCACTCTGCTGGGTGACTTGGCCGCCGGCCTGCGCGCCATCGTGTCGCAGCGCCTGCTGCGAACCCCGGCGGGTGCTCGCATCCCCGCCATGGAGGTGATGCTCAACACAGCGCTGATCGCCGACCTGATCGAAAAATCCGACTTCTCGGGCGTGCGCGAGGCGATGGAGAAATCGCTGGCAGAAGGATCGCAAACCTTCGAGCAAGACATCGCCCGCTTGGTGACCGACGGCTTGGTGACCCGAGACGAGGGCCTGTCGCATTCGGACTCGCCGAGCAACCTGATGTGGCGCCTGCAAAACGACTTCACCGCCGGACGCAGCCGCAAACAAGAGACCAAATCCGAGGAAGACGAAGGCCCGACCTTCACAGAGTTCACGCTGGACGTGCGGCCCTGAGCGGCCCGTGCAGCGAGACTTTGACGCAGGGCTTTTGGCATGGCCATGAACAACACCATCACCCTGACCGAAGCGCTGATCGCGCGCCCCTCTGTGACCCCTGACGACGCCGGTTGTCTGCAGCTGATCGGCGACCGCTTGATCGCGGCGGGTTTTGCCTGTGAACGGCTGGACAGCGGCCCCGAGAGCTTTCGGGTCAGCAATTTGTGGGCGCGTCACGGCAGTGGCAACCGCCCCACCCTGGTGTGGGCAGGCCACACCGACGTGGTGCCCACCGGCCCGCTGGAGGCCTGGACCCACGACCCCTTTGTGCCGACGCACGACGGCGGCATGCTGTACGGCCGGGGCGCCAGTGACATGAAAACCTCGCTCGCCGCCATGGTGGTGGCCTGTGAACAGTTTTTGGCCGAGGTGCCCGCGCCGGCGATCGACATCGCCTTTTTGCTCACCAGCGACGAAGAAGGCCCGGCCAAAGACGGCACGGTGGTGGTGTGTGAGGCGCTCAAAGCCCGCGGCGAGCGGCTGGACTGGTGCATTGTGGGCGAACCCACCTCGGTGCACCGCACCGGCGACATGATCAAAAATGGCCGTCGCGGCACCATGAGTGGCAAGCTCACTGTCAAAGGCATCCAAGGCCACATCGCTTACCCGCAGCTGGCCAAAAACCCCATTCACATGGCGGCACCCGTGCTGGCCGAACTGGCCGCCACCGTCTGGGACGCGGGCAACGACTTTTTCCCGCCCACCAGCTGGCAGATCAGCAACATCCACGGCGGTACCGGCGCGAGCAATGTGATCCCCGGCACGGTGGTGATCGACTTCAATTTCCGTTTCTCGACCGAGAGCACACCCGAAGGCCTGCAACAGCGCGTGGCCGACATCTTGGCCCGCCACGGCTTGGCGGCTGGTGCCGACTACGACCTGGCCTGGACGCTGGGCGGTCGGCCTTTCCTGACCCCACCCGGCACGCTGGTGGACGCGGTGCGCAGCGCCATCCGCGACGAAACTGGCATCGACACCGAACTCTCTACCACCGGCGGCACCAGCGACGGCCGTTTTATCGCCCAGATTTGCCCGCAAGTGGTTGAGCTGGGCCCACCCAACGCCACCATCCACAAGGTCAACGAATGTGTGGCGCTGGCCGACATCGAACCCCTGACCGCCATCTACCGCCGCACGTTGCATGCACTGCACCGCGCCGCACTGAACACCCCATGACCCTGCAAGAACTGCTGGCCCAGGCCAGTGCGCGGCTCGACGCCGCCGGCTTGGCCTATGGCCATGGCACCAACAACGCCACCGACGAAGCCGCTTGGCTCACCCTTTGGACGCTGGGCCTGCCGCTCGACAGCGACCTCAGCGCCCTGGCCCACACCCCGGTGCTGGCCGCAGACGTGGCCAAGGTGCAAGCGCTGATCGAGCGGCGCATCAGCAGCCGCCAACCGGCCGCTTACCTGACCCGCGAGGCCTGGCTGCAGGGCGTGCCTTTTTATGTGGACGAACGCGCCATCGTGCCGCGCAGCTTCATCGCCGAACAAATCGCCGACGGCACGTTTGACGCCTGGCTGAGCGAGGACACCCAGCGTGTGTTGGACCTGTGCACCGGCAACGGCAGCTTGGCGGTCTTGGCCGCCATGGCCTGGCCCGAGGTGCAAGTGACCGGTGCAGACATCTCACCGGACGCGCTGGCGGTGGCCCGCATCAACGTGGACAAACATGGATTGCAAGACCGTATCGCGCTGCAACTCTCAGACGGCCTGTCGGCCTGCCCCGGACCGTGGGATTTGATCCTGTGCAACCCGCCTTATGTGAACGCACAGAGCATGGACCGTCTGCCCGCCGAATACCGCGCAGAGCCCGAGCTGGCCTTGGCTGGCGGCGCCGACGGCATGGACTTTGTGCGCCGGCTGCTGGCCGACGCACCCGCTGTGCTGACAGAAGATGGCGTGCTGGTGCTGGAAATTGGCAACGAGCGCGCACACTTTGAAGCCGCCTTTGCCGGTCTGCCGGTGGAGTGGCTGCCCTGCAGCGCGGGCGACGACCAGGTGCTGCTGCTGACGCGCGAAGCGCTCGCCCTGTTCGGGCCGGGGGCGTCGCAATGATCGTCCTGAAAAACATCGTGCTGCGCCGTGGCAGCAAAGCGGTGCTCGACGGCGCCAGTGCGGTCATCAACCCGGGCGAAAAAGTCGGCCTGGTCGGCCGCAACGGCGCAGGCAAATCCAGCCTGTTTGCCCTGCTCAACGGCGGCCTGCACGAAGACAGCGGCGATGTGCAAATGCCCACCCAATGGCGCATGGCGCAAGTGGCGCAGGACATGCCCGAAACCCCCCAAAGCGCGACCGACTTTGTGGTCGAGGGCGACACCCGTTTGTCGGAAGCCCGCGCCCAACTGGCCGCCGCCGAAGCCAGCCACGACGGCGAGGCCATGGCCCACGCCCACATGCTGCTGCAAGACGCCGGCGCCCACGACGCACAGGCCCGCGCACAGGCGCTGATCTTGGGCCTGGGCTTTGGCCTGCACGAGCTGCAACGCCCGGTCAACAGCTTCTCGGGCGGCTGGCGCATGCGCTTGCAGCTGGCGCGGGCGCTGATGTGCCCCAGCGACCTGCTGCTGCTGGATGAGCCGACCAACCACCTGGACTTGGATGCGCTGGTCTGGCTCGAAGGCTGGCTGCAGCGCTACGAAGGCACCATGCTGGTCATCAGCCACGACCGCGAGTTTTTGGACGCGGTGACCCGCGTCACCCTGCACATCGAAGGCGCGCAGCTCAAGCGCTATGGCGCCGCGTACAGCGGCTTCGAAACCATGCGCGCCGAGCAACTGGCGCAACAACAAGCGGCCTACGAGCGCCAGCAGGACAAAATCGCCCACCTGCAAAAGTTCATCGACCGCTTCAAGGCCAAGGCCACCAAGGCCAAGCAGGCGCAAAGCCGGGTCAAGGCGTTGGAGCGCATGGAAAAAATCGGGCCAGTGCTGGCCGAGGCCGATTTCCAATTCGAATTCGACGAGCCGCAGCAACTGCCCAACCCGATGCTGGCCATCAAAGACGTGCGCTTTGGCTACACGCTCGACGACGGCAGCGAACGCTGCATCGTGCAGGGTGTGAGCAAGTCGGTGCTCGCGGGCCAGCGCATCGGTATTTTGGGCGCCAACGGCCAAGGCAAGTCCACCGTGGTCAAAACCATCGCACGCGCGCTGACGCCGCTGTCGGGCACCGTCACCGAAGGCAAAGGTCTGTCGATTGGCTACTTCGCCCAGCAAGAGCTGGACGTGCTGCGGCCCGACGACAACCCGCTGCAGCACATGATCCGCTTGGTGCGCGAGGCCACCGCCGCCGGCACGCTCAGCGGCCAAGCCACCCGCGAGCAAGACCTGCGCAACTTTTTGGGCGGTTTTGCCTTCACCGGCGACCAAGTGATGCAAAGCGTGGGCAGCATGAGCGGTGGCGAAAAAGCCCGCTTGGTGCTGTGCATGTTGGTCTGGCAACGACCGAACCTGCTGCTGCTCGACGAGCCGACCAACCACCTCGACCTGGCCACCCGCGAAGCGCTGTCCATGGCCATCAACGCATTTGAAGGCACGGTCATGCTGGTCAGCCACGACCGCGCCTTGCTGCGCGCGGTGTGCGACGAGTTCTGGCTGGTCTCCAAAGGCGGTATTGCGCCCTTCGACGGCGATTTGGACGACTACCAGCGCTACCTGCTGGACGTGGCCAAGGCCGCGCGCGAACAACAACGCGAGGCCCAAAAAACCTCTGCTTCGCCTGCTGGTGGTCCCGCCGCAGCGGCTCCCACACGCGGTGGTGCAGAGCAGCGCAAGGCCGACGCCCAACGCCGCGCCCAGCTGGCCGAACGCACCCGTCCGATCAAAAAAGCGATTGAGCAAGCCGACAAACGCATGGCCGAACTCGGCGCTGAGAAAACCGCGCTGGAGGATCGCCTCGCCCAGCCCGTGCCGCCGGCCGAGATCGCCGAGGCTGGCAAACGGCTCAAGCAGCTCAACGACGAACTCGAAGCGCTAGAGGAACGCTGGCTGACCCTGAGCGAAGAGCTCGAAGCCATCACCGCCGAGGCCTGATGCCCAACAAAAAGCCCGCCGAAGCGGGCTGGGATGCGTGAAGTGCCGAGATCCAGAACACCGCAGAACCGGCTTCGCCGGGCCGCAGGTGTTGCCCCCCTTGGAAGGTAAGGGGCGAAGCCCGGCGCGAGGGTCACCCCATGTGCAATCCGCCGTTGACCGAGAAGTCGGCGCCCGTGGCGTAACCGCCCTCTTCGCTGGCGAGCCAAGCGATGATGGACGCGATTTCGCTGGGTTCACCCAAGCGCTTGACCGGCACGGTGGCGACGATTTTTTCCAGCACATCGGGGCGGATGGCTTTGACCATATCGGTGCCGATGTAACCTGGGCTCACGGTGTTGACCGTCACGCCCTTGTTGGCCAGTTCCTGAGCCAAGGCCATGGAGAAACCGTGCATGCCGGCTTTGGCGGCCGAGTAGTTGGTCTGACCGGCCTGACCTTTTTCGCCGTTCACCGACGAGATGTTGATGATGCGGCCCCAGCCCTTTTCGACCATGTCGGCGACCACCTGCTTGGTCACATTGAACATGGAGTCCAGGTTGGTGTTCATCACCGCATCCCAGTCTTCGCGGCTCATCTTCAGGAACATGCGGTCCTTGGTGATGCCGGCGTTGTTGACCAGCACATCGATGCTGCCGTGCTCGGCCTTGGCCTTGGAGAAAGCTTCCACCGTCGAGTCCCAGTCGCCGACGTTGCCCACCGAGGCGTAGAAGGTGAAGCCCAGGGCCTTTTGCTCGTCCAGCCACTTGTTGTAATCACGGGTCGGGCCGCAACCGGCGATGACCTTGAAGCCCTCCTGGTGAAGGCGCTGGCAAATCGCGGTCCCGATGCCGCCCATGCCTCCGGTCACGTAAGCTACTTTTTGACTCATGATCGTCTCCTTGTGTTGAGTGAATTGAAAAGGGAATCCATCTGCGCCCACCGCGATGCTAGGTGGCACACCCCCATCGGGGCAGTGCGCCAGGCCACGCGGCGGGCTTGTTGTTTCAAACGCGCTCGATGGCCAGCGACACGCCCATGCCACCGCCGATGCACAGGGCCGCCAGGCCTTTTTGGACCTGACGGCGCTGCATTTCGTGCAGCAAGGTCACCAGGATGCGGCAGCCCGATGCGCCAATCGGGTGACCGATGGCGATCGCGCCACCATTGACGTTGACTTTCGAGGGGTCGATGTCCAGGGCCTGGTTCACGGCGCAGGCCTGAGCGGCAAAGGCCTCGTTCAGCTCGAACAGGTCCACATCCTGCGCCTGCCAGCCAGCTCGGGCCAGCGCCTTGCGCGAAGCGGGTACCGGCCCCATGCCCATGGTGGCAGGGTCCAGGCCACTGGTGCCAAACGCGGCGATTCGGGCCAGCGGTTTCAGGCCCAAGGCGGCGGCCTTTTTGGCGCTCATGACCATCACGGCGGCTGCGCCATCGTTGATCCCCGAGGCATTGCCTGCGGTCACGCTGCCGGCCTTGTCAAAGGCGGGGCGCAGACCGGCCAAGGCTTCGGCACTGGTTTTCTTGTTGATGAATTCGTCCGCATTGAACACCAGCGGATCCCCTTTGCGCTGGGGGATCAACACGTCCACGATCTCGTCCTTGAACTTGCCCGCGTCTTGCGCGGCAGCGGCTTTTTGCTGGCTGCCCAGGGCCAGGGCGTCCTGCATGTCGC
>JBEIEH010000047.1:0-14120 GCA_040383055.1 Burkholderiaceae bacterium
CAAGCTGACCTT
Organism: Burkholderiaceae bacterium; assembly: GCA_040383055.1. Classification (GTDB taxonomy): domain Bacteria; phylum Pseudomonadota; class Gammaproteobacteria; order Burkholderiales; family Burkholderiaceae_C; genus Hydrogenophaga. Next base: position 13 of record JBEIEH010000047.1, read on the forward strand.
GGTGACGCCAGCGCCCGACTCGTTGGCGACCAGTTCAAAGTGGTAGGTTTCGCCGCGGATGATGCAGCCCAAGGCAATGAGCGCGTCAAAGTCGTCGCGCTCGGCCAGCGCCTGCAGCGCAATCGGCACCTCCAGCGCGCCGGGCACGGTGACGTGGGTGATGTTCTTCTCTTGCACACCCATGGCCAGCAGCTCGTCTTTGCAAGCTTTGAACAGGGCGTTGGTCACGCCCTCGTTGAAGCGTGCCTGAACGATACCGATGGCCAGCTTTTTGCCATCGAGGGTGGGGGTGCTGCCTTTGCCTGCGCCAAACATGGGGAAATCCTTGCGATCAAAAAAACAGGGGTCAGGCCGTGCGGCCCACAAAACCGGTCACTTCCAGGCCGTAGCCCGTCATGCTGGGCATGCGTCGGGGTGTGCCGAGCAAGGCCATGCGCTGCACGCCGCATTCGCGCAGAATCTGTGCGCCCACGCCATAGGTCCGCAGGTCCATGCGGCCGCGCTCGGGCGCTTGGGCCGAGCGGGCGGTGCCTTCAAACTGGGCCAGCAGCTGGTCGGCGGTTTCGCCGCAGTTGAGCAGGACCGCCACGCCCTTGCCCGCGTCGTGTAGGTGGCGCAGGCTGGCTTCTAGGCTCCAACTGTGCATGCTGCGGCCCACCTCCAGCGCGTCGAGTACCGACAGCGGTTCGTGCACCCGCACTGGCACCACTTCATTGGGCTGCCAGCTGCCTTTGACAAGGGCCAAATGCAGCGCGCCGCTGGGGCCATCGCGAAACGCGTGGGCGGTGAACTCACCAAAAGCGGTTTGCATGGAGCGCTGGCCCAGACGGCTCACCAGGCTTTCGGTGCGGCTGCGGTATTCGATCAGGTCGGCGATGGTGCCAATCTTCAAGCCGTGCTCGGCCGCAAACAGCTGCAGGTCGGGCAGACGGGCCATGGTGCCATCGTCTTTCATGATTTCGCAAATCACCGACGCGGGCGTGCAGCCGGCCATGGCGGCGAGGTCGCAACCGGCTTCGGTGTGGCCGGCGCGCATCAGCACACCACCGTCGACCGCCTGCAGCGGAAAGATATGGCCGGGCTGCACCAAGTCGCTGGCCTGGGCACCCTTGGCGACCGCCACCTGCACCGTGCGGGCGCGGTCGGCGGCGGAAATGCCGGTGGTCACGCCCTCGGCCGCTTCAATCGACACGGTGAAGGCTGTGCCCATTTTGGTGCCATTGCGCGGCACCATGGGCGGCAGTTGCAGGCGTTCGCAGCGCTCGCGGGTCAGGGTCAAACAAATCAGGCCACGGCCGAACTTGGCCATGAAGTTGATGGCTTCTGGCGTCACATGATCGGCCGCCAGCACCAAATCGCCTTCGTTTTCGCGGTCTTCTTCGTCGACCAGGATCACTATGCGACCGGCTTTCATGTCGGCCACGATGTCTTCAACGGGCGAAATGCCCACGGGGGTGTGTTGGGTGCTCATGGGCTTGTGTCAGTGGGGTTGTTGGCCGGCCGAGAGCATGCGCTCCACATAACGGGCGACGGTGTCGATTTCGAGGTTGACCGGGCTACCCGCGACCAGCGTGCCCAATGTGGTGTGTTCCACCGTGTGCGGGATCAGGTTGATGCTGAACTCGCAGCCAGCGGCGCTGTCGGCGATGCGGTTGACGGTCAGGCTCACGCCGTTGACGGTGATGGAGCCTTTGTAGGCCAGGTACTTGCCCAGTTCGCTGGGCGCCATGACACGCAGTTCCCAACTTTCACCCACTTGGGCAAAGTGGGTCACGCGGCCGGTGCCGTCCACATGGCCGGAGACGATGTGGCCTCCCAGGCGGTCGTTGGCTCGCAGGGCTTTTTCCAGGTTCACTGGGCCGGGCTGGTCCAGGCCAGCGGTTTTGTCCAGCGATTCGGCCGAGATGTCGATGGTGAAGCTGTGGCCCGCGGTGTCGAGCGAGGTGACGGTCATGCAGGCGCCGTTCAGGGCGATGCTGTCGCCCAGACCGACATCGGCCAAATAGCCCTCGGGTGTGTGGATGGTCAGGCGCTTGCCGTGTGCGGCAGAAGGGCCCAGAGGGTGCAGGGCGGTGATGCGCCCCAAGGCGGTGATGATGCCGGTAAACATCCGGCTATTTTCGCAGGTTTGGGCCGTGTCCCTTTCAAGGGGTCACCAGCAGCCTTGTGTCGAGGGTGTTTTTGCGCCAGCTTGGTTCAGCGTCAGGGCGCCACAGCTGTCTCGCGACTGCGAGCCCGATGCCAATGGAGCCGCTTGTAAGGTGTAGCTCCCTGTGCTCAGGCCGCTGAGCGAAAACCCGTATGTATTGGACAGATCGGTTCGACAAGAGGATGTGAACGCCGCGGCCGTGACCGCTGTTGTGCAGCCGTTGCCACTGCGGTCATACCGCAAGCAAAGCGTGTAGTTGCGCTCCATCCATTGACTCCATTCCACCAGACACGCCGCAGCGGCGTTGCGCCGCGTTTTTTCCACATAGTTGGAATAGGACGGGTACGCGATGGCGCTGATGATGCCAATGATGGCAACGGTCACCATCATCTCAATCAGTGTGAAGCCTCGGTCGGCCGGGGTGCGAAAGGTGGTCATTTCAGCTCTGTGCTCTGAATCAGTTGCGAACGATTTCCCGCCAGGCGATGCGCCCCAGCAAGGGGGTCAGACCTGTGCTGACGCCTCGTGTCAGCAGGGTGCCGCCGCCTGTGCCGCCCAACACCAGCCGGTTGCCTATCAGCAGCGGGCTTCCGGGTTTGCCAAATCCGGATTCGACTTGGAACGAGCTGGCGAATACACCGCCAATCGCGTGCTCTTGAAAGTTGCCGTCGTCGTCCAAGTCAAAAAACGGGTTCTTCAGCCGTGCGCCGGTGAAGGCGTTGATCGCATTGACATAACCTGAGCCTCCCGGCGCGCACACATCATCAACCGGGAACATGGACGAGAACAGTGCCACGGGTTCGGCCAGTTTGTAGTAACTCGCAGACTGTGTCACTCGTTCGCGGGCTTGTGGCAAATCCAGAAAATACCCCGACACGTTGTCCATGTCGTTGACCGAAGCGGCTCCCAGTGTGCGGATGACCTGCTGCGTCGAGGGATCGGTACCGGTGGCGGAAAAGTCGCGCCTTCTGAGTTCTTGACGCCCCGTGATGCGTTGGCCCTTATCGATCAGCCCGTAGAAGGTCTGCCGCTGTGTGTTGCTCGCGTCACCGGTCTGGAAATCGCTGCCCGTTCCAAACAACACATACCAGCGACCCCTGTGCACATCGTTGCTGTCGTCGTTGCGCACCACCGTCACGCCACTGGTGATGGGTTGTGCCGCGCTGTTGGCGTCTCGGGCTGTGAAAAACGGCAATCCGCCAAACGCCACGCCCCAGGCGCTGGAGGGGCCGTCGATGTTGAATTTCCAGACGTTGCCGCGCAAGTCGGCCGCATAAGCGCCGGTCACGCGCCCATTGTTGTTGCGCATGAGAGCGGGGGTTCCCATGCCGTTGTCGGCCACTGATGCGGTGCCGGTGACGATTTTTCGCAACAAGGTGCCATCGGTGAGTCGGAACACATACAAGGCCGCTTGCTGATTGGTGCTGTTGAAACCGTTGCCGGCAAACACCGCCCACGTGCCGTCCGTCAATTGCCCGATCACTGGTTTGCCCAGCATAAAGCCCAAGTCGGGGTCGGTGGCGTCCACGTATTCCCACGCCGCGCCACGAGACGCCAAATTGGACAGGTGCGTGACATTCAGGCCATACAAGCCCTTGCCGCCGCGTCCAAGCATCCCGACCAACCAGTTCTCGTTGCGTGTCTGTGCTCGGGTGGAGATGGCGATTTCGCCATCCACAAAAAAGGTGTGGTTTCCGTTGTAGTCGAGGCGCGACAGCGCCCGAAGCTTGGGCAGAGTTGCACTGGGAATGTAGGCCATCAACTCATGGCCATTTGCCGCATGAAAGGCGTGCAACATGCCATCGTTGGCACCAACAAAAACGGCGTTCAGATCTTTTGAGTAGGCCGGTGAGGAGTGTGCAATGTCTCCCAATGGCGACTGAGGATTGCGGTTGCGGAATGGGCCATTGTTTCTGGCCTCTTGGCTGCGTTCACCGCGCAAATAGGCCAAGATGTCGGCGCTGCCGATGGCCTGTTGCTCGCTGCTGTTGAGTTGACCCCACTCAAAAGACTGTATGGCTGTGGACGTGTTGCCCGCGCGCCCAAAAAAGATGTTTCGCTGATTGGCCGTGGGCAGCGCCGTCGAGGCTCGCCATGCCAGCTTGTTGGTGTCGTTGCCAGTCAAACGAAACGCTTGCAGATCACCTGACCAGTCTGCGGTGTTAAAGCTGGCTTGAAAAGCGAAAGCATCGGTCGATAGGCTGGTGCTGTTGGCGGCGATGTTGCCGCTCGATCCGTTGCGCTGGACGATCTCATCAAACGCTTTCTTCAGCGCATCCCTCAACTTGAGGGGGTTTTGAACCAAAAAATAGGTGTCGGGCACGCCATCGGTATCCGAATCCCATTCTCCAGGAAGATCAGGCAGGTTGTTGTTGTTGGCATCGATAAAACCGCCGTACTTCGCCGTGTACCAGAGTGGATTGGGCAGCAGGCGGGCTGATGAATCGCTGCCAGGCAGAAATTTGAAGATGCTCGGCGCTTGTCCAATGGATGGCAACCAAGCGCAGTCGCTGGGCATCGCACCAGTGTCACAGTATCCAGCCGAACGACCAGCAGGCACATTCAGGAAATAGGCGGGACTGCTGGCTTCGTCGCGGGCGACCAGATAAACGCCATCGCGGTTGCTGCCAGACACCACATAGCCCATGTTCTGTTGGATAGACCCCGATTCATAAATCGGGGTGACGGTCACTTCCACGCCATTGTCAGCCGTCGCTGCCACCGAGTATCGGGCAATCGCATCCATGTCGTGGTCGGCACCTTGCTCCACGTCTTCGAAATTCACAAGAAATTCGGCGTAGTAACGCCCGCCATTGATGTTGGGGTTGCGATTGCTTGAATCTGAGTTCGCCAGCGACGAGATGTAAAAATCAACAATTTGATTGGTGGGTTGATAGTAACCCTTGGGTGAGCTGATGCCGAACCCATTGACCGATTTCCCGAATGGAATCAGCGTAATAATTTGCCCGCCTGTGGTGGTCACTTTGATTTCAGGAATGGGCGAGCTGAGGGCGACAACATAAGAGTCCACTGACTGCTTGCCATTGACGCTGGGCTGTAAATCGTTGGTTTTGGCGAACAGCGATGAAGCCGCGCTGTAGTAACTGCCTTCTTTGGTGGGTTCTTCTGGCGCCAAGCCACGAATCGATCCCAGCGAAGAAACACCCTTGGGTGAGGGCGCTGTGTCGTAATTGCCAAGCGATTGACCAATGAAGCGCCGCCCCGCAACATTGCCCTCGGTGTTGGTGATTAAACTGCTCAATGTGAGGCTGTTGAAACCATTGAGGTCGCCAGCGAATGAGTTGAAATATGACCCAGGAATTTGATCTGAATCATACGATGGATTGATGTCGGAGATGACAAGAAAGTTGGCCTTGGCGCAATAGGCGGCTTTGGCTTGGCTGTTGCTGGCATATGGGTTGTCCCAACCCGCAACGGGAATGCCCATCTGGGTATCCCTTGTCGAACCACCAGAGTACGCGGATGTGGGGGCGCCACGTCCGGCAAAGTATCGCGTGGCTTCGTACAGCATTTCACCGATGGGGTTGCCCCAATCAGAAAATTCACCATCCGACATTTTCCGGCCTGTTACCCAACCACCAGAGTAGTATCCCCATGGGTGGCCGTTGTTCCAGTCACGGATGCAGAAATTGTTCAGTGTATTGACGAGTGAGGCATTAAAGGTAAATGTGCCATCGCTTGGGTTGATCTCATTGGCGATTGAGGACACGGGTTTGCGCAGGCGCCCTCCACTCATTGGCTGATCGTAGCTTCCGCTGATCAGTCCAAACAGCATTTTTCCTTCTTCGCCATATTCATGCAAAATGCCAATAGGCTTGTAGTTGCCGTTGGGGTACTGTTTGCAACCTCCGTTGAAGCTGGTTGTGCACACACGTACCCGAACTTGAAAGTTTTCCTCAGCCCCTGTTCCAGCGGGGAATGCTCTATTGAATAGGCTGTCATTGAGCACAGGACCTTCTTTGGATGCCCATTCCCAGATGCGAGCGTTGCTCACATTGGTTCGAACCCGCAAGAGGGGTGGTTGATTTGCGCAAGTGCTGATGGTGCTGCAATTCAGACCGATGGTTTGTGTCAGGCTTCCGAAGAAGTGTCGCGAGGAGGTTCCAGTCGGTTCAGCATAGGGTGTGTATTGGCTGATTTGGTAGCCATCCGTCGCCAGGCTGTGATACTCTTTGCCCCAAGTGTGCGCGTCTTGTGGAATATATGAGCGCCTAAGCACGGTATCGGTGGCGGAGTCAATCTCTCGCTGTCCGCCGTACAAAACCTTGCGCAAGGCATCGATGCGGGTGGTGGTCATGTAATTGAGCCAGCGGCCCGACCAGCGCACCGACCCTGTGCATCGTCCGAGCGAATCAGATTTTGCAGCAGGCTCAAATATGCCGCTCGCCGTGTAGTTGTAGCAGAGGTTGGCGTCAAACAGACCGTAGTATTGAATGGTGGGCTTGAACTTGATGTCCAAGCTGCCATCGCCATCAATGTCGCTGGCGTCGTTGTACGCTTCGTAAAACAGTTTGTGGTCTTTGCCCATGACCAGCATGGTCATGGGGGGCGCGTTGTTGGTGGAACCCACCGGTACATTGGGCCATGACACCGCCATGGTGCCAGTGACCACCGCCATGAGGCCCAACAAGGTCGATGTCGCAATCAAGCGTTTCATTTTTGTCTCCCTGTTATTCGGTCGCGTAAAGGCTTTGCAGCATCACGGACGCCCGGTCGTCTCCGGCATTGCTTCGGGCCGTGATGCGGTAACGCTTGCACGTGGAGTCCAATGAGTTGTTTTCTTTCTGACAAGGAAAACTGTTGCCCAGATATTCCACGAGGTATTGGGGCGTGATGGCGATGGGGCCATTGCGCACCTCCGTGGCGTTTCGCCATCCCGTGTTTTGCTCCCAGAGTGGCGTGGCGGCATCGGGAGGTGGTGTGCCACACACACCGCTGTTGCAGGGCTCACCTTCCGGCGGAGTTGGGCGCGTGCTTTGAATCCAGGTCTCTGCCTCTTTCAAGGCGGCTTCTGCCGCTTGAAAGGATAGGCTGCGGTCGTGTGTGTGCATGGTCATGCGTTCTTGCATGACACCAGATCGCATGGCGGACATGCCGGCCATGGTCATGACCAACAGCAGAATCATGGCCACAATCAGGGCCACACCTTTGTGGCGCGGGGGAGGGCGATAGCGGGCCATGTCAATTGCTGCGATTGCGAAGGTTGGCCACAAACGTGAGCGTTCTTCGGGGTGAGGGTGATGAGGCGTTGGCATCGGCCACTTGAATCGCCAATTCCACTCTGGCGGCTGCCACACGGGTGGTGGTCCAGTCCGCTATGGCGTTGGGTTGAACCCAGTCACTGGCCAGCGAACCGTTGGTGTTCACTGTCAAAAAAGACGTGCGTATGGAGTCAATGTTGTCTGCAATTTCCTCGACGCTGTCGGCGGTGGCTCGTGCGAGGACAGGCTGGCCGCGAGTCCCATTTCTGATGAACCAGACCGAGGCCGTGACGGGGGCGATCAGGCTTCCAGCGGGAAATGTTTTGCTGTCTCCGGATGCACACGAAACAAAGGGGCCAAAATCCCCAGTGCAGTTGCTGTCAGGGGCTGTTGAGACCGTGTATGTCGCGGTGTCGCCAACAACCGCTGCGACACGGAACATCACAGCCGATTCGCCATCGCACATCAGCACCAGGCTGTTGGGACGGATGGTAGCCCCGGGTTGGAGCGTGAGGGTTTGTGCGGCGGGGTCGTGGTTCAAGACCGTGTGGCTTGCAGCGATATTGGCGCTCATGACCTGAAGGGCCTCGGTGTCGGGGCGCCGTTCCCCAGCGTTGTTGCCGATGGGGATATCGCCTATCGCCTGGCCACCGGGGTAAGCGATCAAACCACCTTCACGCCAGGTGGTGAACCAGCGCGCATTTCTTTCGTTTAACACGTTAGACACCGCTTGAGGTCCGCAAGGCGTGCCGCCCGCCTGTCTCACTTCTCGCGCCATCCTTTCGAAGGAGATGCGAACACTGTCTTGGATGGTCGCCAAGTGCTGGTTGGTTCGGTAGAGTTGCTGGTTGGAGATGTAGATACCAAACGCCGCCCCGACGACGATGAGGCTGAGTGTCATGCCCACCATCAGCTCAATCAAGTTAAAGCCCGCTTGCCTGGCGCGCGGGTGGCGCCGGAGCTGTTTCATAGGCGGGTGCTCACGCTGAATGTGTCTGAGCTGTTGCCACCGTTGAAGCTGTCGTCCCAACGGATGTCAACATTGCACACGCCGTTGGTGGTGCACGCAATTTGTCCGCAGGCGTTGGCCGACGAGCCCATGTTGCGCTGAATGTCCTCTAGCCACGTTTTTCTGGATGAGTCTTGCAGCGTCAAGGCATTAAAAGCACTGGCCGTGCAAGCAAAACCGTTGGTGTTGTATTGGCCATTGACGGCTGCTGTGTTGTCGATCCGCAGTATGTCGAGCATGTAGTAACTCAAGATGGTGACTTGGGTTCGTGTCTCGCTGCTGCGCGCCGCTTTCATGGTCTTGATCTGCAGATTGGCCATGCCCAAGAGACCGAGCGACAAGATAAACACCGCTACCATGGTTTCGATCAAGGCAAAGCCACGGCCGTGGCAACGGCTGGCGAATGACAGGTTGTTCTGGGTCATGGTGCTGGGCATGTCACAGGAACGCTGCTACTGCTGGGGGTCCACGTGGTTCGGCCAGTTGAACCAACGGTGAGGTCCCTCGCACGCCTGTCGTCTGACACCGAGGGCGAGGGGTTGCACACACGGATCACACCGGTCAGTGGGTCTCCGTTGTTGCTGGCGGTTCTGCCACTGGAAACAAACGACACATACAACCCCAAAGAGGTGCTGGAGAGGACCTGCAGAGAATGGCGGTTGGCGACATCAATCGCCAAAATTCGTTCACCCGTGTCAATGCTGGCGTTGGCGTTGAGGTCGTTGAAGGTGATCCAGCCACTGGACCATGTGCCGGATGTCGCGCAAGTGGCCGCATCGACGCTTGCGCAGACGGTGACTCGGGAGCCCAAGCGCAAAGACTCCGAACGAGCGCGTTGAAGCGTCATCAGCAGGTCTTCTCCCAGTGTTTGCACCCTCATGGATTGAATCGACGCGTTCAAGTTGGGCGCGGCGATGGAGGCCATGATGGCTGCAATGGCCAGGGTGACCAGCAATTCAACCAAGGTAAAGCCTTGATCTTGTTTGTGACAGACCATGACAGAATTATCCATCGCATGTGGGATGGACTCACGCGGGCAGATCTGTTAAACGCTACTTTTCCACACTAACCGGTAATGCTTCCCAAGAAGCGGTCGCGCCCTGACACACCTGCCAATATCCGAAGGTCTGGCCCCAGTGTCTTGACGTCGTTGAACTGCATACGAAGCCCTTCGTGCAAGGACTCCAATGGGCCAAATCGGCTCATGCCTGCCCCTTGCCCCAGCCATGTGGGCGCAAGATAGATCAGCAACTCGTCCACCAAGCCTTCGCGCAAAAGGGAACCGTTGAGTTTGTGCCCGGCCTCAACATGCAGTTCGTTCACCTCTTTGTTGCCCAGCTCCCTAAGCAACCAGTGCAGATCGACCTTGGGGCCGCTGCTTGGGCTGCGCAGTAGGCTGCAGCTCCGATCCGCCAGCGCCTCAGGCAACTTGGCCGCCTCATGGCAGGCCAACCAGATGTGTCGTTGTACATCTTGCGATGGAGCGTTCCACAAACGGGCCTGCTCCGGTGTCTGCAAGGCGCTGTCCACCACCACCAGATGTGGTTGACGCGACGTGTGTACCTCTCGCACGTCAAGCATGGGATCGTCTTCCAGCACGGTGCCAATGCCTGTGAGCACGGCGCAAGCGCGGGCGCGCCAAGCGTGCCCGTCTCGTCTCGCCTCTGGTCCGGTGATCCATTGACTTTGCCCGTTGGGCAAGGCGGTGACTCCGTCAAGAGAAGCCGCGATCTTCATTCGGACCCACGGTGTGCCTCTTTGCATGCGGCTGAAGAAGCCGATGTTCAGGCGGTGAACCGCTTGCGCAACGGGGGAGTCGGACGGCAACACATGCACCTCGACACCGGCCGCACGCAACCGAGCGACTCCTTGGCCCGCCACCAAGGGATTGGGGTCCAGGGTTGCCACATACACAGTCGCGATGCCGGCCTGCACCAGCGCATCGCAGCACGGCGGCGTTCGCCCAAAGTGCGAGCATGGTTCGAGTGTCACCCACGCCGTTGCGCCGCGCACCGAGATGTTTTTGGTCGCTGCGTCTCGCAGAGCCATCACTTCCGCATGGGCCTGACCCGCCGCCTGGGTAAAGCCTTCGCCAAGCAGAGTGCCGTCCTTGGCGGTGATGACACATCCGACCCGGGGGTTGGGGTTCGACAGAGTCAGCGCCTGGTGGGAAATCTCGAGTGCGCGTATGAAAGGGTCCATCATTGGTTCCAGCAGGCCCGCTGTTGTTCGGTGCTGAGGTTGGATCCGGTCACCGCTCTGGTGCCTCGGTGATCCAAGGTGAAAGAGCCGCAGGCATCGTTGAGCTGCGCGCCGGTCGGTGCCGCCGTGAGCGTGTAGGTGTTGCCGCTGCTGTTGCTGAGGGTGATGGCGCTGTAGCGTCCACCCTCGACATTGCGCAATTGACCCGGAAACGTGAGAGCAGCGCCGTTGATGGTGCAGCCCGTGAAGTTGGCGTTGGTGCAGGTCGGGTACTGTCCGGAGGCCGTGGCGACTTTTTCCATCCATTGGGCCAATTGCACCAAAGCGTTTCGCACATTGGCGCGGTGACTTCGCTCCACGTAGCGGTTGTAGTTGGGCAGCGCGATGGCGGCTAAGAGCCCGATGATGGCTACAACGATCATCATTTCAATCAGCGTAAAGCCGCGATGTTTCAAATGGGGAATATGTTTCATATGTGCAATTCGATGCCGCTTCACTGCAATCGACGCCAGTCGACCAACGCCCCTTTGGGTGCTGTTTTTGCAAGAGACGTTGTGGTGCTGCTGGTACCGGACACGTCGTCCTTTTTGCACTCCAAATTGGTGCATTGAATCAGTTTGTCTTCGCTCGGGCCTTTGAGAGTGAATGTGACGGCACCGCTCATCTCCGATCGTGAGATGCTGGTAGACGGCATACCGTGGGTGGTGGGTGACTTGAAGCCAAACACGGATTCAGGCGCAGGCGTCCCGCTGAAAATGTCCAAATAGGTCCAGAAAAAACGCCCTCTGGTGGTGCTTAGGTTACAAGACTCTCCTGTCTGCTGAGTTGCCGGTATGGTGGTCGCGAACCGCACGATGCTGTCTTGAAATACATCGGGGTTGTTGATTTGTCTTTCTCCCGCCTGTTCCAGATCCATGAACCAGCCACGTTGATCACCTTTGTAATTGATCACGCCTGATCCAGCGCCCGTACCGGTTTCTGTGCTGGTGGCCGCATAACCGCTGACAAATGAGCCACTCACTCGCCGCAGCAGACTGCTGCGCCCATTGGAAATCGTGGAGCCTCCACTCAACGTCAACACGCCGTTGGCCGAAGAAAACCGCAGGTTGTCCCGCACCGAATACAGCGTTTGAACGCGGGTGCTAGTTGTGTCCGCTATGTCCATCAGTCTTCCGGTTCCGAAAGCGACCTGTATCTCTTGGCTGCGCGGCACGCGGATTACGTAGGGGGCGGCGGTGATTGGCTGTAGATTGACCCCAGACGCATCACGTGCAACAAACAAGGGTTGCCCCGAAAAGCGAACCGCCCATTGACCAGGGTCTTGGTGGGTCAGATCGAAGCTCCAAAGGTTGCCTTGCTGGTCGCCTGCATAAGCCAAATCTGCTGTTCCATTGCCATCCAAATCCACCAATCGTGGACTGCCCAAGCCGTTATTGCTACTGGTGCCAGCCGTAATGGCCATTAAGTTCCGATTCCCGTCCAAATACTGAATCAGCAAAGCTGCACGACCGCTCAGGCTGTTCACACCATTGCCGAACACCACAGCCGAGCGTCCGTCGTTGAGGCGCACAATTTGTGAACTCCGGTTTTCATCCAATTCATCGGACACAGGGGGACTGGCGATGTGGCCCACATGTTGCTCTGCACCACTTGCGCTTGGTTCAGTTCTGTCAAACAGCACCAATTCACTCGGTGGCATTGGGTTGCTGCCCTCAAAACGGCTGGGGTCTGTCACGTCTAGCGCGAAAAATCCACGGCCTCCCAATCCTAAAGTTCCCACCAGCACGGAGCGCCAATTGGGGCTGTCGTTTGAGCCAAGATTGACGTCTCCCAACAAGGGAGAGCCATCTACCGTAAATTGATGCTGATAACTGGGTGCGGTGTAGTCGCGAAGTTTGTTGTACACCCCACGCGGAACATAGGCGAACAGTTCCTTGCCAGCTCCAGCACCGCTGCCAGCATGAAACGCATGCAGCATACCTCCATTGGAGCCAACGAACAATACAGGGGGCCGCCCTCGATAATTTCGAATGAATTCATTTCTACCGGGAAGTCTCACCGCCGATGCTGTAGGCGGCCCCATGTACACAGGTACGGAGTTGACCAAGCTTCCTAGACGCGAATCTCGTTCACGCAGGGCGCCGGAGGGTTGCTCTTGTGATCGATCGCCGCGCAAATAGTCTAACCGCTGTGTGCCCGCCGAGTCTCCATCTGTTCCACGCAAAGCAGTTTTTTGAGTTTCACTCAGATTGCTCCATGAGAATACAGTCGGTGAGCTGCCGTTGTGGGTCAAAATGCGCCGCGTGTTGAAATCGCGCTCATTGAGCAGCTTCCCTCCATCCCAAAGTGTTCCTTCCACCGTGTTTTGTCGCCCAATAGTGAGCGCGCGTATTTCACCTTTCCACCGCCCACCATCGTAAGCGGTGAGAAACGCTTGGCCTCCAATTCCTGCTTTGATATTAGAGCTAGCCCCCGCCGCCAAAGGACTTGAGGTATCAATCAGGATTGTTTGCAAAATATCATTAAAGGCGGTGCGCAAATCGGTGGAAGATCGAGCCTGATAATACTTGCCGCGGCCGTTCAGAGCCATGTGCCAAAGATCCATGGGCCGAGCCGGCTCTCCACCAGAGAACACGTCGCCCCAAGTCACTGCACCATTGATCAGGTTGGTGTAACCGGTCCCGGCGTGGGTGTCGGTGCCCCACGGGGGTTGGGTCGTCCATCGGGTAGCCGACGTACCAAATCCGATCGCGTACTGTGTAACACCCTGCCAAGTCATCGGATTATTTTTTGGGTTCCAGTACTCATTCAGCGAGGTGGAGCCAATGATCTCGTTTCCCGGGTGCTTGATGATAGGCTTGACTTGATTTGGTATACCGGTTTGAAAATCGGTTGCCCAGTTGGCCATTGCCCAGTCAGCCAAAGTGCCAATCGAACCTCCCCAGCTATCACGATATGCTCTTGTTTGTGCATCGGTGGTGGAGTATATAGCTCCATCTGGGAAACTCTGTGATGTGCCATCGTAGTTGCCAATGGCGCCGGTCTCAGAGTTCCAGGCGCCATCAGTCATAAAGATATGATAAGAACGTCTGCATCCTAAATAAGGTTCTGCCTGAATACCTGGATTGGAGGCGAAAGGGCTGTTGATAGATGATCCGCTGAACATGTAGTTGCGGACATTGCTCATCATTTTGTGCGATGGTGTGCCATACACCGGCGTCAAAGAAGTTACAAAAAAATGAAAATTATCGCGATGATTGCCCGAGAATGGACGGATCGAATTGGGTTGACCTGCTGCGATACTATCTTGCCAGTTTTGTAAGTAACTGGGTCTGCTGGCTCTGCCATTGTCCCACATGCTTTGCCAAGCCAAGCGAATACGATTGTCTTGAATGATGCCTTTGCTTCCGGTGGTGGGGTAGCCAAATGTGTCCCGCAAAGCATTGCGTAAAATGGTCATGCGCGATGGACGATTGTTGTTGCCTCGTCCTGGACAGTTCACCGCGCCAGCTTCATTGAATTCGCC
>JBEIEH010000048.1:0-13998 GCA_040383055.1 Burkholderiaceae bacterium
CCCTGGCCGATGCGATCGAGAACATCGACATCGGCGGCCCAGCCATGGTGCGCAGCGCCGCCAAGAACTGGAAGGACGTGGGCGTGGTCACCGACGCCAGCCAGTACGAGGCCGTGATCGCCGAACTCAAAGGCCACGGCAAGTTGTCCGACAAGCTGCGTTTTGCGCTGTCGGTGGCCGCCTTCAACCGCATCGCTCAGTACGACGGCGCCATCAGCGACTACCTGTCGTCGGTGGTGTTTGAAGAAGACAAGCCGAGCGAGGGCTATGTGCCCGAGCGCAACGCCTTTCCCGGCCAGTCCAACGGCCAGTTCATCAAGGTGCAAGACCTGCGCTACGGCGAAAACAGCCACCAGCAGGCCGCGCTCTACCGCGACCTGCACCCAGCGCCAGGCTCGCTGGTCACGGGCGTTCAGCTGCAGGGCAAAGAACTGAGCTACAACAACATCGCCGACGCCGACGCGGCCTGGGAATGTGTCAAGAGCTTCGACGCGCCGGCCTGTGTGATCGTCAAACACGCCAACCCCTGTGGTGTGGCCGTGGGCCAAGACGCCCACGAGGCCTACGCCAAGGCCTTCCAGACCGACCCGACCAGCGCGTTTGGCGGCATCATCGCTTTTAACCGCACGGTCGACAAAGCGGCGGCCGAAGCCGTGGTCAAACAGTTTGTCGAAGTGCTGATGGCGCCCGACTTCACGCCCGAAGCGCTGGCCATCTTCCAGCCCAAAGTCAATGTGCGCTTGATGAAAATCGCCTTGCCTGCCGGTGGCCAAACCCCGTGGAGCCAAGGCCGCAACGCCATGGACGCCAAGCGCGTGGGCTCGGGCCTGCTGCTGCAGACCGCCGATAACCACGAACTTGCGCTGGCCGACTTCAAGGTCGTCACCGTCATGCAGCCCACGCCTGCCGAGCTGCAAGACCTGCTGTTCGCCTGGAAGGTGGCCAAATACGTCAAGTCCAACGCCATTGTGTTTTGCAAAAACGGCATGACCATGGGCGTTGGCGCCGGGCAGATGAGCCGGCTGGATTCGGCCCGCATCGCCAGCATCAAGGCCGAGGCCGCCAAGCTCAGCCTTCAGGGCACGGTGGTCGCGAGCGATGCGTTCTTCCCTTTCCGCGACGGCCTAGACGTGGTGGTCGATGCCGGTGCCAATTGTGTTGCGCAGCCAGGCGGGTCTATGCGCGACCAAGAGGTCATCGACGCCGCCAACGAGCGCGGTGTGGCCATGGTCTTCACTGGCGTGCGCCACTTCCGCCATTGAGCGCCGATCCGTCCGATGTGCGGGGTTTTGCGGCGCTGGGGCTGAACGCCGCCTTGTGCCGAGCGGTGGCCTCGGCCGGCGTGCGCCGGCCCACCCCGGTGCAGACCCAGGTGCTGCCGCCGGCCTTGGCCGGGCGCGACCTATGGGTGTGCGCGCCCACCGGTTCGGGCAAAACCTTGGCCTACGCTTTGCCACTGGTGCAGCGCTGCGCGGGTGAGCGCAGCGTGGGCGGTTACCGCCGACCGGTGCGCGCCTTGGTCTTGCTGCCCACCCGTGAGCTGGCGCAGCAGGTCGGCCAGGTGATCAGCGATTTGGCGTATCCCTTGCACCTGCGCACTGTGGTGGCCCACGGCGGTGTGTCGATCAACCCCCAAATGATGGCCTTGCGCGGCGGCGCCGATGTGGTGGTGGCCACCCCCGGGCGCTTGCTCGATTTGGTGGCGCACAACGCGCTCCAGCTCAACGCGGTGCAGCAGCTGGCGCTCGACGAGGCCGACCGTTTGCTCGACACCGGTTTTGCCGAAGAGCTGCAGGGTGTGCTGGCGCTGTTGCCCACACAGCGCCAGACCGCGCTGTTCTCGGCCACGTTTGCGCCCGAGGTGCAGGCGCTGGCGCAGGCGGTGTTGCGCGACCCGGTGCGGGTCGATGTGGGTGGGTCTGAGGCCCCGTCCACCGCGCGCACTGCGCTTGCTCCGTCTGAAGCCGAAGAGCCCACCGAGCGCCCCGACATCGCCCAGCGCGCCATTGCGGTGGACGCGCGCCAGCGCACCGCGCTCTTGCGCCACCTGTGGCAGAGCGGCGCCTGGTCACAAGCGCTGGTGTTTGTGGCCACGCGCTACGGCTGCGATCACCTGGTGGGCAAGCTGCAGCGCGCTGGGCTCAAAGCAGCGGCCTTGCACGGCGAGCTGAGCCAGGGCGCGCGCAACGCGGTGCTGGCGGCGTTTCGGGCGCGCGAGGTGGAGCTGCTGGTGGCCACCGATCTGGCCGCGCGTGGCATCGACATCGCCGGTTTGCCGCTGGTGGTGCACGCCGATGTGGCGCGCTCGGCCAGCGACCATGTGCACCGCAGCGGGCGCACCGGCCGCGCCGGCGCCAGCGGCGAGGCGATCACTTTGGTGACGGCCGAACAGCGCGCGCAGTGGCGCCAGCTCAGCGAACGCCTGCGGATCGATGTGCCCTTGGAGGTGTGGCCCGGTTTTGAGCCCACCGACGCTGAGCCAGCGCCGCGCGCCCTGGTGGCGGCCGATGGCGGTGGCATCAAAGGCCAGCGGCCGAGCAAAAAAGACAAGTTGCGTGCGGCCCAAGCCCAAGCGGCCCAAGCCCAAGCGGCCCAGGCCGCTGCAGGCACAGCGCGCAAGCCGCCTCAGCGCGGCTGAACCCGCACGCGGGCGTGTGCCTACGCCGCTGGGCCGCGCGTTCAGTCGGCCTGCTCGTCTGCCGGGTTTTCGTCGCTGACACGGATCGGGCGGGGTGCGCGCTCGCCGGCACGCGCCAAAATCTCCACATACACCGCTGGCGCGCCCGCGGCGGCCACCGCGTCCACCGCCGTGATCACCTCGCTCACCCGCAGCGCTTGGGCGCTGGGCGCATCTGTGCCCACCTTGCAGTCGAATTGCCAGACCTGTTGGTCGCTGGGCAAGGCGCGGCCGCGCTCGCGGGTGATGTAGCGGCGGATGTCGTGTTTCACCGCGTCGAGCACACGAGCGGGTTGTTTGTTGGGGGCGGTCAGGGGATAGGTTTTGCGCATGGGGTGTGTCAGTGGGCGGCCAGGGTGCGGAACACCTCGCGGGCGGCGGCGATGGTGGCTTCGATGTCGGCGTCGCTGTGGGCGGCGCTTACAAAGCCGGCTTCGTAGAGAGCAGGCGCAATGTACACCCCCCGGCTGAGCAGGCCGTGGAACAGCGTGTTGAAGCGCGCGTTGTCGGTGGTCATGACGGTGGCGTAGTTCTGTGGCAGCTCGGGCATCAGGAAAAAGCCGAACATGCCGCCTTGGCAGTCGGCGCTGAAGGGCACGCCTTCGGCCGCAGCGGCGGCTTGCAGGCCGTCGACCAGCGCGCGGGTCTTGGCCGACAGCGACTCAAAAAAGCCGGGTTTTTGGATTTCGCGCAGCGTTGCCAAGCCGCAGGCGGTGGCCACCGGGTTGCCGCTCAGGGTGCCGGCCTGGTACACCGGTCCGAGGGGCGCAAGGTGCTCCATCACCGCGCGTTTGGCGCCAAAGGCGGCCAGCGGCATGCCGCCGCCAATGACCTTGCCCATCACCGTCATATCGGGCTCAAAGCCGGGGATCAGCTGGGCGTACACACCTTGGGCGCTGCCCAAGCCAACGCGGAATCCGGTCATCACCTCGTCAAAGGCGAACAGCGCGCCGTGCTGGGTGCACAGCTCGCGGATGCGCTTCACAAACGGCAGAGAAGCGCGCACAAAGTTCATGTTGCCCGCGATGGGCTCGATCATCACGCAGGCGATGTCGGCGCCGTGCTCGGCAAAGGCGGCTTCGATCTGCGCGACGTTGTTGTATTCCAGCACCAAGGTGTGCTGCACCACTTCAGGTGGCACACCGGCGCTGGTGGGGTTGCCAAAGGTGGCCAGGCCGGAGCCGGCTTTGACCAGCAGCGCGTCCGCGTGACCGTGGTAGCAGCCTTCGAATTTGATGATCTTCTTGCGGCCGGTGGCGCCGCGCGCCAAGCGGATGGCGCTCATGCCGGCTTCGGTGCCCGAGCTGACCAGTCGCACCATCTCGATGCTGGGCACGAGTTTGATGATTTCTTCGGCCAGTTCCACCTCGCGCTCGGTGGGCGCGCCAAAGCTGAAGCCGTCCAGGGCGGCTTTTTGAACGGCTTCGAGCACGGCGGGGTGGCCGTGGCCCAAGATCATCGGGCCCCAAGAGCCGATGTAGTCGATGTACTTTTGCCCATTCGCGTCCCAGAAATACGCGCCCTGGGCGCGCTGCACAAAACGCGGTGTGCCGCCGACGGCGCGAAAGGCGCGCACCGGCGAGTTCACACCGCCGGGGATGAATTGTTTGGCGCGTTCAAAAAGTTGGTCGTTGCGGTCGGTCATGGTGGGTGAAAAGCAAAAAACGCGCGAGCGCTTGGGCGCTCAGTGGCGGGTGGTGTCGAGTGGAAAGTGTTCGTCGTCCAGGCGGTGTTCTTCGCCCTCAGCGCCCTCGGCTTCGGCCTCGCTGTCGTCGTCGTGCGCCCAAAACAGGCGGTCGGGCACGGCGTGGCCCATGCCGGGCTGAAAGCCGGCGTCCAAGCACTGGTCGAGGTAGGTCAGCGCTTCGGCGCAGGCCGCTTGCAGGTCGTTGCCGCCCGCGATCAGCGCGCACAGCGCGGCCGACAGGGTTTCGCCCGCGCCATTGAAAGTGGCCTCAAAGCGTTCGTAATGGGCGGTGGCCAGGACCATTTCGGGGCTGGCGAGGTGGCTCTCCAGCTGTTGTTCGGGCGCGTTAAAGCCGGTGACCAAGGTGTAAGCCACCCCGTGCTGGGCGGCGGCGCGCGCCACTTCGCGGGCGCTGGGCGGTTTGTCGCCTTCCCAGTCGGGCAGCAGCCAGCGGCACAAGGTGCTGTGGTTGCCCACCAAGATCGTGGTTTGCGGCAGCAGCAGCTCGGCACAGGCGTCCAGGTAGGTTTCGATCTCGACCTCGTCCCACCACGACAGGTCGGGCATGTAGGTGAGCACCGGCACCTCGGGGTAGTCGGTGGCGATGGCGGCAATCGCGCTCAGGTTCTCTGGGCTGCCGACAAAACCGACCTTAAAGGCCTGCACCGGCACGTCCTCGAGCACACAGCGGGCCTGCTCGTTGACGGTGTCTTCGTCCAGCGCTACGTGCTCGCGCACTTCGGTGGTGTCGCGCACATACACGCCACACACCACGGGCAACACGTGCACCGAAGCGCTGGCCATGGCGGTCATGTCGGCCGCCAGCCCCGCCCCGCCGCTGGGATCGTTGCTGTTGAACGTCATCACACAAGGCAGGCTGACCGGGCTGTCGCTGTTGTCTTCGGGGGGGGAGGTGTCGGTCATGGGGCGCGTGCAATCGGCTCTGGCAAGGATATGGGTTTATACCGGGAAAACCACGCCCCCCAAACGGGGGAAAAAGGCGCATCTGATGGATACAATGGTTTTATCTTGTGAAGCCAGACCTTTACCACCATGAGCGAACCCAAAACTTGGATGTGCCTGATCTGCGGCTGGATTTACGACGAGGCCGCTGGTGCACCCGATGAAGGCATTGCGCCGGGCACCCCGTGGGACCAAGTGCCCATCAACTGGACCTGTCCCGAGTGTGGGGCCCGCAAAGACGATTTCGAAATGGTTCAGATCTGACCCTTTGGGGTCGTCAACGCGCGGCGCCCTGTGTGGGCGATGGCGTTTTTTCATCGAGATAAGCTGCCATGCCCAAAGTCCTTGTGGTGGATGACAGCAACACCATTCGCCGAAGCGCCGAAATTTTTTTGCGCCAAGGCGGGTTTGAGGTGTTGTTGGCCGAAGATGGCTTTGACGCCTTGTCCAAGATCCACGATCACGAGCCCGATCTGGTGTTTTGTGACATTTTGATGCCGCGCCTAGACGGCTATCAGACCTGCGCCATCATCAAGCGCAACGCCCGTTTTGCGGCTTTGCCGGTGGTGATGTTGTCGTCAAAAGACGGCTTGTTCGACAAGGCGCGTGGCCGCATGGTTGGCTCACAGCAATACTTGACCAAACCGTTCACCAAAGATGAGTTGCTCCAAGCTGCACAACAGTGGTCCAAGAACGCAGAAGGAGCCCCCTGATGGGATTAACACATATGGGTGATCGACTTGTGCTGACCGAGCGGGTGTGCCTCTCGAGCATCCTAAGCAAGCGTGGTTGACACTTATTGCAGATACAGCTCCGAAGTCGATTGCAGCCGATACTATCCAGATGAATGTCCAATATGGTTGACTTGAATGTAGATAAGCCCATCAGCAATGCTCGCGATCACGAGGTCTTTTTTGCTTGGGTTGCACCTGAGATCAAGCGGGTAGTTGAACAAGCCCAGGTGAGGATTGCTTCGTTTGAAGAATCCTTGGAGCTCTCTAGGTCTGGCTACAAAGAGTCGCTTGAAACTTATGTAGTCCCTACGCTCGATGAGCTGCACGCATTGATTGGTGTTCTACATATGGTCGGAGAGGTCTCGTTAGCTCGGTATGTGAATTGCATCAAGAGCGTTTTGCTAACGTGGGACCTATCCGGTTCTATGATCAATGGCGTCGATATCGCATTGACAAAAAGGGCAATCGAGGCTTTCCATAGTTATGTAGTGCAAAGACTGCAGGGGCCGGGCACCTGCCCAGTGATCTTGTTTCCGATCTATAAAGACTTGCAGCTAGGGTTGGGCAATTCTTTTGTGGATCCGGTCGATCTCTGGGCCGCGGATCTTAAGTGGAATGCAGTTGATGCGGGTGGCAAGTACGTTCTCGTGCCTGACCCGATTGTTCGGGTGTTGTTTGATCGATTTCTGCTGTTGGTGTTGCAAGGTAGAGATCGCCATGCTGCCGGCAAGTTGGCTGTGCTGTGTACCGGGCTGGCGAAGGGATGTGCGTCATCTGAACAAGGCACCTTTTGGGTGATGGCGGCTGCGGTACTTGAAGCTCTGCATTGTGAGCTTTTGCTACCCAATGTTTATGTCAAGCGGGCTTTGTCCGCTGTGCTGCAGCGCTACGTGGAGTGGCCGACCGTTCACCCGGTTCCCTTACCGAGGCTGGAGCGTCAGTTGCTTTTTCTTTGTGCTCAGGCGGCACCTCAGGCCGTGCATGCTGCTCCGTGTTTGCGCAGGGTTCGCCACGTGTTTCGATTGCAGAGGCATTCCGTTGTCGGGTGGCAAAAAGCTTGCTATGACGAGGTGAGTGCTGAGCAGCGAGATGCTGTGATGCGTGCTGTAAAGAACGCAAAGGCCGAATGGTCTGCTTACACAGAGGGGCAGGTATCTGGTACCCACCGTATGTTGTCTTGCTTGTCTTTACTTGAGCAAGCAATGGCGGCTTTTCCAGGCCAGCCCAATGTGTTGGTCCAACGGGTGATGGCGCTTGTTGAAAACGCGGCACCAAGTGAGGCATCGCCCATTTCCGTTGAAGTGGCCACCTTGCTTTTGTACTTGGAGGCGTCTGCATCGCATCCGGGTGAAATGGATTTGCGGTGGGCCGCTCGATTGCCTGTTTTCGCTGACAGGATGCAAGCTCTGCTTCGACAGACGTCGCCGGGGCCGTTGCCAGATTGGGTCGAGCGCATATGTGGTGTGGCTGTGGAGTCCAATCCACTGACAGATGTCGCCAAGGCGTTGAAACAATCTATGGCCCAAGTCGAGCAACGCCTTGAGGTGTACTTTGGCGGAGGTCGACAAGAAAGCAATTTGCAATTGGCGCTGGTGTCGCTGGGGCAAATCCGTGGGGTATTTGCACTTCTGTCTCAGTCGCATGCTGTTCGCTCCATCGAACATGTTCATCAGAGCCTAAGCAAAATGGCCAGTGAGCGTGTTCACCCTAGTGCCTTTAGATCCATGCACGACAACATCAGCGCCAACATTGGTGGACTCTCTTTGTTGGTCAACGAGTTGGGGCAATCGATGGTCGGCGCTGATGATGACAGATGGTTGTTTGACGAGCATCTGAACACGTTGCGCCCGAGGCATGTACCTTTGGTGGCAGACGCCCTCGCTTGCTCGATGTCACAAACCAAGGCCACTTCAGTACCGCCCAAGCAAGACAATGCTATTCGGACGGGACGGCCAACCTTGGAGATCGCGCTGGGTATGCCAAAGCCCAACGCAGGCTCGTTGGATCTGTCTCTAGGCAAGATTGCCTATAAGCCAGCTCCGGAAATCGTTGGCGTCTTCAGAGAAGAAGCTCAAGAGTTGCTCGCGGGTTTGCGTGAGGTGCTGGACACTTTGTTGATGCAACCTCACGATCTGACCAGTGTTCAGCATGTGCGGCGCACTTTTCACACCCTCAAGGGCAGCGCCCGTATGGCGCAGTTGTCTGAAGTGGGAGACATTGCGTGGAACATCGAGCAAAAGCTCGACGGGTGTTTGGCGAACAATATCCCGATAGAGGCCGACGTTGTCAAGTGTGTACTTTCAGCGTGCCGCGAAATCGCTGGGATTGTAGATTCCATACCGAGCCAAGTTGCGCACCCACCCCATGATGTTAGTCCAATCGAGCCGCTGGCATGTATTGCTGGGCGATCCTCCATAGAGGAGGGCGATACGGTTGTGCCTGGTGTTGGTCCACAGGCCGACTCTCGGCGCGTGCCGGGGCGTGAGAGCCTTGAGCTGTCTGTGGGCGCAAGCTCTTCTGTCGTCAATCGACGGGTTGGCTCAACGCAGGTCAGTGCTCACCTGTTTCGGGTGTTTATGTCCGAGTCTTTGGCCTTGGCTCAACGCTTGAGCCAAACCCTAGATTCTTGGGTCGTCGGCGAGGATCCACTGTCTTGCGATGCGGAGAGCTGCGCCCATACCCTTGCGGGAGCTGCTGCGACAATCGGCTTTCACGAAATAGCTGAATTTGCCCGTCAGTTGGAGTTGGCAAGCCACGAGGTGACTCGTGGCGACTGGCGTTCTCGCCAACTGCCTGCGGACATGCCTGAAACCCTTCGCGCCAGCGCCAGGGAAATGATGACCGTGTTGGGATTGCTGGAGATTGAGCAGTACAAGGCACCCCAGGTCGAGAGGTTGATTGCCTTGGTTGCGCAGATGCGCGACTTGCCCAGACACCTCCCAATGACCAGCACATCGACCATCAGTTCTTCTCCTAGATCGACGCTCACGACTCAACGAGAGCGCTCAGTTGAACGGTACCTTGGCGATGAAGTGCATCAGCATTCCGATGTCGCCCAGAGGCCTTTGTTCGATGCCCAGGTGGACAAATGGGTTCAGGCGCTTCTGAGAGCTGTTCGCGATTGGGTGACCCGTCCGACCAACCCGGAGCCGGCAACCGACATGCTTCGATGTCTCAACCAGCTTCAAAGCTACATCCACCGAGTAGGAGATCAGCTTTGGGCTGATCAGGTGCGAGCGTTGGCAACCCAAGTGCAGGCGATGGCCTTGCTGGCCAGTGTCGACGACTTGCGATGGCTTCAAGGTGAGACCGAGGCCTTGTGTAAAACGTGGTCTCGTCTGCGCTTCAAAGGTGGGGCATCCGTTGTTCGGTCCGTATCAAGTTATGCGATGCAGACCACGCTGCAGCCTGTACACCAAGAAAGTATTCAAGCGGTCAGCGGCGGCGAGTTGGCTGCGGTACAAGGTGCCTTGACCGATCTTTATGCGGGCCTTGAACGTTTGCGCTCGCAACTGTCTGAGATCGAGAGCAAGTCTCGGGCAGGAGGGCCGACTTGACCTTCTTCATGTAGAAATTCTCCTTCGAAAACTTCTACTTCTCACACCACTGGTTTTTCGGGGGGATTACCCTGACAATTCGTATCTAAATCTACCTTCATGCTTTTGCTGAATTTGTGTGTATTTCCTAGCGCAAACAAGTGTCTTTGTGGCCAAGCATGCAAAGTAAAGCGATACCAGAGAAGACCCAATGAGAGGACCATAGGCTTCATTGCAGGATGTCTGCATACACAAGGAGAAGCACTATGTTGTCTGTGTCAGAAGTTGGGTTTGGCTATGTGAATCGCCCTTCGGCAGGTGCCGCGCCTGCCCCTCGGTCTTTCCTCGATCAGGTGGAAGTGGTGGAACTGAGTCTTGCCGATATTCAATGCTTGGCCTCGTTTGAACCGACGGGTGGTGTGTACCACCGCCTCTTGGAATCCTTGCAATCTGTAGATCAGAAAGGGCGCATCTATCCAGTGCTCGTTGGAGAGCACTGATGTGGCGCTGGCTCGATTCGTAAGCCATGCGTCTGTTTTTGCCTCGATGTGTCTGGGGTGTGCAAACGCTGAGACTGGGGTGTCTCCAGCTATTGCTTCGGGGATGCGCGGCGTGCAGACGCCTGCCATTGTTCGCTTGGTGCCCAACGACGTTGTCGAGGTTGGACGCTCGGCAACCGTTGTATTGGCTTGGCGCTTTGGGGTGGCAGAGGACTGTCCGTTGTGGTCCAGGGAGCAGTGGGAGAGGCTTGGGTACTGCGTTGAACTTGATGCAGGTGTGCGGCCGCATCGGTGTGTCGTGACCACTTCAAAGGTCACTCGGCATGATCTTTTGGGTGGCGCGGTGCAGCGCTGTTTTGGACTAAGCCAGTTGATCGCCAAACAATGAAAGTCGTTTTGTCGTGTGTTTTGTGTTGTGTTGCTTACTTTCTGAGTGGTTGTGCTACGGTCATTAGGTTGCATGACGTCGACAGAGAGTCATTTGTTGCTGCTGACTATGGAAAACGAATTATTTTAGAGCCGAGTGTTACTTGGGTCGTACGTGAGGACTACGAGGTGGTTTGCTCTCGCTTAACAGGTATTGTTGCGGGGCCGACACAGAAGCTGATGGGGTGTGCTCACTGGAATGAAAAGGCATCTACCTGCACAGTTGTAATGGGGTACTACTACAACCCTGTCTACCTGGGACATGAAGTGAGGCATTGTTTTGAAGGTGGCTTTCACTAGGTGGCAAAGTTATTGCCCTTGCGAGTTTCCCCTGACTTGTTTTTGTTATTGCTGACTCATCTTTGTTAATTTATGATGTTAGTCAACAGGGTTTTGCTATTGTTTGACGGCATCCAAATATATAACCTTTAGGCTAGATTTTTGGCGATATGCATCCATTTTCTTGATCTTTGAGGTGTGGCCGTCGTCGTTCTTACGTCTAATTGAAGGATTTTGTGAGTCGTCACAAGGTGTCCATTACCGTTTGGCCTGGCTATGTGGCTGCGGTGTCCAGTCTGGTGCTGAGTCTTCTGCTGCTTGCGGGGGTGCTGGTGGTTGCTATCACCCAAATTGGGCGACTCGTCGAAGAGTACAACGACCAATTGGTGGTTGCGGCCATTGAGGATGAGCGCCGAACCATAGAGGTTGAGTCCCTTTTGGCAAAAGGCCGGGAAGCCGATCAAGTCATGAACATCATTCCTTCTCGGCCACGAGTGAACACTGGGAAGCCCCTTGCTGCATCAACTGTTGTGGACCCTGAGCCGGCATCTGCTCGCGAGTTGGAGAGCCAGCTCACGGATAGCAATGAGCGCTTGGCCGCCGTGCGTGCGGAGCTGGCCAAGCTTCAAAGCGACAGGGCACTCAAATCACCGGAGCGGCAGCCGCGCGACACCGTGCGTTTCTACCGTTTTGTGTTTGGTCCAGGTGTGCAGGGCTTGGACGAAGGGGTTCTTGAGCAGTTGCAGGCCCGCATGCGAGCCGACGGTGTGGCTGCAACTTCGTCCACATGGGTCTTAGAGACCGGCGTAGCGGGGCTGGATTCCGTCGCCAGCCGAGAAATGTACCGTCTGATGCTGAACATTCGGACCCAGCTCGTTGAGGTTGGGTTTTCGCCTGAGCAGGTCAGCCTCATCCTCAATCGCGATCTAGCCCCCCAGGAGTTGCCTGGTGCTCGGTCTCAGCTGCGGCCCGGGGAGCTGCCCATGCTCCTAAAGCCGATCAGCAAACCGGTGGCGACCAAATGAGGTCTTCAACTCTTGAGCAGGACTACTGGCCAGGCTACCTAGATGCCTTGGTCAACGTCATGCTGTACCTGCTGCTGCTGGTGGGCTCGTTTGCTCTTGGGATGGTAGCGCTCACACTGCACTCTATGAAGCAGCAGCAGCAGCTGTCGTTTCTGGGGGCAAGTGACTCCGTCCAAGGTGCCACGACACTGCAAGGAAGGGCTTCTCAAATTGTTGGCCAAATGAATTTGACCGACGCTGAGAAAAGCCTTATATCGGCACGGCTCAGTGCAATCGATATTGATGCGATGGTTCGCAGGCGCGAAGAATTGGATCGACAACTTCAGCTTGAGCAGTTACGTGAGGCGCAGCGTCAGCAGGCAAAACGGTTGGTGGCTGAGGATGCTGAAACGGCGGCCGAACGTACCCCTCCAACGAGTAAACGAGCACCCGACCCTAGGGTAGATCAACTCAAGGCTCAGTTGAATCTGGTCGAAGAAGAGTATCAAAGCACTTTGCAGGTATTAGACAGAGAGAGGCGATTGAGTTTGTCATCGTCACCTGCACCCAAAGCCAATGAGGTGATATTTGACTTGCGAGTGGCCGCGAAACCCACAGGTACCGCGAGCTCTGGATCCAAGGAGTCCCAGGGCAGGTTGTTTGATCGAGATCCCAAAGTGATTTGGGAGTTTGAGTCTTCCCAGTTTCTATGGGGGGCTGATAAGCCGGTTCCCGATGCGTTGGCCGATGCTAATACAGCGGTTTCGTGGAAGCTGGTTATTTTTGCAGACACCAACAATTCACGTGTTGTGCGTGAGTCGTTTGCCCGGGTGAATTCTGTGAGAGAAGCCTTGGTTCGCCAAGGGTTTGCACGTGAATTGATCAAGGTTGAGGTTCGACCTTTCCAGTCTTTGCAATTCAAGGATGAGCGATTGCTTCGCACGGTGTTTATGCTTCAAGATGTATAAATTATTTAATAGAAGAAAGAGCATATGAAAGAAAACACATCTAAATTGGTGAATGTGTCGTCAGCACGGGGGGCAATCTCCGTTGGCGATGTCATGGCGTGGGTCGTGGCTTTTTCGCCTGCAGTGCTGGTGGTGCTGATGGCGGGGGTGGTTTTTCAAGATGTTGTCGTAAAGTCGATCGTCACGGCATCACACCCGAGTTTGGTATATGGTATTCTTATTGCCTTTATTTTGGGTATATTGTTGTGCGCCATTTCCCTTCTCTCTTTTCAAAGGGAGAGTCGTTATGTTAGAAGCTGGACTTTATTGAAGACCAATGAAGAGCGACGTATTTGGATAGAGAGTCATACGTCGCACGGCAAAGTGGTTGTGTATCCTGCTCTGGCTGCGGTGGTACTCCAAATGCCAAGCTCTGAACGTCAGGCGAAGTTTGAGCATGAGGTTAGGGCTGTAGAAACCGCGCTTGGAGATAAGCTCGTTTTC
Organism: Burkholderiaceae bacterium; assembly: GCA_040383055.1. Taxonomy (GTDB): domain Bacteria; phylum Pseudomonadota; class Gammaproteobacteria; order Burkholderiales; family Burkholderiaceae_C; genus Hydrogenophaga. The sequence continues at coordinate 13,258 of JBEIEH010000048.1, forward strand.
CCAAATTTTATTGCCGGTGCCCTTGTTGGTCTGGGTCTGGTCGGTACTTTTGTGGGTTTGCTAGGAACCCTTGAGGATCTTGGCGCAGTGTTCGGATCCCTTGCAAAAACAGGCGATACGGGGGCCAATCCAACCGCCGTGTTCGCCGACATGGTGCAGAAGCTTCAAGATCCCATGCGCGGCATGGGCACCGCTTTTGTGACCTCTTTGTACGGACTGCTGGGTTCCTTGGTTGTCGGTCTTTGTTCTTTGTCTGTCTCCAAGGCGGGCAATGCTGTGATCAAGGATTTGTATTCTGCTGAGCGAATTTTTTCGTCGCAAGTGCTTGAAAGATTTACGCCTGAGGCATTGCAGGTGTCTGCGGGCTCCGCCAATGTTGATCAGCTACAAGACTTGGTTGCACGAGTGCTCGAGGCGCAATCTACCAGGGATACCAGCTTGCAGACCTGGGCGGAAGGTAGTGAAAAGCGATTGTCTAAACTTCTTGATCAGATGTTGGAGGCCAACTGGTCGGCATCCAGTGAGTTGGTGAGCAATTCTCAGAAAGCCATCACGCATTTTATAGAGGTTATCAATCAACAAAATGACAATACACAAGTGATTTCAAAGCAATTGGCTCAGCAGCAGCGCACATTGACCGACACAGTGAGGTTGCTTGGCAAGCAAGTCAATGATGAGCGTGCGCTGTTGCAGCGAGATGTTTTGGCCATGATTGAGCGCAATCAGGCGGAGAACAAAGAG
>JBEIEH010000049.1:0-13888 GCA_040383055.1 Burkholderiaceae bacterium
CATCGAGCCCATGGTCACCAGACAGACCCACCCCATAGCACCCGAGTGCACATGGCCTAAGGTCCAGTCGGTGTAGTGGCTCAGCGCGTTGACGGTCTTGATGGACATCATCGGACCTTCGAAGGTGGACATGCCGTAGAACGACAGGGACACGATCAGGAAGCGCAGGATCGGGTCGTCGCGCAGCTTGTGCCAAGCGCCCGACAGGGTCATGATGCCGTTGATCATGCCGCCCCAGCTGGGGGCCAACAGAATGAGAGAAAACACCATGCCCACCGACTGGGTCCAATCTGGCAGAGCGCTGTAGTGCAGGTGGTGAGGACCGGCCCACAGGTAGGTGAAGATCAGCGCCCAGAAGTGCACGATCGACAGGCGATACGAGTACACCGGACGCTCAGCCTGCTTGGGAATGAAGTAATACATCATGCCCAGGAAGGCGGCGGTCAGGAAGAAGCCCACGGCATTGTGGCCGTACCACCATTGCACCATCGCGTCTTGCACGCCGGCGTAAGCGGAATAGGACTTGGTCAGGCTCACCGGGATGGCGGCGCTGTTGACGATGTGCAGCAGGGCCACGGCGATGATGAAAGCGCCAAAGAACCAGTTGGCCACATAAATGTGGCGCACCTTGCGGGTGCCAACGGTGCCAAAGAACACGATAGCGTAGGCCACCCAGGTCACCGCGATCAAGATGTCGATGGGCCACTCCAGCTCGGCGTATTCCTTGCCACTGGTCAGACCCATGGGCAAAGTGATGACCGCCAGCACCAGCGCCAGGTTCCAGCCCACAAAGGTGAACCAGGCCAGCTTGCCGCCAAACAGCGTGGTCTGGCAGGTGCGCTGCACCACGTAATAGCTGGTCGCGAACAGCACCGAACCGCCAAAAGCGAAGATCACCGCATTGGTGTGCAAGGGGCGCAGGCGACCATAGGTCAGCCATTCAATACCCATGTTGAGCTCCGGCCAGGTCAGCTGGGCGGCGATGATCACCCCCACCAACATGCCGACCACGCCATACACCACGGAGGCGACGGCAAACCAGCGCACCACGCTGTCGTTGTAGACCGCATTCGAGCCGGCCTGTGTTGTTACGGACATAAAAAAACTCCTCAGGATGAGACCTATGAGGAGTTTCCCTGAGAGGCGGCGGCACCGCCTTGACTTATGTCAACTCAGCCATCGTTGCGCAGGATGCGTTCGCCTTCTCGCTCGACGCTGTCGAACTGGCCGTTTTGCAACGCCCACCAGAACACCCCGATCACCACAAACACCAATACCACCGACAGGGGCACCAGCAAATACAAAATGTCCATGACAACACCTCTTTGTTCGATCTGTGACGGCGTTTAGGATCTGCGCCGTCAGCCAACGTTCAGCTCCGCTCGCCGCGACAAGCGCAACGCGTTGCCTATGACCAGCAGCGAGCTGCCCGCCATGCCCAAACCGGCCAACCACGGCGGCATAAACCCCAGCACCGCCAGCGGCACACTCACCACGTTGTAGACCGCAGCCCACAACAGATTTTGCCGCACCACCCGTAAAGTGTCGCGCGCTTGCTGCAGACTCAGCGTCACGTCCGACAGGCGACCGCTTTGCAACACCACATCGGCTTGCGCCTGGGTGAGTCCCGCCGCCTTGCCCAAAGCAAATGAGGTGTGAGCCAATGCCAGCACCGGACCGTCGTTGAGACCGTCGCCCACCATGGCCACCTTCAGGCCTTGGGCCTGCCACTCGGCCATGCGGGCCAACTTGTCTTGGGGTGTGGTCAAAGCGTGCACCTCCGCGATGCCCAATTGATCGGCCACCTGTTGTGCCGCTTGCAGCCGGTCACCCGACAACATGACGGTGCGTAGGCCCCAGGCCTGCAAACGCTGGACCGTGGCATGGGCGTCATCGCGCAGTTGTTCGCGCAAATCAAAACGCGCCAGCCAGCCCTGTTCGTCGGCCAGCCACACCCTCGCGTGCTCGCTGTCGGGCAAAGCGCCCTGCTCTTGCGCCGATACGCCGACAAAACCGGCTGAACCGAGGCGCCAAACACGCCCGTCCGGCCAACGCGCTTCCACCCCTTGGCCAGCGTGTTCTTGCCAGTGCGGCTCGGGCAGATCCAACGCAACGCCATCGGCGGCCTGCACCAGCGCGCGCGACAACGGATGCAAGGACCGCGCACCCAGAAACGCCGCTCGCTGCAGCGCCACATCGGCTGCAGCGTCGGGGCGCACATACACCGCGTGCAAGTTCAAGCGATCCTCGGTCAGGGTGCCGGTATTGTCGAACACCACCATGTCCACCTCGGCCATGGCCTCAAAGGCCTGCAGCCGTCGCACCAAAATGCCCGCTCGCGCCAGGTTGCCGGCCGAGGCCAACATCGCGGCCGGTGTGGCCAGCGCCAGCGCACACGGGCAGGTGACGATCAACACCGCCACCGCCACAGCCAAGGCCTGCTGCCGATCGATCTGCCACCAGTACCACGCGGCGCCTGCGGCCGCCAGCATCACCAACACCAAAAACGGGGATGCGATGCGATCGGCCAGCAGCGCCAAGCGCGGCTTGTCGGTGCTGGCTTTTTCCATCAAGCCCACGATCTGGGCAAAGCGCGTGTCTTTGCCGACGCGGTCCACGCGCAACTCGACCGAACCGGCCAAGTTGTAGCTGCCGGCGATCAATTCGTCGCCGCGCTGTCGGGTGAGCGGGCGCGACTCTCCGGTGAGCAAGGCCTCGTCCACCGTGGCCGAGTCGCTGAGCAATTCGCCATCGGCTGGAGATGCTTGGCCAGCGTGGATGCGCACCTGATCCCCCACCTGCAGCCGCCGCACCGATACCGCTTCGTATTGCCCATCGGGCTTGAGGCGTTCACACACCTCGGGCAAGCGGTTCATCAGGCTGTCGAGTGCGCCGGCGGTGCGGTCACGGGCCTTGAACTCCAAATAACGCCCACCCAGCAAGAAAAACACAAACATGGTGAGCGAGTCGAACCACACCTCGGCGCCCCAGGGCCCCGTGGGGTCGAAAGTGGCGGCGGTGCTGACAGCAAAAGTCACCGCGATGCCGACCGACACTGGTGTGTCCATGCCGATGCGCCCGAGCTTCAAGTCGCGCCAAGCCTGTGAGAAAAACGGCCCACTGGCCCAGAACACCACCGGCAGGCTGATGACCCAGCTGGCCCAGCGCAGCAGCTGGTTGATGTCGGGTGGCATCTCACCTGGCCCTGCCACATAGGCGGGCCACGCGTACATCATCACCTGCATCATGCAAAAACCGGCCAAGAACAAGCGCCACAAGGCTTGTCGGGTCTGGGCGATGCGCTCCGAAATCGACAGCGCCTCGTGCAGGGGCAGCAAACGGTACCCGGTCTGCCCCACACGTTCGGCCAACACGGACATCCGGGTGTGGGCCGGCTCCCAGTCAATGGTCAGCCGCCGGGTGGCTGCATGCACCTGCACTTGGCGCACGCCGGGCTGGCGCTGCAACGCCGACTCCACTGTGTCGGCACACGCGGCGCAGTACATGCCTTGCACCAGCAACACCGAGCGCGCGCAACGCTGGCCATCTTCTTCGGTGTACTCGGTGAAGGCCGATTGCTCTTGCGGATCGTCCAGCACGACAAAGTTGTCGGTGACGGTCAACGGCCCACGGTGATCGCTCAACCATGCGGCAGCACCACCGGTGGTGGAAGGCTCAAGTGGTAGCTGTGCAGCAGAAGCTTCGGACGTGGCCATCGCGTCGCCAGAAAAAGCAGACATGGGCGGCAAGGGTAATGCAAAGTGCAGATGGTGCCGCTTGACAAAACGCAAATCATGCCGAAATGGCATCAAGGCAAGGAGTTGACCCGGATCAAATGCCACCTGCCACCAGAGACCTAGTATCAAGCCATGTTCATCATCGAAGGAGCCATGTCATGTACCAACGCATTCTGGTGCCCACCGACGGCAGCAAACTGTCCTCCAAAGCGGTGGACCATGCCTTGCAACTGGCCGACATCACCGGCGCCGAGGTGGTGGCCCTGCGGGTGATCCACCGATATCCCCCCACGTATTTCGAAGGTGGCATGGTGCTGCAAGCAGACGACAGCGCTCAGATCGAAAAGGCTTGGGCCGAGCAAGCTCAGCAAGAACTCAACCGCATCAAGGATCTCGGTCAAAAGCGTCAAGTGAAAGTCAAAACGCAGATCATCCGATCAGATCTGATTGCCGAGGCGATCATGGCGGCAGCCAAACGCAGCAAGTGCGATCTGGTCATCATGGCGTCGCATGGCCGCAAAGGCATCAAGCGCTTGTTGCTCGGCAGCGAAACCCAGCACGTGCTGACGCACTGCCATGTGCCGGTATTGGTGTTGAGGTAATAGGCTCCCCCCGCGCAGGAAGAAGTTCCCCCCGCGCCGCCTTCGGCGTCACCCCTCTGAGGGGGGCAACGCGAGCGGACCGGCTGAGCCAGATCCGCCGCGTTCTTGCCTCGGGGACACGCGCTCCGGAGGCGGCTTTTGTTGCTGCTCTGCTGTTGCTTTGCCGCGCTACTTACGCGAACTCACTCTTGTATTGCTCGCGCAGCAGGTTTTTCTGGACTTTTCCCATGGTGTTGCGCGGCAGCTCATCGACCACCACGCAACGCTTGGGGATTTTGAAGTTGGCCAGCTTCGCTTTGAGGTCGGCGATCACGCGGTCCGGGTCCACATGGGCGCCCGGTTTGGCGATGACGATAGCCACCCCCACTTCGCCGAAGTCCGGGTGTGGCACACCCACCACCGCGCTTTCGGCCACGCCCGCCATCTCGTTGATGGTGCCCTCGATCTCGGCCGGGTAGACGTTGTAGCCGCCACTGATGATCAAGTCTTTGCTGCGGCCCACAATGGTGACGTAGCCATCGGCATCGATGCGACCCACATCACCGGTCTTGAAAAACCCATCGGCGGTGAACTCTTCCGCGGTTTTTTCAGGCATGCGCCAATAGCCCTGAAACACACTTGCTCCCTGGACCTGAATGCCACCGACCTCGCCAGTGGCCACAGAGGCCCCTGCGTCGTCCACCACCCGCAGCGCAACACCAGGCAATGGAAAACCCACGGTGCCGCCTCGGCGCTCGGTCGCTCCGCCGCGACGCCCATCGGGTCCGCAAGGGTTGGAGGTCAACATCACCGTTTCGCTCATGCCGTAGCGCTCCAAAATGGTGTGTCCTGTGCGGAGCTGCCATTCGGTGAAAGTGTCGATCAACAAAGGTGCTGAGCCTGAAATGAACAAACGCATGCGTCCTACTCTCTCGCGCGTAAGACCAGGCTCACCGAGCATACGCACATACAGCGTGGGCACGCCCATAAAGACAGTAGCTCGCTCCAACAGTCGGACCACCACGGCGGGATCAAATCGGTTGACCCACAACATAGGGCTGCCGTTGATCAACGCTCCGTGAATAGCCACAAACAGGCCATGAACATGAAAAATGGGCAAGGCGTGGATCAGGACATCGTTGGATTGCCATTGCCAATAGTCGCGCAACGTTTGAGCGTTGCTGCGCATGTTGCCGTGGCTGAGCATGGCGCCCTTGCTGCGGCCAGTGGTGCCACTGGTGTAAATGATCACCGCCAGATCGCTGGCGGCGCGCTGGACCACTGGGTGTTGGTCGCTGTGGTGAGCAGCGCGCTGCAGCAAACTCCCCTCTCGGTTGTCGCCCAAAGTGAAGACCCATGGCACCCCTGCGCCGAATGCCAGCTTGGACACCCATCCGTGATTTTGTGGGCTGCAGACCACCACCGCTGGCTCGGCGTTGTCGATGAAATACGCCATCTCAGCCGCTCGGTAGGCGGTGTTCAGCGGCACGTACACCAGACCAGCGCGCAACACGGCCAAATAGAGCAACAGCGATTCGACAGACTTCTCCACCTGCACCGCCACACGCGCCCCCAGAGGCAGGCCCAGCGAAGCCAAGAGATTGGCCATCATGGCGCTGGCGCGGTCCAGATCGGACCAGCTGTAACAAAGACCGGCACACGGACCGTCGATCACCTCCACCGCAGTCGTGTTCAGATCGATCGGAAATGCGTCGCGCAAGGCTTGGTACAAATTCATGGTGAACGCTCCACAAGCGGAGAAACGATTCAAAACAGCGGGCTACGCTTGTCCAAAAAAGCCTGTACACCTTCGCGGTGTTCGGCAGAGTCGGCGTAACGGTACGCGGCCGCCAACACCTCCGCCATTGAGCGTCCCGCCTCCAAGTCGCGCAAAGTGCGTTTGTTCAGGCGCGCGGCCTCTGGCCCCAAGGCACTGATGGTGCGCACCATAGCGCTGGTGCGCTCAGGCAAGGCATCGGATGCGCACAGCTCCCACAAAAAACCGCTGTCCAGCAGCCTCTGGGCTGGCAACACCTGAGCGCCCAACAAGAGTCCACGTGCCAGCCCGTCACCCAAGCGCGACGCCACCAATTGGGCCTCGCGCGGCGCCATCGGAAAACCCAATTTGCCGATCGGTGCACCAAACCGCGCTGTGTTGCTCGCCAATCGCACGTCGCAACAGCAGGCCATCTCCACACCCGCCCCCATACAGTTGCCAGCGATAGAAGCCACCACCGGAACGTCACACGCAAGGATCGCTTGCAAACCGCCCCACACCTCGTCTTCGTGGAACACACGCAGGCGCTCCTCGTCAAAGCGAAAAGCGGGATATTCAGAAATATCGCCACCAGCGCAAAAGTGCTCGCCATCGCCACAGATCACCACACAGCGCGTGTTTTGCCGCGCAGCGATCTCAGCGAACACCGGCGGCAGCTGACGCCACATGGCACGCGTCATGGCGTTGAATCGCGCCGGATGGCTGATGCGCACATGCGCCACCACACCATCCCAAGACAGGCCGATGTGCCCAAGCTCCACGGTTTCTGTCATGCGCGCTCCCGCTGACCCAACCACCACAGGGCCACGCCACCGATCACCATCGGCACACACAGCCATTGGCCCATGCTCATGCCCAGCCCGAGCAAACCCAAATGCGCGTCGGGCTCGCGGAAAAACTCAGCCACAAAACGCAACACACCGTAACCGATCAGAAACACCGCGCTCACCTGCCCTTGGGCGCGTGGCTTGCGCGCGTACCACCGCAGCAGCACAAACAGCAGCACACCTTCGAGCAAAAACTGGTAGATCTGCGACGGGTGGCGTGACGCGTCACCAGCGCCGCGAAACACCATGCCCCAGGGCAAGCTCGGATCAGCCACCCTGCCCCACAATTCGCCATTGATGAAGTTGCCTACGCGCCCGGCCGCCAAACCCGTGGGCACACAGGGCGCCACAAAGTCCATGACCTGCAAAAACGGGCGCTGGCGGCTGTGTGCAAACCACAGCATGGCGACGATCACGCCGAGCAGCCCACCGTGAAAGCTCATGCCGCCTTGCCAGACTGCCAACACCTCCAACGGGTGGGCCAGGTAATAAGCCGGCTTGTAGAACAGGCAATAGCCCAAGCGCCCGCCGGCCACCACACCCATCACACCCAAAAACAGGATGTCCTCCACATCCCGCCGCGTCCATGCCGGCAAAGACGCAAACGGCGGGTGCAGCAGGCGGCGGGTGCCCAGCCAATAAAACAGGCCAAAGGCCGCCAGATAAGTGAGGCCGTACCAGTGAATGGCCACTGGCCCAAGTTGCAGGGCGACCGGATCAATCGAAGGATGTTGCAGCATCCCCCGATTGTGCCGGAGCCCAGAGCGCGCACGCGCTCAGCGCCGGGTCAGTCCTCGAGCTTGGAGAGATCGCGCACCGCGCCCTTGTCGGCGCTCATGGCCAACATGGCGTAAGCCTTGAGCGCGGCCGAGACCTTGCGCTCGCGTTTCTGCGCCGGCTTCCAACCCAGGGCATCTTGCTGCTGGCGGCGCTGGCTCAGTTCGTCGGCGTCCACCACCAGCTCAATCGAGCGCTGGGTCACGTCGATGCGGATTTTGTCGCCTTCGCGCACCAGACCGATCACGCCACCTGCCGCAGCTTCGGGCGACACGTGGCCAATCGACAGCCCCGAGGTGCCGCCGGAGAAGCGGCCGTCGGTCAGCAGCGCGCAGTGTTTGCCCAGGCCCTTGGACTTGAGATACGAAGTCGGGTACAGCATCTCTTGCATGCCCGGGCCGCCACGCGGGCCTTCGTAGCGGATCACCACCACGTCACCGGCCTGGATGCGGTCGGAAAGGATCGCATCGACCGCCGCGTCCTGGCTCTCAAACACCCGCGCCGGACCTTCGAACACCCGCAGTGTCGAGGTCGGCACGCTGGTGGTGTAGCGCAGCTCTTCCACCGCAAACATGCTCTCGTCGATGCCAGCGGTCTTCACGATACAGCCGTCGGCAGCTAGGTTGCCGTAGAGCACGGCCAGGCCGCCATCGCGCGAATAGGCGTGCTCGACGCTGCGGATACAGCCTTCTTTGCGATCCAAGTCGAGCGAGGGCCAGCGGGTGGCCTGGCTGAACGCGACCTGGGTCGGGATGCCGGCAGGGCCTGCCATGTAAAAAGTCTTGACTTCTTCGGAGGGCGCGCGTGCCACGTCCCACTGGTCCAGCGCGTCTTTCATGGTCTTGCTGTGCACGGTCGACACATGGGTGTGCAGCAGGCCGCCCCGATCCAATTCACCCAGGATGGCCATCACACCCCCAGCGCGGTGCACGTCTTCAATGTGGTACTTGTTGGTGTTGGGCGCAACCTTGCACAGCGTGGGCACCCGGCGCGAGAGCCGGTCGATATCGGCCATGGTGAAGTTCACCTGCGCCTCTTGGGCGGTAGCCAACAGGTGCAGCACCGTGTTGGTCGAGCCGCCCATGGCGATGTCGAGCGACACCACGTTTTCAAACGCTTCAAAGGACGCAATCGAACGCGGCAGCACCGAGGCATCGTCCTGTTCGTAGTAGCGCTTGCACAGCTCCACCGCCAGGCGGCCGGCACGCTTGAACAACTGCTCGCGGTCGGCGTGGGTGGCCACCACCGTACCGTTGCCTGGCAGCGCCAAGCCCAGAGCCTCGGCCAGGCAGTTCATCGAATTGGCGGTGAACATGCCTGAGCACGAACCGCAGGTCGGACAAGCCGAGCGCTCGACCTCGGCCACGGTGGCATCGTCGACCTTGTCATCGGCCGCCATCACCATGGCGTCCACCAAATCCAGCTTCTTGATCTGAATGGTTTTTTCACCCGGCACCGCCAGCTTGACCTTGCCAGCCTCCATCGGGCCGCCCGAGACAAACACCACCGGAATGTTCAGGCGCATCGCGGCCATCAGCATGCCGGGAGTGATCTTGTCGCAGTTGGAAATGCACACCAGCGCGTCGGCGCAATGGGCATTGACCATGTATTCCACGCTGTCGGCGATCAGCTCGCGGCTGGGCAGCGAATACAACATACCGTCGTGCCCCATGGCGATGCCATCGTCCACCGCGATGGTGTTGAACTCCTTGGCCACACCACCGGCTGCCTCTATCTCACGCGCCACGAGCTGGCCCAGATCCTTGAGGTGCACATGGCCGGGCACGAACTGGGTAAAAGAATTGGCAATCGCAATGATCGGCTTGGAAAAATCACCATCTTTCATGCCGGTGGCGCGCCACAGCGCGCGGGCACCGGCCATATTGCGACCGGCGGTGGAAGTCTTGGAACGGTAAGCGGGCATGGTGTCTCCAGGGCACTCAACAAGTAACGATCGCCGGATTATCCCCGCTCCTCGACGAGCACGCGCCGCAGCGGCAAAAGACATCGCCCCTGTAATACCCTTGGATGAATGGCAAAACTCTGTAACGGCGCTGGCGTGAGCCCTGAGTCTGGCTAGAATTCGGCGCATCTTCCACCACCCCAGAGGTTCAACACCATGAAACGCGCTCTTCTTATCCTGGCTACCCTGACCGCTGTCTCTGCCCCGGCCTTGGCCGATGAAGCCTTGGCCAAGAGCAAGAATTGCATGGCCTGCCACGCGGTGGACAAGAAGCTGGTGGGCCCGGCCTACAAAGACATTGCCAAAAAATACGCGGGCGACGCCAAGGCAGCGGACGCTCTGGCGGCCAAAGTGATCAAAGGTGGCTCGGGCGTGTGGGGCGCCATTCCCATGCCAGCCAACCCACAAGTGAGTGAAGCGGATGCCAAGAAATTGGTGGCTTGGGTTCTGTCACAGAAGTAACAAGGCCTTTTGACCTAGGCAAAACAAACGGCCCTGCGGGGCCGTTTGTTTTGGTCCAACGAGAACATCAGACACATATCAGCACAGCGACGGGTCAATCATCGACCCGCCGCACACGAAGAGCTTACAGGCGAGTGGCGGTCACAGCGACCGGCTTGCCGTCGACCTCTTGCTCAAATGACCACTTGTCTTTTTCGATGGCGAGCGTCCTCAATTTCGACGTCTCCCCCTTGACGAAGGTGCTGTTCATCTCACCGCGAAGATTCTCAAGGACAGCGGCATCATCGATCCGGGCGTTATTGACAGTGAACACATCGACCGTCGCTTTGCTGTCAACCACTTTGTCCAAAATGATTTTGTCGCTCACGCTCCACTCACCCGTCGCCTTCAAGCCGCCCTCCACCAGCAACTTCACCGGCGCACCGTCCTCCCCCTTGGTTTCCCCACCGAATTGGTACTTGCAATCCGCAGTGGACGACTTGTTTTCAAAAAGCTCATAAGAGCAGTCCAATTTCATTTGCCCGGGACCGCTCGCTTCTTTGTCGTCCAAATTGACATCCAACGTGACGGAATATTTCCACTTGCCCAAGACCTGTTTGTCCAGCGAAGGACTGCAGGCCGAAAGCGCCAGAGCAGCGACAGCGCCCGAGAGAACCAATAAAGCTCGTACCATGAATTTTCTCCAACGGTGGTTGTTTGTTGAGTCCAGAGCGTGTGCTCACCGAAATCGCCAAGCGACACGTCATTTGGATATTAGCAGCCCGTGAAAAAGCCGCTTGTCGCGGTGATCAACAAGAGCAGAAAAAACAAAACCCCGGTAAATGAAAAATTTACCGGGGTTGTGTGTTGGTAGGCGCGATTGGACTCGAACCAACGACCCCCACCATGTCAAGGTGGTGCTCTAACCAGCTGAGCTACGCGCCTGAAGCCCTGCAGTATAGCGCGGCCCCGGGCCCGCCGGTTTGCCGCCGGCGCCCGGCGCTTCTCATCGCCGCCGCGCGCTGCGCACGCCCGCCACCTGGGCCACCTGGCGCAGCACCGGCGCCAGGCGGCGCGCGTCATCGACCTCGACGGTGAAGGCCATGAAGGCCGTGCTGCCCGCGGCGTCGCGCACCGAGCGCGTCTGCACGCCCGTGACGTTGACGCGCTCGCGCGCGAAGACCTCGGAGATGTCGCGCAGCAGGCCCTGGCGGTCGGCCGCCTCGATCACCACGTCCACGGGATACAGGCTCGCCGCCGCGGCACCGCCCCGCCCGCCCCGGCCTGCGGCCGCGCCTGTGGTCGCACCCCAGGCCACGGGGATCACGCGGTCGGGGTGGCGCGCCGCGATGTGGCGGAAGTCGCTGCAGTCAGCGCGGTGCACGACCACCCCCTTGCCACGGGTGACGAAGCCGCCGATGGCATCTGGCGGCGCAGGGCGGCAGCAACGCGCCAGCGCCGTCATCAGCGACTCCACCCCCACCACAAGCACGCCGCTGTCGCCGGCGCGCGAGCGCCGCAGCGCCACTTCCTCCAGCGGCGCGGCCGCGGCCTCAGCGGCGGGACGCAGCAGCACTTCGATCTGGCGCAGCGAGACCTCGTCCTTGCCGACCACCTCGAACAGAGCGTCCGCATGGCGGAAACCCAGGCGCTCGGCCAGATCGTCCAGCTTGACGGCGGTGCGACCCTCGCGCTGCAGCAGCTTCTCGACCAGTTCGCGCCCGCGCGCCACCGTCTGCTGCTGTGCCTGGGCGTTGAACCAAGCCCGCACCTTGGCCCGGGCGCGCGGGCTGCGCAGGTAGCCGAGCTCGGGGTTGAGCCAGTCGAGCGAGGGCCCGCCCTCGCGCGCGCTGACGATGTCCACCGTCTGCCCGTTGGCCAGCGGCGTGTTCAGCGGCACCAGAGCGCCGTCGACACGCGCGCCGCGGCATCGGTGGCCGAGCTCGGTGTGGACGGCATAGGCAAAGTCCACCGGCGTGGCCCCGACACCCAACTCGACGACGGTGGCCTGCGGCGTCAGCACGTAGATGCGCTCGTCCGCTGCCGGCGCCTGCGGCTGCGCATCACCGGCCAGCGCCGTGGGTTCGGTGGGCGCGGGGGCCGCTCCCGCCTCGGCGGGGCCGGAGAGCTCGCGCTCCCAGGCCAGCAACTGGCGCATCACCGCGCGGCGTGCCTCGGCCACGCGCTCGGCCACCTGAGACTCGGCGCTGGCCCCGGCATAGCCGCGGGTGCCCGCCTCCTTGTAGGCCCAGTGCGCAGCCACGCCGTGCTCGGCATGTTCGTGCATCGCGCGGTTGCGGATCTGCACCTCGAGCGTGCGCCCGTCATCGCCCTGCACCACCGTGTGCAGCGACTGGTAGCCGTTGGCCTTGGGGCGCGCGATGTAGTCGTCGTACTCCTCCGGCACGGCGCGGTAGCGGGCGTGCACGGCCGACAGCGCGGCGTAGCAGGCGGGAACGTCATCGACGATGACCCGCAGCGCGCGCAGGTCGAACACCCGCTCGAAGGCGAGCGACTTGCCCTGCATCTTCTTCCAGATGCTGTAGATGTGCTTGGGCCGGCCCTGCACCTGCGCTTCGATGCCGGCCTGTCGCAGCACGCCGCGGAGCTGGTGGCGCACGAACTCCATGTCGAGCTCGCGTGCGCTGCGGGTCTCGTGCAGCAGGCGGGCGATGCGGTGGTAGTCCTGCGGCTGCAGCAGGCGGAAGGCCAGGTCCTCGAGCTCCCACTTGATCTGCCAGATACCCAGGCGGCTGGCCAGCGGGGCGAAGACCTGCTGTGTCTCCAGGGCCAGGGCCTGCGGGCAGGGGGTCCGGCTCGCCGCGTGCCAACGCAGCGTCTGCAGCCGCGAGGCCAGGCGCAGCAGCACCACGCGCAGGTCGCGCGAGAACGCGAGCAGCATCTTGCGCACGCGCTCGGTCTGCAAGGCGCGGCCCTCCTGGCCCACGGGCGCGTCGCGCGCGGCGCGCTGCACCGCGACGAGCTTGCGCGTCAGGTCCACGAGTCCGGCGTAGGACGCGCCGAAGCCCTTGGCCACGGTCTCGGCAGGCTGCTGCAGGAAGTCGCTGGCGTAGACCAGGTAGGCCGCAGCCTGCAAGCCCGGCGACGCACCGATGGCCCGAAGAACGTCCACGACGCCGCCCGCATGCCCCCAGGCATCCTCGCCGGAATCGAGCTGGCGCCCGGCCAGCAGCGGCTCGACGAAGGCCCGCGCCTTCTCCAGCGCCTGGGCCCCTTCGTCGTCGGCCGCCTGCGCCGTGGCGGCGACGATGGCGGCCGGGGCATGGGGCTCGGCGGCAGCGCGGATCTTCACGGCCGGGCGGGATCGGGCGGGGGCGCGGCGTCGGGCTCGGCCTGCAGGAACTCACGCACCACGGCACGCTGGTCGGCCTGCACGAGCATGGGCGCGTGGCCCACCCCGGGGAACTCGTGGACGCGGGCGCGCGGCCCGCGGGCGGCCATCTGCGCCGCGGTTTCCGCACTCAGCAGGTCGGACACAGCCCCGCGCAGCAGCAGCGTCGGGCAGCGCAGGCTGTCGTAGGCGGCCCACAGGCCGGCCTCACCGGCGGCGGCCAGCTCGGGCGTGATCGCGCGGAAGGGCACGGCGATCGCCGGGTCGTAGTGCGGGACGAAGCCGCCCCGTCCGTCGGGCTTGATCTGCGGCGCCGTCAGCGCCAGCCACTGCTCGCGTGTGTGCGGGCCGAAACCCTGCGAAACCTGCCACAGCAGGTCGGCCGCCTGCTCCAGGCTGTCGAAGCGCACCGGCATGCCGAGGTAGGTGCCGA
>JBEIEH010000050.1:0-13710 GCA_040383055.1 Burkholderiaceae bacterium
TGACCCCCTTGGCCGCCACCCGCTGGCCAATGCGGCCACTGAAAGCGCTGGACCCTTTGCGGTTGAAGTCGCCTTCCAGACCGTGGCCCACCGCCTCGTGCAGCAGAACACCGGGCCAACCGGGGCCCAACACCACCGTCATTTCACCAGCGGGCGCTGGGCGCGCTTCCAAGTTGACCAAGGCGGCGTCCACCGCCTCGTCCACATAACGCTGCACCAGAGCGTCATCGAAATACGACAGACCAAAACGACCGCCGCCGCCCGAGCTGCCCACCTCGCGCCGACCGGCCTGCTCGGCAATCACCGTCACCGACAGGCGGATCAGCGGGCGCACATCGGCCGCGAGGGTGCCGTCGGCGCGCGCCACCAGCACCACATCGTGCTCGGCGGCCAGCCCGGCCATGACCTGCTTGACGCGCGGGTCCCTGGCTTTCGCCAAGCGCTCCACTTTTTCCAACAAAGCGACCTTGGCCGTGCTGTCCAGGGTGCCGATCGGGTCCAGCTCAGGGTAGAGCGCACGGGCTTTGGATTTTTTGAGCGCCGGCACCTTGACCTTGCGCTGTTGGCCATGGGCGGCGATGGTGCGCACGCTGCGCGCAGCGTCGAGCAGCGCCTCCCACGACAGGTCGTCGGAATAGGCAAACGCGGTTTTTTCACCGCTCACGGCGCGCACCCCCACGCCTTGGTCGATGCTGAAGCTGCCGGTTTTGACGATGCCCTCTTCCAGACTCCACCCTTCGGCGCGGGTGGTCTGAAAGTACAGGTCGGCGTCGTCGGCCCCATGGCCCAGGATTTCACCCAGCGCCTTCTGCAAATGCCCAGGCGTGAGGCCAAAAGGCGCCAGCAACTGAGATTCGGCGATGGCCAGTCGCGACAGGGTGTGGGCCAGGGTGGGTTCGAATGCGCTCATGGGCGCATTGTAGAAAGCTCGGCGAATTCAAGGGAAATCGGCTGACGTCTGCCCACCTCAGGGTGTGGGCAAACGCTTGGAAGCCCGTCAAGACGGCATCAGCCGCTTGGCCCGCGCCACCGACATCAAGATACCCAGCCCAATGCCCATGGTCACCATGGCGGTGCCACCGTAGCTGATGAAAGGCAAAGGCACCCCCACCACCGGCAAGATGCCACTGACCATGCCCATGTTGACAAAGGCGTACACAAAAATATTGAGGGCCATTGCACCGGCCAGCAAGCGAGCGAACAAGGTGGGCCCCTCCAGAGCGATCATCAGGCCGCGCACCACCAAACCCATGAACGCCAGCATCAGGAGCAATGTGCCGACCAGCCCGAATTCTTCGGAAAAGGCGGCGTAAATGAAATCCGTGGTCCGCTCAGGAATGAACTCCAAGTGGGTTTGCGTGCCCGCCATAAACCCCTTGCCCCAGACGCCACCCGAACCGATGGCGATCATTCCCTGGATGATGTGAAAACCTTTGCCCAAGGGGTCTTTGTAGGGGTCGAGCAACGTGCACACCCGCATGCGCTGGTATTCGTGCAACACCTTCCAATCCACACCGGGCGCGCACCACTCGGGCTCCATGGCGATCAACACCACGACCCCAACCACCGCCAGCAGCACGGGCGGTACGATCAGTTTCCAGCTCAATCCGGCAAAAAAGATCACAAACAAGCCGGAAGCAATCACCAGCAAAGCGGTGCCGAGATCGGGTTGGTGAATGATCAGGGTTCCAGGAATGGCCAAAATCACCCCTGCCACCACAAAGTCGGGAATACGCAGCTGCCCTTCACGGCGCTGAAACCACCATGCGAGCATCAAAGGCATGGCGATTTTCATGATTTCGCTGGGCTGGATCACCACCCCCAAATCAAGCCAGCGCTGCGAGCCTTTTCGCATGATCCCAAAAAACTCGACCCCGAGGAGCAACACCACCCCCACCGCATAGGCGGGCACAGCCACTGCCATCAGACGCTGGGGAGGAATTTGGGCCACCACAAACAGAATGCCGGCCGCGATCATCATGTTGCGCGCGTGGTTCACGAAGCGGGTACCGTGGTCAAAACCGACCGAATACATCACCAGCAGGCCCGTACCGGCCAGCAACAAGATAAAAAACGCCAAAGGCCCGTCAAAGCCCTGAAACACGGGGGCGATGCGCTGCAACAGGGTGGGTTTGTCCAAAACGGAGGCCATGCAGCGATTATCCTGCGGGCATGAACACCCCCGCCGCTCTTTGCGCCACCCATGTGCTGTATTTGCACGGATTTCGTTCCTCGCCGCAGTCGACCAAGGCGCAAATGGTCGGGCGGCGGGTGCGCGAACAACATCCCACCGTTCACTGGTGGTGCCCGGCCTTGCCCGCTTCGCCGGCGCAAGCGATGACCGAGGTGATGAAAGGGCTCACCGACTGGCCGGTAAATCGCACGGTTGTGTGCGGCTCGTCACTGGGCGGCTTTTATGCCCGCTGGCTGCAGCTGCACTGGGGCGCTCGGGCGGTGCTGCTCAACCCCGCCGTGTGTCCGGCACGCGATCTGGCGCGCCACATCGGCGAGCTGTCGCAATGGCACGATCCCAGCCAAAAGGTGTTTTTTGAGGCCCGCCACGTCGACGAGCTGCGCCAGATGGAGGCCGATATCGCCCGCTTGGCACCGCTGCATACCGCCAGCCCACAGAACCAGTTCGCCATCGTGGCCCAAGGCGACGAGGTGCTGGACTGGCGCGAGATGCGAGATTTTTGTGCTGGCGCCACTCTGAGACTGCTGCCAGGCAGCGACCATGCGATCAGCGACTTTGCCGCTCATATTGACGCCGTGTTCGATTTCATGCGCCTGTGTGCAGACGACCAGTGAACGGCAGGGGCCGGCACCCATGGGACAATCCCGCCCCATGTACCTACTGTTCGACGACGCCGGCAAACTGCTGACCGGCCGCATCCTGTCCGAAGCCGACAGCTCCCTGCAAGTGGAGCTGGACAGCGGCAAACGCAGCAAAGTCAAGAGCGCCAACGCCCTGCTGCGTTTTGACAAGCCCAGTCCCAGCCAGCTGATGGAACGGGCCAACGCTTTGGCGGCCAGCATGGAGCTCCCGCTGGCCTACGAATTCGCGCCAGAAGACGAGTTCGGCTTCGCCGATCTGGCCGCCGAGTATTTCAGCGCCCACGCCAGCTCTGAAGAAAAAGCCGCCGCGCTGATCTGCCTGCACGGCGCGCCGCACTATTTCCGCCGTGCGGGCAAAGGCCGCTACAAAAAGGCGCCGCCCGAGATCCTGGCCCAGGCCCTGGCCGCGATCGAGAAAAAAGCCCAGGTGCAAGCGCAAATCGATGCGTGGTCGGCCCAGCTCTGCGAGGGGGTGTGCCCACCCTCGGTGCGCGAACAGCTCTACCGCATCCTGTTCAAACCGGACAAAAACGGGCCCGAATACAAAGCGGTGGTCGACGCCGCCAAACGCAGCCAAGAAGGGGTGCTGGCCCTGCTGCAGCGCTGTGGCGCGATCGAAAACGCCTACCAGTTCCACTGGCAGCGCTTTTTGTTCGAGCACTTTCCCAAAGGCACGGGTTTTGCGTCGCTGCAAGCGCCGCCTATCACCGAGGCGCTGCCTGTGGCCTCGGTACAGGCCTTTTCCATCGACGACTCCCAAACACCGGAAATCGACGATGCGCTGTCGGTGCAGGGGCTGGGCAGCGGCACGGTCACGGTGGGCATCCACATCGCCGCCCCGGGCTTGGCGATTGCACCGGACAGCGCCATCGACGCGGTGGCGCGCGCACGCCTGTCCACCGTCTACATGCCGGGCCACAAAATCACCATGCTGCCCGACGAGGTGGTACAGACCTACACCTTGCTCGAAGGCGCGCCGCGTCCAGCGCTGTCGCTGTACGTGCAGTTCAACGAGGCCACCTTGGAAGTGGTGGGCGAGAGCCAAACCACACTGGAGCAAGTGCCCATTGCCCACAACCTGCGGCACGACCAGATCGACCACCTGGTGAGCGCCGAATGGCTGCAAGGCCAAGCACCCTCCCTGGACGACGCCACGCTGCAGCCTTTGCAAGCGCCACTGGGCTTTCTGTTTCGCTTGGCCCAGCACCTCAAGGCCCAGCGCGAGGTGGTGCGCGGCAAGCCCGAGACCTTCAACCGGCCCGACTTCACCTTCAAGCTCGACGGCGTGGGCGATGCCGGCCCACAAGGCACCGAAACCGTGCGGCTGGGCACCCGCCGCCGCGGCGCCCCGCTGGACCTGATCGTGGCCGAGGCCATGATCCTGGCCAACCGCCATTGGGGCCAGTGGCTGGCGCGCTGCGGCGTGCCCGGTATCTACCGCAGCCAGGCCAGCTTGGCGCCGGGCGTCAAGGTGCGCATGGGCGCCAAGGCCCTGCCCCACGCCGGCATTGGCGTGCCGGCTTACGCCTGGAGCACCTCGCCGCTGCGCCGCTATGTGGACTTGGTCAACCAGTGGCAAATCATGGCCTGCGTGCGCAACGGCCCGACCGCCGCCTTGGTGGCGCCGTTCAAGCCCAAAGACGCGCAGCTGTTTGGCGTCATCAGCGCTTTTGACACCGCTTATACCGCCTACAACCAGTTCCAAAACGGCATGGAGCGTTATTGGACGCTGCAGCACATTCGCCAAGCCGGCATCACAGAGCTGGACGCCACTGTGATCAAAGACGGCGGGCTGGTGCGCGCCGACACCTTGCCGCTGGTGTTCCCGGTGATGGGAGCCGACAGCGTGGCGCGCGGCAGCCGGGTGCGGGTGCGGCTCGGCGCGATGGACGATATTTCACTGGAGGTGGGAGGCACCGTCATCGGCGTGATCGGTGCTGTGGGCGACACGGCTGAGACACCCGATGGCGACGAGGACGAGGACAACGCCTTGGCGGCACCGGTGGCACTCGCCATCGATCTGAACGAAGCGCCGGCCGAGGCCGGCAGCGGCGAGGCCGCCTGATCACGAGGGAGTCCTTGCGATGAAACGCTGGTTGTCCGGACTGAGCACCTTGCACTGGGCCCTGCTGGTGTCCCTGGTGTTGCACGCCGGTCTGCTCGCCTTTCGGTTTGCCGCACCCGAGCAATTCAACCGGGTGTTCCAAGACACCCCGCTGGAGGTGATTTTGGTCAACGCGCGCAGCGAAGCGCCACCAGACCAAGCTCAAGCGATCGCCCAGGCCAATCTGCAAGGCGGCGGCGAATCGGACACCGGGCGCGCCACCTCGCCACTGCCGTCGACCTTGCAGATGCGAGACGGCGACGCGCTGGAACCCGACGCCGAACAGGTGGCCGCCCTCAAGCAGCAACAAGAACAACTGCTGGCCAGCCTGCGGGCGCAGATCGCGAATTTGCCGCCGCCTCAACCGTCGGGTGAAAACAGCAGCGAGGCCGCTCGCGCACACGAAGCCCGACGCCAAGCCCTGATCAATGTGCTGGGAGAAATTGAGCGCCGCATCAACGAGCAAAACGCCCGTCCCAAAAGGCGTTTTATCAGCCCCGCCACCCGCGAGGCCGTGTACGCCACCTATTACGACACGGTGCGGCGCAAAATCGAAGATCACGGCACACGCAACTTCCCGCAAGCGGGCGGGCGCAAGCTCTACGGTGAGTTGACCATGGTCATGACCATCAACCACGATGGTCGGGTGCTGACCACCGAAGTGGTGCAAAGCTCGGGCAACCGCACCTTGGATCGGCGCTCCGAAGCGATTGTGCAAAGCCTGAGCTTCGGCGCCTTTGACACCCCCATGCGGCAACGCGCCGACCAAATTGTGGTGGTCTCGCGCTTTCGCTATGCCCGCGACGAAACGCTGCGTGCGCAGCTCTCATCGCAATGAAACTGAGACTCTTCCTGTCGTGGCTCGGCTGGGTGCTGCTCGCGGGCCTGGCGCTGCAGCTGTTTTTTCTGGGCCGCATCGCCACGATGGCAGTGGTCGATCCACAGAGCACGGCGTTTCAACGCTCAGAGGCGTGGCGCACCGCCTGGGAAGGTCGCGCCGACGGTCAAGAGTGGCGCTGGCGTCAGCGCTGGGTGGACAACGCCGAGTTGGGACGGGCGATTCGACGGGCGGTGATCGCATCGGAAGACGGTGGTTTTTACAGCCATGGCGGGGTCGACTGGGACGCCATCGAATCGGCCTGGACCCGCAACGCCCGACGCCAAGCCCAAGCCGAGAAACGGGCGGAAAAGCTGGGCGACCCGGCCAAGGTCAAACCACCCAAAATCGCCGGTGGTTCGACCATCACCCAGCAGCTGGCCAAAAACCTGCTGCTCTCGGGAGAGCGCACCCTGCTGCGCAAAGGCCAAGAGCTGGTGCTCACTCTCATGCTCGAAGCCTTGCTGGACAAAGACCGCATCCTCACCATCTACCTCAACAGCGTGGAATGGGGCGAAGGGGTGTTTGGGGCGGAAGCCGCCGCTCAGCGCTATTTCAACAAGCCGGCCAAGGCGCTGTCCAACGCCGAGGCCGCGCGGCTGGCGGTGATGCTGCCATCACCGAAGTTTTTTGAGAAACGGCCTCAGTCGCCCTACCTGAATCGCCGCACCGCCACCATCACCGCGCGGATGGCGCAGGTGAGCCTGCCCTGATCCGGACACCGACCATGCGCATCCTTGGCATCGACCCTGGCCTGCAATGCACCGGTTTTGGCGTGGTCGACGCCGAGGGTGGGCAACTGCGTTATGTGGCCAGCGGCACCATTCAGACCAGCCCCAAAGACGGTGCTTTGCTGCCCGAGCGTTTGAAGGTGTTGTTCGACGGCATCAGCGAGGTCAGCCAACGCTACCAACCCACGGTGGCGGCGTGCGAAATTGTGTTCGTCAACGTGAACCCTCAAGCCACGCTGTTGCTGGGTCAGGCGCGTGGCGCTTGTTTGACGGCTTTGGTGGCCAATGGTCTGCCGGTGGCCGAATACACCGCGCTGCAGCTCAAAAAAGCGGTGGTGGGTTATGGCAAAGCCGCCAAACCGCAGGTGCAAGAAATGGTCAAACGGCTGTTGCAACTGCCCGGCCTGCCCGGCAAAGACGCGGCCGATGCGCTGGGCTTGTGCATCACCCACGCGCAGGTGGCGCGCACCGCTGCCGCCATCAACAAAGTCGATACGCTGCAGGCCCGCACCCACGCGGCCTACCGCTCAGGACGGCATTACTGAACTAGAGCAGCCGCTCCAGCACCAGCACCGCAAAAAAGCCCAGCGCGGCGATCACCGTCCACTTCAGGGTCACCAAACCCCATTGGCGGTAATGGGGGCGCCCGGTGCCGATGTAGAACACAAAACACACACCCGCTGCGATCAGCAGCAGCATGACGGTCCAGCGAAACAGCAACATGGGCTGTGCTCACCACGCCGCCGCCAAGTCGGCAAAGCCGGCCGGCGCGTCCGAGAGGCGCTCAAAACTCACCACATCCCATGCGTCGGGCTGGGCCATCAGGGCACGCAGCAGCTGGTTGTTCATGGCGTGGCCAGAGCGGTAGGCGGTGTAGTGGGCCAACAGCGGCTTGCCCACGATGTAGAGGTCGCCCATGGCGTCGAGGATTTTGTGCTTCACAAACTCGGCTTGGTCGCGCAGACCACCGGCGTTGAGCACTTTCACGTCGTCCATCACGATGGCGTTGTCCAGGCCACCGCCCAGGGCCAAGCCGTGTGAGCGCATCATTTCCACGTCGCGGGTGAACCCAAAGGTCCGGGCGCGCGCGATGTCGCGCGCATAGCGGCCACTGCCCAGGTCAAACTCGAAATGTTGGCCCGTGGTGCTCACCGCCGGGTGGTCAAACTCGATCTCAAAACCCAGCTTGTAGCCATGAAACGGGTCGAGCCGCGCCCACTTGCCGCTGCGACCTTCGCCTTCGCGCACCTCCACCGGTCGGCGCACGCGGATAAAGCGGCGCGGCACGTTTTGTTGCGCCACCCCCGCGCTTTGCAGCAGGTAGACAAACGATGACGACGAACCGTCCAAGATCGGCACCTCCTCGGCGGTGATGTCGACCCGCAGGTTGTCCAGTCCCAGGCCAGCACAAGCGCTCATCAGGTGCTCGATGGTGTGCACCTTGGCGCCGCCGTTGGCAATCGTCGATGCCATGCGGGTGTCGCTGACCGCCTCGGCCCGCACCGGGATGTCCACCGGCTCGGCCAGGTCGACCCGGCGAAACACAATGCCGGTGTCGGGGGCCGCCGGGTGCAGCGTGAGCTCCACGCGCTGGCCGCTGTGCAGCCCCACGCCCACGGCGCGGGTAACGGATTTGAGGGTTTTTTGGGCCAGCATGGGCAGATTGTAAAAAAACCGGCCAACCCACGGGGTGGGTGGCCGGTGAAGTTTGGCTATCGCCGCGATGGCGACAGCGCGGCACAGGAGACGCTCAGTCGGCCTGCGTGCGCAGGAAGGCCGGGATTTCGAGATCGTCCATGCCGCCAAGCGACAAAGCGTCGACTTTGGCCGCGGCCTGGGTGCGGTTGGGCTGGGTCCAGACGGCTGGGCGAATCGACGGATCGTAGGCTGGGGCCGATGCGGCGCCTGCAGGCGACACCTGACCAAGGGTGGTGGCTGTGCCGCCAAACGCGCCACGCGCTTGGGTTGGGGGGTTAAAGGCCGGGCCATCGGTGCCGGTGCGCAACACCTTCAGCGGGGGCGCTTGGCGTGCGGCTTGGCGGTTCAGGCCAGTGGCCACCACGGTCACGCGCATCTCGTCGCCCAGGCTGTCGTCGTAAGCGGCACCAAAGATGATGTGGGCGTCGGGCGCGGCGTATGCCTTGATGGCGTTCATCGCTTCGCGCGATTCCTTGAGCTTGAGCGATTCGCGCGAGGCGGTGACCAGCACCAGAACGCCCTTGGCGCCAGACAGGTCCACGCCGTCGAGCAATGGGCACACCACCGCTTGCTCGGCGGCGATGCGGGCGCGGTCGGGGCCACTGGCGGTGGCGGTGCCCATCATGGCCTTGCCCTGCTCGCCCATGACTGTGCGGACGTCTTCGAAGTCGACGTTGACGTTGCCGTACTCGTTGATGATTTCGGCGATGCCGCCCACCGCGTTTTTCAGCACGTCGTTGGCGTGCGCAAACGCTTCGTCTTGGCTGATGTCGTCGCCCAACACGTCTTGCAGCTTTTCGTTGAGCACAACGATCAGCGAGTCCACGTTGGCTTCGAGTTCACTCAGACCACCGTCGGCGTTTTGCATGCGGCGACCGCCTTCCCAGTCAAACGGCTTGGTCACCACACCCACGGTCAGAATGCCCATTTCTTTGGCCAGACGCGCGATCACCGGCGCAGCGCCGGTGCCGGTGCCACCACCCATGCCTGCGGTGATGAACAGCATGTGCGAGCCAGCAATGGCTTCGCGGATCTCGGCTTCTGCAGCCAGCGCCGCGTCGCGGCCTTTGTCAGGCTTGCTGCCAGCGCCAAGGCCCGTGCTGCCCAACTGAATCACGCGGTCGGCCGAGCTGCGGGCCAGCGCTTGGGCGTCGGTGTTGGCGCAAATAAACTCCACGCCCTGCACACGGCGGCCGATCATGTGCTCCACCGCGTTGCCGCCGCCGCCGCCCACGCCAATCACTTTGATCTGGGTGCCCTGGTTGAAGGTCTCGATGGTGTCGATCATTTCAATGCTCATGTTGTTCTCCTGGGTTGCGTCCGGCTTGTGGTCCAGACAAATCGATGAAAAGGTGCAAAAACAAAACGGTTGAGAAATCGGTGGGGTCTCGCGGTCGACATCGCGGATGCCCCTGGGCGATGGTCAATGGAATGTGTGTGCTGTGTGCCATCAGAACGTCCCCATGAACCAGTGTTTGATGCGGTCAAAAGCGCCCGATACCGGGCTGGCCTTTTGCGCCACCTTGAGGCCACGCAAGCGCGCCAAACGCGCCTCCTCGAGCAAGCCCATGACGGTGGCGGCGCGCGGCTGCGACACCATGTCGGACAACGCACTGGTGTAGGTGGGCACCCCTCGACGCACGTGCTTGAGGAAGATGTCTTCGGCCAGCTCTTCCATCCCCGGCATGGCCGAACTGCCACCAGTGAGCACCACGCCAGAGGACAAAACCTCTTCAAAACCGGAGTCGCGCACCACCTGCTGCACCAGCGCAAAAATTTCTTCCACCCGGGGTTCGATCACACCCGACAGCGCTTGGCGGCTGAGCAAGCGCGGACCGCGATCTCCCAAACCTGGCACTTCGACCTGCTGCTCCGGATCGGCCAACAGTTGTTTGGCACAGCCGCTCTCGACCTTGATGTCTTCGGCGTCTTTGGTTGGCGTGCGCAGCGCCATCGCAATGTCGCTGGTGATCAGGTCGCCCGCAATTGGGATCACGGCGGTGTGGCGGATCGCGCCACCCGAAAAAATCGCCACATCGGTGGTGCCCGCGCCAATGTCGACCAACACCACTCCGAGTTCTTTTTCGTCCTGCGTCAGCACCGATTGGCTCGACGCCAGTGGGTTGAGCATCAAGTGCTCCACCTCCAGGCCACAGCGGCGCACACACTTGACGATGTTTTCCGCAGCGCTTTGCGCACCAGTGACGATGTGCACCTTGGCTTCAAGGCGGATGCCGCTCATGCCAATGGGCTCTTTGACCTCTTGGTTGTCGATCACAAATTCCTGTGGCTCCACCAGCAGCAAACGCTGATCGGTGGAGATGTTGATCGCCTTGGCGGTCTCGATCACCCGCGCGACGTCAGACGCGCTGACCTCGCGGTCCTTGACCGCCACCATGCCACTCGAATTGAGCCCGCGGATGTGGCTGCCGGTGATGCCGGTATAGACCCGGCCGATGCGGCAGTCGGCCATCAGCTCGGCTTCTTTGAGTGCGGCCTGGATGCTCTGCACCGTGGCGTCGATGTTGACCACCACGCCACGCTTGAGGCCTGTGCTGGGTGCCACCCCGAGACCGGCCAGTTTCAGTTCACCACCCGGCAACACCTCGGCCACCACCGCCATGATCTTGGAGGTGCCGATGTCGAGCCCGACGATCAAATCCTTGTATTCCTTGGCCATGTTCGTGTGTCTATCGAGAAGAAACAGGGGTTGAGTTGCCGTCCAGCGTGGCCACGCCACGCAAGCGCAAGGCATAACCGTTCGGATAGCGCAAGTCGGCAGACGCCACCGAGTGGGCGTAACGCTGGGTGACCTGGGTCAGGGTGGCGGTGAATTGCTGGGTGCGCGCCAGCACCTCGTCCGGTGTGCCGCGCCCCAGCTCGATCCAAGCGCCGTTGTCGAGCTGTGCACGCCAGCTGCCGCGCTCGTTGAGCTCCAAACGCTTGAGCTCCAAATTCAAGCCATTCAACAGCGGTTGCAACTTCCCAAACAGGGCCCACACCATGGGCGCTTGTTCACGAGGCCCATGGACTTCGGGCAGTTCTTCGCTGCCTTCGTAACTGGCCTCAAACACTTCGCCGTCGGTGTTGACCAACTGACCTGAGCCCACTTGCCCCCACCAAGCGGCCACTTGGTGTTCGGTCAGCGTCACGCGCAGGCGGCCAGGAAACTCGCGTTGCACCACCGCATGGCGCACCCAAGGCACCGACTCAAACACAGCGCGCAGACGCTGCAAATCGGTCATCAAAAAACTGGCCGCCACCGGTTCGCCCTGTTGCAAGGCCAAGTGGGCACGGAAGGTGACCGGGTTTTGGTGTGTCACGTCGCCGTGCACCGTGATGCGCTGAACCGACCACATGGGGTGCGCCAAGGCCCAGCGCAACCCCGCGACCAGCAAGAGCGCGGCCGCCGTGACCCACAGGGCACGGGTGGCCAGCTGCATCAGCCGGACGTCTAGGGGCAAGGGCATGGCGTTCATGGCAACGGTCAAGCGGCGTTCGGGTTGTCCAAGGCCGCAGCGGCGAGCACCTGCAGGCACAGCTGTTCGTAGCTGAGCCCGGTGGCTCGGGCCGACATCGGCACCAAGGAGTGTCCGGTCATGCCGGGCGAGGTGTTGATTTCCAGCAGCCACGGGCGGCGCTGAGTGTCGATCATCACGTCGGCGCGGGCCCAGCCACGGCAGCCGAGCACCTGATAAGCCTTGAGCACCAAGGCCTGAATGGCGGCCTCTTCGCCCTCGGGCAAGCCACAGGGCACGAGGTACTTCGTGTCGTCGGTGAAGTATTTGTTCTGGTAGTCGTAGTTGCCATCGGGTGCCACGATGCGGATCACCGGCAGCGCACGGGCCTGCTCGCCAGAGCCCAACACCGGGCAGGTGACCTCGTCGCCCGCGATGAATTGCTCGCACATCACCAGCGGGTCTTGGCTGGCGGCCAAGGCGTAGGCGGCGTCGCACTGTTCCAGCGAGGTGACCTTGGTCAAGCCGATGGTGGAACCTTCGCGCACCGGTTTCACAATCATGGGGCTACCGAGCGCGGCAAACGCAGCGCGGGTGTCGGCGGCGCTGTGCACCTGGCGCCACGCAGGGGTGGGAAGGCCTTCGGCCAGCCAGATGCGCTTGGTCATGAGCTTGTCCATGGCCACAGCCGATGCCATGACACCGGGGCCGGTATACGGAATGCCCATGAGTTCGAGCGCGCCTTGCACCGTGCCGTCTTCGCCAAAACGGCCATGCAGTGCGATGAAGCAGCGGGCAAACCCGCGCTGCTGCAGCTCGCCCAATGGGGTGGCGGCCGGGTCAAAAGCGTGCGCGTCCACACCCAGCCCTTGCAAGGCCTTGAGCACGCCCGTGCCCGACATGAGCGAGACCTCGCGCTCGGCCGAGCGCCCGCCCATGAGCACCGCCACTTTGCCCAAGCTGCGTGCGTCGATATTGGATGAATTCCCTGTGCTCACTGTTGGTCTCCTCAATGCGCTTGTTCGGCCTGGGCCATGACTTGGGCCGGCACCGCACCGATGGAGCCGGCACCCATGCACAGCACCACGTCGCCGTCGCGCGCGTTGTCCAAAATCGCCTGCGGCATGTGGGCAATGTCGTCCACAAACACCGGCTCCACCTTGCCGGCCACGCGCAGGGCGCGCGCCAGCGAACGGCCGTCGGCGGCGACGATGGGGGCTTCGCCGGCGGCGTACACCTCGGCCAGCAGCACCGCATCGGCTTGGCCGATGACCTTCACAAAATCTTCAAAACAGTCGCGGGTGCGGCTGTAGCGGTGCGGCTGAAAGGCCAGCAGCAGACGCTGTCCCGGAAAAGCGCCGCGCGCAGCCGCCAGCGTGGCGGCCATTTCCACCGGGTGGTGGCCATAGTCGTCCACCACGGTGCAATAGCCACCTGCGGGCAAAGCGGCTTGTCCATAGCGCTGAAAGCGCCGGCCCACGCCCTTGAACTCGGCCAGCGCCTGCTGCACCGCCGCGTCGGGCACCCCCAGCTCCACCGCGATGCCAATCGCGGCCAGGGCGTTGAGCACGTTGTGCTCGCCCGGCAGGTTCAGCACCACTGGCAGGTCGGGCAAGGCCACCCCGTTGCGGCGCTGCACAGTGAAGTGCATTTGGCCAGAGGCCGCCCGCACATCGACCGCTCGGATTTGGGCGTCTTCCGACAAACCATAGCTGGTGATGGGGCGCGCAATCGTGGGCAGCAGCTCACGGATGGCTGCGTCGTCGATGCACACCACCGCCGCGCCGTAAAACGGCATGCGGTGCAGAAACTCGACAAAGGCCTGCTTGAGCCGGCCAAAGTCGTGGCCGTAGGTGTCCATGTGGTCGGCGTCGATGTTGGTGACCACCGACACCACCGGCAAGAGGTTGAGGAAGGACGCGTCGGACTCATCGGCCTCGACCACGATGTACTCGCCCGAACCGAGTTTGGCGTTGACACCGGCGCTGTTGAGCTTGCCGCCGATCA
>JBEIEH010000051.1:0-13695 GCA_040383055.1 Burkholderiaceae bacterium
CATGCAGCACTTCCACGAGTGGTACCGCGCCCGTATGGCGGATCACCTGCCGCTGGTCGAAGCCGGCTGACAGCCCCGATGCATCCACCGCGCTCCGGCCAAGCCCTGTGGATGCTGCTGTCGTCCTTGGTGTTCGCCATCATGGGCGTGTGTATCAAGTTCGCGTCGGCGTATTTCAACCCGCTGGAAATTGTGTTTTACCGTGGGGTGGTTGGCGTGGTGGCCTTGTATGGCGCCACGCGCTTCACCGGTGTGACGCTGCGCACCACCGTGCCCAGCATGCACCTGTGGCGCTGCGCGGTGGGCGTGGTGTCGCTGGTGGGCTGGTTTTATGCGATTTCTGTGCTGACGCTGGCCAACTGCATGACTCTAAATTACATGAGCAGCGTCTGGATCGCGGTGTTTTTGATCGGCGGCGCGCTGCTGACCCAGGCCAGCGGCCAGCCGCTGCTGCGCCAAGGCCCTTTGTTTGTGGCGGTGTTGTGTGGTTTTGCCGGTGTGGCCATGATGCTGCGCCCCACCCTGCAGCCCGGCCAGGAATGGGGCGCGATGGCGGGCTTGGCCTCGGGCATTTTTGCCGCCATGGCGTATTTGCAAGTGAGCGCGCTGGCGCGTGCGGGTGAGCCCGAGAGCCGCACTGTGTTTTATTTTTCGCTCGCAGCGGTGGTGGTGGGCGGCATCGGCACCCTTGCCTTGGGCCCGAGCTCTTGGAGCTGGGACGGTGCGGTGTGGTTGCTGCCAATTGGTGTGTTGGCGCTGTTTGGGCAACTGTTCATGACCCGCGCTTACGCCAGCGGCGCCACCTTGGTGGTGGCCAATTTGCAGTACATGGGCATTGTGTTCGCCGGCCTGTTCAGCCTGCTGGTGTTTGACGACCAGCTGCCCCTGTTGGGCTGGCTGGGCATGGCGCTCATCATCGCCAGCGGCATCGCCGCCACGGTGTTGCGCAGCCGTGCCCTGCCCCGCACCCCCGCCGAAGACCACAGCGCCTGATGGCGCAGGGCGCGGCTTTTTCACAAGGACTGTTGGCATGTACACCACCCTGATCAGCACCGAACAACTGTTGGCCTTGCAGGCCAGCTCAACACCGCTCGTGCTGTTCGATTGCAGCTTCGAGCTGACGAACCCCACCGCCGGCGCGGCGCAGTTTGCCGAGATGCACATCGCTGGCGCACGCCACGCCGATCTGGACCTGCACCTGAGCACCCACAACGCTGAGCGCGCCAGCGGCGGGCGCCACCCGCTGCCCACCCGCGAGGCCTTTGCCGCCTGGGTGGGCGCCCAAGGCGTCACACCGCATACCCAAGTGGTGGTGTACGACCGGCAAGGCGCCAATTATTGTGGCCGGCTGTGGTGGATGCTGAAATGGATCGGCCACGAGGCGGTAGCGGTGCTCGACGGCGGTCTGGCCGCTTGGCAAGCGGCTGGCGGCCCGGTGGCCAGTGGTGCTTCCACACAGACACCTAAGGTCTCAAGCCCCTACCCGCTGGGCGCTTCGCTGGCACCGGTGGTCAACGCCCACACCCTGGCCGCACAACTCGGCAGTGGGCAACGCACGGTGGTGGACGCCCGTGCGCCCGCGCGTTACCGGGGTGAGGTGGAGCCGCTCGACCCGGTGGCAGGGCACATTCCGGGCGCGCTCAACCGCCCTTTCACCAGCAACATCGGCGCGGATGGCCACTTCAAACCCGCCGCCGAATTGCGCGCCGAGTTTGAGGCATTGCTCGGTGGCCGCGACCCCGCCACCGTGGTGCACCAGTGCGGCAGCGGCGTGAGCGCCATCCCCAACCTGCTGGCCATGGAAATCGCCGGCCTTGGACGCAGCGCACTCTTTCCCGGCAGCTGGAGCGAGTGGTGCAACACCCCCGGCCTGCCCGTGGCCAAGGGATAAAACCCGAGCCGAAAAACAGATTCCCGCACAACGCGGGTGCAGAACGACCGCAGCGAACGGCCGCCCCGAGCAAGGTCAGCCCCCTCGGGGGGCAGCGCCCCATGCGCAACAAGGGATCGTGGGGGCCACAGTTTCAGGCGCAGGGCCGCCCCAAGCCAGAAACGCTCCCCCTCGGGGGGCAGCGACCCGCGCAGCGGCGGAGCGTGGGGGCCACAGTTCAGTGGCTGTGCGCCAAGCCGCTCACCAGCGTCACCAAGCCGATGCCCACGAGCAGCCACGCCACTTGGGCCGCTGTTTCGCGCAAGCTCAAGCGCTTCTGCAGCTGTGGAATCAAGTCGGCCAGCGCCACATACACAAAACTGCTGGACGCGGCCACCAAAAAGTACGGCAGGTAGTCCTGCAGCTCACTGACCAACAGGTAGCCCACCAAGCCGCCCAGAGCGGTGACGGTGCCCGCCAGCGAGACCTTAATAAGCGCCGCGCGCTGGGTGCCCGAGGTGTGGCGCAACACCACCAAATCGCCCATGTGGTGCGGCACCTCATGCGCCAGCACCGCAATCGCGGCGATCACGCCCAAGCGCATATCGGCCACAAAGGCCGACGCGATCAACACGCCGTCGCCAAAGGCGTGCACGCTGTCACCGGCGAGCACCGCCCAACCACCCGAGCGTGGGCCGTGCGCATGACCACCGTGCTGGTGGCTGTGCCCATGGTGATCCTGGTGGGCGTGTGCGTGATCCGCACCATGACCGTCTGGCCCTTGGTGGTGTTCGTGCCCGTGGTGCCACAGCTCGGCCTTGTCGAGCAGAAAAAAGAAAATCAATCCCGCCAGCAGCAAGCCAAACAATTCGTTGGCGCCGGCCTCACTGTTGAACGCTTCTGGCAGCAGGTGCATGAAGGCGGTGGCCAACAATGCCCCCGCCGCCAGGCTGAGCATGTGCTGGGTGAATCGGCCCAGCATGGCAAAAGCCAACAAAGCCGCCAACCACACACTGCCCACACCGGCGGCCACCGTGCCCACCAAAATCGCCAACAAGGTCATTCACCACTCCATAAAAAAAGGGCCCGCAGGCCCTTGGGGTCCAGCGGCTGAGCCGCCGTCACGCCACACCGTGCTGGGCAAACCAGGCCAGGCAGCGTCTCCACCCATCTTCGGCCGGGCCCGGGCGGAAGCTCGGGCGGTAATCGGCGTGAAAGGCGTGGGGGGCATCGGGATACACCACGAACTGCGAGGCTTTGGCCGCAGCGTTGCCACCGGCCAGCACACTTTTCATCTTATCAACCGTGTCAAGCGGTATGCCGGTGTCGGCCGCACCGTACAGCCCCAGCACCGGGCCGTGCAGGCGCGCACCCACGTCCACCGGGTGGCGCGGCTGCAGCTCGCTGGCTTGTCCCACCAAGCGACCGTACCAAGCCACACCGGCCTTGACAGCCGGATTGTGGGCGGCATACAGCCAAGTCTGACGACCGCCCCAGCAAAAACCGGTCACCGCGAGCTTCTGGGTGTCGCCGCCGTTGGCGCCGGCCCATTTCACGGCGGCGTCCAAATCGCCCAGCACTTGGGCATCGGGCACTTTGTTGATGATCTCGGCCATCAGCTTGGCCATTTCGCCATAGCCCTGTGGATCACCCTGGCGGGCGAACAACTCGGGGGCGATGGCCAAGTAACCGGCGCGCGCCAAGCGGCGGGCGGTGTCGGCGATGTATTCGTGCACCCCAAAAATCTCGCTCAACACCAGTACCACGGGCAAGCCCGCTTTGCCAGCCGGGGCGGCCCGGTACGCCGGCATGGCAAAGCCACCGACATCGATGGTGACCTCTCCGGCGGTCAAACCCTCTGCTGACGTTTTGATGGCGGTCTGGGCCATCAGCGGTGCCGCGGCCATCGCATAGCCCACACCCAAGGCCGCTTTCATCGCAGATCGGCGATTGGGCTGTTCTGTGGCTTGCACGTTCATCAAGCCTTGAGCGTCGGTCAGGTTGTCGTTTGGGTGCATCACCGTCTCCTTGGAATGGTCGAAAGATTAAACATTAAGCATGCCACTTTATGAAGCCCCTGACAGTCAGTAAAGAATTTTCAGAACATCCACGCAAAGCCTCCAAAAGAGAGGAAACAAACTCCGCCCATCCACCGCAATAACGGCATACAAATAGCTATTCATCAATTAAAATGATTGGACAACCATTGAATCAATTATTTGAAAATCACCACACCCAAAAAGAGTGAAAAAGAAATCGTAAATTCCTGCTTTTATAAATCGTTAATAGCAAGAATCAACGACTTCAAAAAATAAATATCCGAAAAAAGCAATACAAAGCCACGGGGAAACACATGACCACCTTCAAGCGATTTAACATTTTTAACAGTTTGAATACTCCCGATTCGATGGGAGTTGTTCGGCGCCAGACCGCTTGGCCAATCGCCAACGGGGGGCAAAGCCACCACCAACAAGCGACGGGTTGGCTTCAATATGGTGTGCTCGCGGTCTTGGTTGGCGCGTGTGCGGTGGCCGCGGCCCAAAACGTGTCGGCGCCCACGGCCTCGACATCGGGCATCGAACGGCGCGAGATTCGCGCGCAGATCAAACCCGTTCGGTCAACCTTGCTGAGCACCGAGGTGCCGGGCACGCTGAGCGTGCTGAAAGCCGAAGGCGCGCGGGTCAAACATGGCGATGTGTTATTGGCCCTCGATTGCAGCACTTTTGAAGCCCAGCTCAAGAAAACCGAGATCGAGATTCAGGCCTCGGAGCAGCAAGAGCAGGTACAAAAACGGCTGTTCGAGCTGAACTCTTCTGGTCAGCTGGAGTGGGAGCAAGCCCAGTTCAGCACCAAACGCTTGCGCGCCGAAGCCGGTGTGCTGCAGTCGCAAATCCGCAAATGCACGGTGCACGCGCCGCATTCGGGGGTGATCACCGAAGCGCGCTCTCGCAGCGGGCAATACGCACAAGCGGGACAAGCCCTGTTGGAGTTGGCCGACGACAGCGCCTTTGAAGCCGAGTTTTTGGCCCCATCGGCTTGGGTGCGGCGCCCGCGTGTGGGCGCGGCACTGGTCCTGCAGGTCGACGAATTGGGCGCGAGCCAAAGTGCGGCGATATCCCGTGTGGCCGACAAGGTGGACCCCGTGAGCCAATCGGTCAAGGTCACCGTGCGCATTCAACGACCGATTGCCGGCCTCAAGGCCGGCATGAGCGGCAGCGTCGAGACCCGCAGCCTGCAACCCTGACGCCGGGTCTACCCCACGGTTTTTGCCCTGTTTCCCCTATTGCGTATTCCAGCCATGACATCGAAGAAGAACGACAACACGCCTTCCACCGTGCCCAGCCAAGCCGAGGGGGCTGCGCCACGGCAACGCCGAAAACTCAACCGGGGTCAGGGCGAGCTGTTTGCGCTGGAACAGCGGATGATGTTCGACGGCGCGGCCATCAACAGCGTGGACCGCACGCTCGATGAGCGGCTGCGATTGGACGGCTCCAGCGTGCAGCTGCCGCTGGGCGATGATGTGTTGCACGCTGGTGCGGTGGGCAGTGCAAGCGACAAATCGGTACAGGACAACCTGGAAATCGAACGGCAGGTGGCCACGGGCGGGCGACTGATCCTGCTGAGCCCCGACTTGGGCGAGCTGCGCGAACGCCTGCAGCAAGCCCACCCCGAGGCCGATGTGCAGGTGCTGCCAACCTCAGACGACCCGGTATCGGCCATCAGCGCGGTGCTGGCGGGCTACCGCGATCTGAGCGAATTGCATCTGGTCAGCCACGGTCAGGTGGAGGCGCTGGTGTTTGGCGACACCGTGCTCGATTCAGCCACGCTGCAGGCCCGATCCGCCGATGTCGAGAGTTGGCGCGCGGCTTTTGCCGCCGGCGCCGACGTGCTGCTCTACGGCTGTGACGTGGGAGCGCAAGGCGCAGAGAGCGTGTTTTTGGCCACCTTGCAAGGCCTCACCGGTCAAGACGTGGCGGCGTCGAGCGACAGCACCGGCGACGCGGACGCCGGTGGCGACGCGGTGCTGGAGATCCAGCGCGGCACGGTGGAAGCCGCGCCCGTGTTCTCGGCCGAATTGCTGGATGAGCTGGGTGTGGTGTTTGACGCCATACCGCCGAGCAGCAGCGCGTCGAGCATCGCCTACGATGGTCAAACCCTGCGCATCACGGTGCAGCTTTCGGAAAGCGTGGCGGCCAGCGCCAACACCGCCAATAGCACCCTGTTTGTCACCATTGCGGGCGTGGACCGCAACGCCACATTTGACGCCGAGCGCTCCGACCTGAGCGCTGGCCGACTCGTCTACGCCGTCAACGCAGTGGCAGCTGACGTGAGCCGAGGGGTGACGCTGGGGCAAATCGATCTGAACGGGGCGCAGATTCGCGACGGCGCAGGCAACGCGCTGACGATCGCTGGACTCAATCCGCTGCTGGGCGCCATTGAAGTGGCCGAAGGCGCGTCGCTGACGTTCCGAGGTGGCTTCAGTGGCGCGGGCGATTTCGTGAAGACCGGCTCGGGCGAACTGATTCTCTCGGGCAACAACACCCACACCGGCAAAACGATTGTGCAAGGTGGCACGCTGACGGTGAG
The DNA here is from genome assembly GCA_040383055.1 of Burkholderiaceae bacterium. GTDB lineage: Bacteria > Pseudomonadota > Gammaproteobacteria > Burkholderiales > Burkholderiaceae_C > Hydrogenophaga. Next base: position 6,458 of record JBEIEH010000051.1, read on the forward strand.
CACCGACAGACAGCTGGGGTCCACCGCCGCCATGGTCGACCGGGTGATCATCCAAAACGGCGCCACCCTGCGCATCACCGAAAGCCTGACGCTGACCACGGCGCGGGGCATCGAGGTGCAAGGCAGCGGCCGCATCGAGGTGGTGGCCGGGAAATCGGTGAGCTACAGCGGCGTGATCCGTGGCATCGACAGCAGCAGCGGCCTGACCAAAGTGGGCAGTGGTGAGCTGGTGCTCTGGGGCGCCAGCACCTACAGCGGCCCCACGGTGGTTGAAGGCGGTCGACTCAAACTCAACGCGGCGGTCACGCTGGCGGCGTCCAGCGCCGTCACCGTGCACAGCGGTGCGGTGCTCGACACCAGCTACACCGCACAAAACCTGGGTTCCATCGCCGGCGCCGGTCGCATCGACATCGGCTCCACCACACTGGGTGTGGGTGCCAACAACGCCAACACCACTTTCAGCGGCGAGATCGCTGGCACCAGCGGCGGCCTCATCAAAAACGGCAGCGGCACGTTAACGCTGTCCGGACGCGGCACATACAACGGCAGCACCACCCTGAACCAAGGCACGCTGCTGCTGGCAACCGACAACGCATTGAGCACCACATCGGCGCTCACCATCAACGGCAGTGCCGTGTTCAACGTCAATGGCCGCCTGCAAACACTGGCCGCCTTGGCCAGCTCGTCGGCCAGCGCACAAGTCTTGCTGGGCGGCGCCAGCGCCGTTTTGGACCTTGGCAGCAACAACGCCACCACCACCTTTTCCGGTGTGATTTCAGGCCTGGGTCAGATCGTCAAATCGGGCTCTGGCACCTTCACGCTCAGCGGCCAGAACACCTACACCGGCGAAACGCGGGTGATGCAAGGCACATTGGCCATGGGCGCGCACTACACCTTAGGCCCTTTGCTGCGCAACAACGCCGACGCGGTCAACACCAGTCTGTTCATTGGCCACACCGCCAGCGTGAACACCGGGGGATTCCACCAGCGGGTGGGTTCGCTGGCCGGCTCGGGCACGCTGTCGCTCGGCGCGTCTATTTTTCGAGTGGGTGGCAACAACAGCGACACCGCCTTTACGGGCACGTTCAGCACCTCGGGCTCGGGCGCCTTCCATGTGGACGGCAACGGCCAGTTGCTCAAGGAAGGCACTGGCACGCTCACCTTGGGTGGCTCGGTCAGCAACAGCGGACGCGCCGTCGTCGAAGGCGGTGTGTTGCTGTTGGACAAGGCCTACAACAACACAGCGGTCAACGCTTTGTGGGGCAGCCTGACGGTGCCAGCGGTTGAAGTGCGCAATGGCTGCACGCTGCGCATAGGCGGCACCGGCAACACCCAGATCGCGTCCACCGCAGATGTGCAGCTCAACAGCGGCGGCACCTTGGACCTGAATGGTCGCTCGGTGTCGCTGCACCGCCTGCTGGGCGAAGGCACCGTGACCAACACCACCGCCAACACCCGAGGTGAGGTGATTGTGGGCGTGGGCGGCTCGACGAGTTACAACTTCCGCTTTGACGGTGTGGTGCGCGATGGCGCGGGCCAGACCAGCCTGGTCAAACAAGGCTCTGGCGTGTTCACCCTGGGCGTGGTGCAAACCTACACCGGCGAAACGCGGATTGAAGCTGGCACCTTGGAACTGACACGCGCCAACCAACTGTCGCCCCTGACGGTGGTGAACCTCAACACCGGTTCGGGCGTGTGGTCGCTGGCCAACTTCAACCAGTCGGTGGCCATGGTGCTGGGTACGGGCTCTGTGACCTTGGGCACGGCCACGCTGGAGGTGGGCGCCTCCAACATGAGCGGCACATTCGCTGGCGTCATCAGTGGCACCGGCCAGGTGGCCAAGCGCGGCACAGGCACCTGGTTCTGGACGGGCGCCCACACCTACACCGGCGCCACCAACGTGTTCGCCGGCGTGTTGTCGATTGGCCAGGGTGCAGCGGCCAGCATGCCAGCCACCTCAGGCATCACCATCGCCGCACCGGCGAGCTTGGTGTTCGACACCAACAGCACCCTCACTGTGGCCGATGGCCGCATCAGCGGTGCGGGCCAACTGGTGCTGCGCGGCACCGGAACCATTGGCTTCAATGGCGCCAGCTTCCACAGCGGTGGCACGGTGCTGGAGAACGGCACCTTCAAACTCAACACCGCACTCGCCGCCAACGCCTTGGGCACCGGTGTGTTGAGCGTGCGCGGCAACGCCACTTTGGCCACTTCGGCCAGTGTGGCCCCCACGGTCTCTAACTTGGTGGACGTGATCGCTGGCGCCACCTTGAACTTGGACGCAGCCTTCAGCGCCGGCACGCTCACGCTCAGCGGCGCCATTGGGGGTGCGGGCCACCTCACGGTGCGCTCCACCAGCGGAACGGCGGTGGTGCTCACCGGCGCGGCACAGGTGGCCGGCAGCACCACCGTACTGGCATCGTCCACCTTGCAAATCGGCAATGGGGGCACCAGCGGCAGCTTGGCCACCGCCAGCTTGAGCAACGCCGGCACACTGCGCTTCTTCCGCAGCGACGCCCACAGCTTCAGCGCCTCCATCAGTGGCGCAGGCCAGCTCATCAAAGACGGGGCAGGCACCTTGACCTTGAGCGGTGCGCACACCTTCAGCGGTGCCACCTTGTTGCAAGCCGGTGGCATCGACATGGGCCAGGCCAACAGCCTGTCGATCAACAGCACCCTCACCGCGTCGGCTGGCACTGTGCTGGACCTGAGGGGCTTTTCGCAATCGCTGGCGGCCATCAACAACGCCAGTCTGCCCCTGGGTTCGGTGGCGCCCGAAGTGCGGCTGTCCAGCGCGGCCACACTGAGCTTGGGCATCAGCCACCTCTCCAGCAACTTTGCGGGTGTGTTCAGCGGTGACGGTGGCCTGATCAAGCACGGCACCGGCACGCTGACCCTGAGCGGCGCCAACACCTACAGGGGCGCCACCACGGTGCACGCCGGTATGCTGAGTTTGTCGGGTGCGAACCGCTTGTCGGACCAGACCGCCCTGCTGCTGGGCAGCACCGCCAACGTCACGCTCAACAGCGCCGACCAACGCGTGGGCTCCTTGGCTGGCGCGGGCAGCATCACGCTGGGCACCGGCAACCTGACGGTTGGCAGCAACAATGGCTCTACCCTGTACAGCGGCTCAATTGGCGGCACAGGCGGCCTGATCAAAGCGGGCAACGGCACATTCACCCTGCAAGGCAGCCACAGCTACAGCGGCGCCACCACCCTCAATGGTGGTGTGCTGGACCTGCAAGGCACCTTGTCCACCACGGCCACCACCGTCAACAACGGCGCCACCCTCGCCGGCACGGGTCAGACATCTGGCGCTGTCACAGTGCGCTCGGGTGGTGTGTTGAGCCCGGGACAGTTCGCGGCAGGCACCTCAGGCGCAGGTACCCTGCGCCTGCTGAGCACGCTCACGCTGGACGCCGGCAGCCGCTGGGAGATGGATCTGGACCCCAATGGCAACAGCCAGCTCGACGACGATGTGCTGGGCATCACCAACCTGGTGGCCAACGGTGACATCGTGGTGCGCGGCCGGTCGCCCTTCACCGGTCTGAGCGAAGGCGTGTGGCGTTTGGCCGAATACAGCGGCACCTTTGCCAGCAGCAACTTGCGCTTGGTCATCGACAACGGTGTCCAGAACCAGATCAGCACCACCAGCGCGTGGTTGCTCGATCGGCACGAAGGCAACACCAGCGCCCGCAAGCTGGTCCTGACCCTGGTGCCCGAGAACGAACTGCTGGCCACCAACGCGTCGCGTATCAGCGACGTGAGCGGCTCAACCTCCGCCGGTGTGTTCACCGGCACAGGGCCGGTGGTGGAATTGCAAGGCATCAGCGCAGCCATCCCCGCCCGTGTGAGCCTGCCGTTTGATGCGGTGGCTCTGGCGGTGGGCGACAGCCTGACGGTGAGCTACGACGCCCGTTTTGTCAGCGCCATCGCCAACACCACCGACCGGCGACTGGTCACCAGCCTGGGGGAAAGTGCGTCTGGACAGGCCTATGTGGCGACCCAAAAGGTGGCGGGCCTCACCTCCACCACCTTTGTGTCGGGCTTTGCCGAGACCACCTCGCTCAACCTGTGGGGCTCCGCGCTGGACAACACCACCGCGCTGCCCAACACAGGCACCGCACCCACCACCAGCGATCAGCTGTGGCAAGGCACGTCCACCACCAGCGCCACCGACATCTACCGCGTGACGGTTCGCATCACCCGCTCCAGCGCGGGCGAGGTACAGCTCGAGCAGATAGGCCAGACCGGTGTCGGCGCTGGCCAGACGTTGAGCGTCACACGCACCACCACCAGCGTGGACGCCAGCGCACCCCTGGTGCGTTTTGACAATGTCCATGTCCACATGCTGGGCAGCTACAGCAACTGGCAACTCGCCAACATGCAGGTGACCCACACACCGGCGGCCGCCAGCGCCACCAATGTGTACCGCATGAACGCGGCCGTGGCCGCCACACCCTTGGCGTCGTCGATTGAGCCAGCGGCACCGTTTGACCTGCGCATCAGCAGTGGCGACAGCGGAAGGTCCAGCACCGACAACATCACCAACAACACCAGCTTCACCATCAGTGGGGTGACGGCGGCGGGTGCGCGTTTGTGGGTGTTCAACGATGCGAACGGCGATGGACGGATCCAAGAAACCGAATTGCTGGCCACCAACGTACTGGCCAACGCCAGCACAGGGGCCTTCAGCCAAAGCCTGACACTGGGCGCTGGTGAGCACAACATCCGTGTGGTGGCGGTGGACAGCGAAGGCCATTTGGGACGTGTGAGCCAAGCGCTGAACATCACGGTCGACCTGCAAGCGACCGACGCACCGCGCCCCATGGGCTTGGTCACCGAAGGGGTGATAAACAGCGACACCGGCATGTCGAGCGCCGATGGCATCACCAACAACCCTTTCCCGACCTTCCGCTTCCGGTTGCCGATCAACGAAGCGCTGCGCCCGGCAGAAGGCGATGCCCGCTGGTACACCACCGCTGGGCAGGCGACCCAGACCGGCATGTTGTTTGAGTTGCGCAACGGCAGCACCGTGCTGGCCAGCCAGTGGGTGACAGACACCGACATAGCGCGCGGCTTCATCGACATCGCGCCCGCCACCGCCATGAGTGGTGCCTACAGCGGCAGCTTGCGTGGCGTGTTGACCGACACCGCTGGCAACAACAGCAGCACCGACTTCACTTGGACGCTGCCTTACCTGATGGTGGACACCACAGCACCCAGCGTGCCAGGTGCCCCGGTGATGATGTCCACCACAGACACTGGTCGCGTCAACAGCGACCGGGTGACGGCGCTCAACACCGGCATCTATTTCTATGGCAGCAGCGCCACCGACAGTCGCGTGGTGGAACTGCAGCTCACCCGACCCGATGGCAGCACCGGTGTGTTGACCACATTGGCCTTCCCGGACAAGTCCGAGTGGAGCTATATCTACAACGGCCCGGCCTTGGCCGACGGCAACTACCTGTTGACGGCCCGCGCACAAGATCAAGCCGGCAACTGGAGCGCGCTCAGTGGCGCGCTCAGCTTCACCATCGACACCGCACCGCCGACCACGCTGACAGCGCCGACCTTTTTGGCATCGGGCGACAGCGGCCTGAGCAGCACCGACGGAGTCACCCGCACCACGTCGAGCTTGAGCCTGAGCGGCACGGCCGACGCCAATGCGCGTGTGCGTTTGGTGGACTTTGGCGCCGCCAGCGGTCTCACCGATGCGCAAGGCAACCCCATCATGGGGCAAGTGATCGCCCTGACCACCGCGGGCAGCAACGGCGCCTACACCTTCAGCGGGCTGGCCCTGACCATGGGCACCCACCACTTGCGGGTGGTGCAAGACGATGTGGCGGGCAACTGGAGCACCCCGAGCCCCGCCACTCGGGTGGTCATCGACCTGACGCCGCCCGCCGTCCCCACCGTGGTGATCAGCCGCAGCGCATCCCCCACCCCCACGCTCAGTGGCACGTACGACGCCACCGACACCGCCTTGTTGGCGGTGCGGGTCAACAACATCGTCTACAGCACCCAGGCCGGCTTGATGGTGCAGGTGGGGGACACCAGCAACCGCCCCACGGTCGCTGGACTGGTCATGAACAACGGTGTGTGGTCGTTGACCATCCCGCCCGAACACGCGCTGACACCCACCTCTGCTGGCACGCTGTACAACGTACAAGTGATGGCCAGCGACCTCGCGGGCAACACCCGGGTCAGCACCACCCGCAACGAGCTGTTCAGCGTGTTGCCATCCACCGTGGCCGACCCGCTGGCGCCACTGTCGATTGCGCTGGCGCCGCGCAGCGACCTGGGGCAGTCTGCCGACTCGGCCACCCGCGACATCGCCCCCTATCTGCGCGTGACCCTGAACGTGGACGGCAGCAACGGCGTGCGAACGGGCGACGTCTTGCGTCTGATGCAAGGCAGCACCGAGATACTGCGTCACACCCTGAGCGAAGCCGATCTGGCACTGCGTCCGGGCGGTGGATACTGGGTCGAGGTGCAGGGCCAAACCCTGTTCAGCGCCACCACCTACAGCGGCAGCAGCGCGGTATCGGCGCAGATCCTCCGCCTTGAGAGCTCAGGCTACCGCAGCAGCGCCTTTGCCCAGCTGCAGTCGCTGGAGATCGACAACTCCGCGCCGTCGGTTCCCTACAGCCTGACGCTAGAGCGCGTCGACGATGTGTTCTACACCACCGCTTCGTCGCTGACCAACACATCTCAGGATTACCGCATCAACCGTGGCAATGGTTTCACCATCAGCGGCTGGACTTATGCCAACGAAAACACCGTGGCGGTGGAACTCTGGGCGGGCAACCGTTTGTTGGGCACCACCGGTGTCAGCGGCGATCAACGCTGGAGCTTGCGTGTGGCGGAGTCGGTGGCACCGCTGCCGGATGGTACCCACACCCTGCAGGCCTTCACCGTTGACGCCAATGGCAATCGCAGCGTCTCATCCACCAGCATCACCCTCACCGTCGACAGCGTGGTCGCGCGGCCCAGCAACTTGGTCATCACCAGTGGCTACGACAGCGGCGTGGTGGGCGACAACATCACCAACAACGGGGGTGTCGGCTCTTGGTTTGGCATCAACGGTCGGGCCGAAGCGTCGTACTACCTGCCCGACGGCACCTACCGCTCGTCCTCGATCAAGGCTTTCATCGACTGGAACAACAACGGTGTGATGGACGGCGCCGAAGAAGTGGCGCTGTGGAGCCCGTACAGCGGCGACATTGTCAACAGCG
>JBEIEH010000052.1:0-13506 GCA_040383055.1 Burkholderiaceae bacterium
CGCTTTGGTGCGGTCAATGAAATCGGTGTGTTTGCCATGACCGAACGCGGCCTCAAGGGCGTGAACAACCCGAGCGCGATTTTCCTGAGCCAGCACAGTGAACCGGTGCCCGGCAGCTGTGTGTTGGTGACGCTGGAAGGCACGCGCCCCATGCTGGTGGAGGTGCAGGCGCTGGTGGACAGCGGCGGCCCAAGCCCACGGCGCCTGTCGGTGGGTCTGGAGCGCGACCGGCTGGCCATGCTGCTGGCGGTGCTGCACCGCCACGCCGGGGTGGCGTGCATGGACCAGGATGTGTTTGTGAACGCGGTGGGCGGTGTGCAGATCCGCGAACCGGCGGCCGACCTGGCGGTGATGCTGGCCATCACCAGCAGCCTGCGCGGCAAGCCGCTGCCCAAAGGTTTTCTGGCCTTTGGCGAAGTGGGCTTGGCCGGCGAAGTGCGGCCCGCGCCGCGCGGCCAGGAGCGGCTGAAAGAAGCGGCCAAGCTCGGCTTTTCGGTGGCGGTCGTGCCCAAGGCCAACGCGCCAAAGAAAAACGACAAAGCGTTTGAAGGCCTCACCATCCACGCGGTGGAGCGGGTGGAAGAGGCGCTGCAGCTGGTGCGGTCGCTGGACTGAACGAGCCGACCTCAATCGTCGCTAAGCAAGGGGACACCTGCGCGGCGCGCGGCGTCCACCACGGTGTGCAACAAGCGCCGGGTGCCCTGCTGCACCAACGGCCATTGCTGCGTCCGCTTGAGTCGGGCCATGCCTTCGGGAAACAAGCAGACACACGCGTGCTGCGGATGCTGGGCGGACGCGTACAGCAGGCCGTGGTGCCCGGCCTCGAACACCTGCCGAGCCAGAGCCTGGGTCTGCGCGATGCGCAGGCTTTGCAGCACTGGGTACGGTTCGGCCAAGGAGCGCAAATCCACCAGCCGCAATGGCTGGGTCGTGGCGAATTGCAACAAGGCGCGCTTGCCCAAGTCGGCCAGGCTGCGGCTGACCGTGTCGCGGCGAAACTGGGATTCGAACAGCGCAGTGGCAGCGCTGTCGGCCAAGTAGGCGGTGGGTTGGTCGGTCAAGCAAAAGCGACCAGACAGCGCGCCCGCCGGGGCCAGCACCAGTGCGCCGACTTTGGCGCTGTCGCGCCGTGCGCGCAGCAACTGCACGCGAAAAAACGTCTGCCCGGCGGGCAGTTCGATCAAGGGCGGGTTGAGTTCTCTGAGGTTCATGGGCAGGGGTCGTCAGTGACCCTCTGCTGTTGCCAGTGCGAGCACGCGGCCCGCGTCGACGCCTTGCTCCAGCGCCACGCGGGGCGTCTGTCCGTCCAGCGCGGGATGCGGGCTTTCCAGAAACGCCAGGAGGCGCCAGCCGTCGGCCGCGCCCAGCGCCTGCGACAGCGGCTGGATGTGCGCAAACACAAAGGGCTCGAACTGCCAGCGCGGCAGCTTGAAGCCGCGCCGCAGGTGGGCTACGCCAATACAGCGGCCCGCCTTGATCCAGGCGTTGATCGTCACGCGGGTGGTGCCTGCGAGTTCTGCGGCTTCGTCGGTGCTGATCATGTCTGCGGCCTGCATGCGTTCGCGCCGGTACACCGCGCCCGAACGCAGCAGCGCATCGGTCTGCGCTTCGCTGGCGTAGGGGTCGGCTGGTATGGAGCGGCGAGCTGAATTCTCAAGGGCAACAGCGAGGGGGAAAGTCAAGGTGTTCATAGGCGTTCACTGAGCGCACGGTCCGGATGAGCCGATGTTGTGTCGAGATTGTAGTGAACCCCGATAATTTGGTCAATTTGGTTAAGTTGGTCAACCAGGGCCGCCGCTTGCTACCCCATCGAATGCAAACCCACCCGGTTGCCTTCGGTGTCGACAAAGTGGGCGAAGTGGCCAAAGCCGTTGCCGATATCGGTCTTGGGCACGGCCACCTTGCCGCCGGCGGGCTCGACCCGCGCCAGCATGACCGACAGATCGTCACCACCGTTGAGGTACACCAAGGTGCCGCTTTGTGACGGCGCGGTGCCGTCGCCGTGCACGATGGCGCCGCTGACCTGCCCCGGCTCGCTGGACAAAAAGCCCATGGTTGAAGGCCCCATGGTCATGGTCTCGATCGGATGGTCAAGCAGCGCCTCGTAAAACGCTTTGGCGCGGTCAAAGTCGAGCACGGGAATCTCGCACCAGGCGATGACGTGATGGAGCTGGGACATGGGTTCCTCCTTGAACAATGGCCCACCACTGTGCAGCGGCCAAAGGCCCTCGTCAACACCCGATGAGCGCTCTGCGGCACACTGCTTTTTTGCCATGACCGCCGTCCACACCACGCCCGCTGCCGACCTCATCGTCGCCCGCCCCGAAGGCCTGTACTGCCCGGCCGGCGATTTCTACATCGACCCCTGGCGGCCGGTGGAGCGGGCCGTGATCACCCACGCGCATTCCGACCATGCGCGCTGGGGCCACGGGCACTACCTGGCGCAACACTTGAGCGCGGGCACGCTGCGCCAGCGGCTGGGCGCCGACATCACGCTGCAGACGTTGGAGTACGGCGAGGTGATTGAGCACCACGGCGTGCGGCTGTCGCTGCACCCGGCCGGGCATGTGCTGGGCTCGGCGCAGGTGCGGCTGGAGCACGGCGGCCGGGTCTGGGTGGCGTCTGGCGACTACAAGACCGAGGCGGACGGCACCTGCGCGCCGTTTGAGCCGGTGCGCTGCGACACCTTCATCACCGAATCGACCTTTGGCCTGCCGATCTACCGCTGGCCAACGCAGGCGGTGCTGTTTGACGAGATCAACAGCTGGTGGCGCACCAATGCGGATGCGGGCCGCGCCTCGGTGCTGCTGTGTTACGCCTTTGGCAAGGCGCAGCGCGTGCTGCACGGGGTCGATGCCAGCATTGGGCCGATCGTGGTGCATGGCGCGGTGGAGCCGCTGAACGCGGTGTACCGCGCGGCCGGTGTGCCGCTGCCCACCACCCACAAGGTGACCGAGCTGGACAAGGCCGCGCTGCAGCGCGCGCTGGTGGTCGCGCCGCCTTCGGCCCAAGGCACGCCGTGGATGCGCCGCTTTGGTGCCGACGCGGCAGACGCGTTTGCGAGCGGCTGGATGCGGGTGCGCGGCACGCGGCGGCGGCGCGGGGTGGACCGGGGCTTTGTGATGTCGGACCACGCCGACTGGCCGGGGCTGATGAGCGCCATCCAGGCGACTGACGCCGAGCGCATCCGCGTGACCCACGGCAGCGTGCCGGTGTTGGTGCGCTGGCTGTGTGAACAGGGGCTCGACGCGCAGGCTTTCGAGACCGAGTACGGCGCCGACGATGTGGCGGACAAGGCCGTTGAAGCGACTCCAGCGGAGGCTTCCTGATGCGGCGCTTTGCCACCCTGTACCGCGAGCTGGACGCGAGCACCGCCACGCGCGACAAACAAGCCGCGCTGCAGCGCTACTTGGCAGAAGCGCCGGCCGAGGACGCGGCCTGGGCGGTGTACTTTTTGGCCGGCGGCAAACCGCGCCAGCTGGTGCCGACCCGCGCGCTGCGTGAGCTGGTGCGGCAAGCCACCACCCTGCCCGAGTGGCTGTTTGAGGAAAGCTACCAAACCGTCGGCGACCTGGCCGAAACCGTGTCGCTGCTGCTGCCCCCGGCGTGCGCGCCACAAGAACGCGGCCTGGCCGAATGGCTGACCCAGCACCTGCTGCCGCTGCGCGGCCTGCCGCCCGAGGCGCTGACCGAACACCTGCGCGCGCAGTGGAACGCCCTGCCCGACGACCAGCGTTTGGTGTACTTCAAGCTCATCACCGGCGGCTTCCGCGTCGGCGTGTCCAAGCTGCAGGTCACGCAGGCGCTGGCGGCGGTGGCGGGCGTGGACGCGCCGCGTGTGGCGCAGCGGCTCATGGGCTACACCCACATCGGCGCCCAACCATCGGCGGCCGACTACGCCGCGCTGGTGGCGCCAGAGAGCGCCACCGAACAAAACCCACAGACCAACGGCCAGCCCTACCCCTTCTTTCTCGCCCACCCGTTCAACGAGCCAGTGGAGCGCTTCAACGAACTGCTGGGCCCGCCCACCGACTGGCAGGTGGAATGGAAATGGGACGGCATCCGCGCGCAGTTGGTGAAACGCGCGGGCCAGGTGTGGCTGTGGTCGCGCGGCGAAGAGCTGGTGACCGAACGTTTCCCCGAACTCGCCGCGCTGGGCGACGCCCTGCCCGACGGCACGGTGCTGGACGGCGAGGTGGTGGTCTGGCGCGAGGGTCAACCGCAGCCCTTTGCCGAGCTGCAAAAGCGCATCGGCCGCAAAACCCTGGGGCCCAAACTGCTGCGCGAACTGCCGGTGGCGCTGCTGGCCTATGACCTGCTCGAACAACAGGGCCAAGACCTGCGCGAACAGCCGCTGCACGCGCGCCGCTCGGCGCTGGATGCGCTGATCACGGCGCTGAACCATCCGCTGCTGATCGCCAGTCCGCTGATCACCGGCGCCACCTGGGCCGAACTGGCCACCTTGCGCGAACAAGCCCGCACACGCGGCACCGAAGGCTTCATGCTCAAACAGCGCAGCAGCGCCTACGGCGTGGGCCGCACCAAGGCCGCCGGCACCTGGTGGAAATGGAAGATCGACCCCATGAGCGTGGACGCGGTGCTGATCTACGCCCAGCGCGGTCACGGTCGCCGCGCCAGCGTCTACAGCGACTACACCTTCGCGGTGTGGAGCGCGCCACCCGACGCGCCAGGCCGCCAACTCGTGCCATTTGCCAAAGCCTATTCGGGCCTCACCGACGCCGAAATGGCCAAGGTCGACGCCATCATCCGCGCGACGACCATAGAAAGTTTTGGCCCAGTGCGCAGCGTGCGGCCCACCCTCGTCTTTGAACTGGGGTTTGAAGGCATTGGCCGCAGCCCGCGCCACAAAAGCGGCATCGCGGTGCGCTTTCCGCGCATGCTGCGCTGGCGCGAGGACAAGCCCGTGGACGAGGCGGACACACTGCAGACGCTGGCGGCGCTGCTGCCCGGGGGTCTTCGCGATGGCCAATGATCAGGGTTTGCCCGGGGATTATTGGCCCTGGCACGCCAGCGTGCGAAGCTGCTGACACCCCCACTTCAGGAGACCACCATGCCCCGACAAGCCAAAACCTGGGCACAAAAGATGTGCGCCAAACCGCCCCACACTGTGGTGTTGGACAAAGCCTTTGCCGGCGTGCCGCAGGGCGCCCGCCTGCTTATTTCCAGCCCGCAAGAGATCGACGCCTTCCTGCGCACGCTGCCGCCCGGGCGCAGCCTGCCGATTCAGCAGTTGCGCCGCGAACTGGCGGCACACCACGGCGCCGACGCGGCTTGCCCGGTGTCGACCTCGCTGTTTTTGCGCATCGTGGCCGAGCACGCGTTTGAGCGTGTTCAGGCCGGCGACGACATCGGCAGTGTGGCGCCGGTCTGGCGCGCGATCGAACCCAATTCGCCCTTGATGCGCAAGGTCAGCTTCGACCCGCAGTGGATCACCGAACGGCGCCAACTTGAAGGCCTTCCCGCTTGACCACACCCGCTGCGCCAACGTCGTCCACACGCCCCGCAAAGCCCGACGCCACCGCGTGGCTGGCCGCGCGCGGCTGGGCGCCTTTCCCCTTTCAGCGCGAGGTGTGGGACGCGATGGCGCGCAGCGAGAGCGGCCTGTTGCACGCCACCACCGGCGCGGGCAAGACCTACGCGGTGTGGCTCGGCGCGCTGCAAGCGCTGGCCGATGCGGACGCCAAACGCACGCCGCCACTCACGGTGATCTGGCTCACGCCCATGCGGGCGCTGGCGGCCGACACGCTGCGCGCGCTGCAGGCGCCGCTGTCCGAGCTGGCGCCGGCGTGGACGGCCGGCGCGCGCAGCGGCGACACCGGCAGCAGCGAACGCACGCAACAGGCCAAGCGCCTGCCCACGGCGCTGGTGACCACGCCGGAGAGCCTGAGCCTGCTGATCGCCCGCGCCGACGCGCAAGAGCAGCTGGGCCGCACCGCGCTGGTGGTGGTGGACGAATGGCACGAGCTGATGGGCAACAAGCGCGGTGTGCAGGCGCAGCTGGCCATCGCGCGGCTGCGGCGCTGGAACCCGGACCTGCAGGTCTGGGGCATGTCGGCCACACTGGGCAATCTGGACGAAGCGATGCACACCCTGCTCGGCCCCGCCGCCGCGCCGCAGGGCCGCCTGGTGCGCGGCGCCACGCCCAAAACACTCACGGTCGACACGCTGTTGCCGCCCAAGGTGGAGCGTTTCCCCTGGGCCGGCCATTTAGGCCTGGCCATGCTGCCCACGGTGGTGGCTGAGATCGACGCCAGTGGCAGCACCCTGGTGTTCACCAACACCCGCGCGCAGGCCGAGCTGTGGTACCAGGCGCTGCTGGACGCGCGGCCCGACTGGGCCGGGCAGATCGCACTGCACCACGGCTCGCTCGACCGCGCGGTGCGCGAGTGGGTAGAAGCCGGCCTGCAAGACGGCAGCTTGCGCGCGGTGGTGTGCACCAGCAGCCTGGACCTGGGCGTGGACTTTGCGCCGGTGGAACGGGTGCTGCAAATCGGATCGCCCAAGGGCGTGGCGCGGCTGCTGCAGCGCGCCGGCCGCTCGGGCCACAGCCCGGGCCGGCCGTCGCGGGTGAGCATCGTGCCGACGCAAAGCCTGGAAATCGTCGAAGGCGTGGCGGCGCGCGCGGCGGTGCAGGCGGGCCACATCGAAGCGCGCGACACGCCACAACAGCCGCTGGATGTGTTCGTGCAGCACCTGGTGACCGTGGCCTTGGGCGGCGGCTTTGTGCCCGACACATTGCTGGCCGAAATCCGCAGCACCGCCGCTTATGCCGCGCTCAGCGACGAGGCCTGGCACTGGTGTCTGGACTTTGTGAGTCAGGGCGGCGCCTCGCTCGCCGCTTACCCCGACTACCGCCGCGTGGTGGCCGACGAAGACGGCGTGTGGCGCGTGCCCGACGCGCGGCTGGCGCGGCGCCACCGCGCCAACATTGGCACCATCGTGAGCGACGCGAGCATGGTGGTGCAGTACCTGGGCGGCGGCAAGATCGGCCATGTGGAAGAGAGTTTTGTGGCGCGGCTCAAGCCCGGCGACTGTTTCCTGTTCGGCGGGCGCCTGCTCGAACTCGTGCGCATTCACGAGATGACGGCCTGGGTGCGGCGCGCCAGCGGCAGCAAGCCCGCCGTACCGCGCTGGAGCGGGGGCAAGATGCCGCTGTCGACCACGCTCGCCGACGCCATGGTGGCCCAACTGGCCCGCGCTCAGGCCGGCGACTGGGGCTCACCCGAGCTGCAGGCCGCGCGCCCCATGCTGGCGCTGCAAGCCCGTTGGTCGGCCCTGCCCACGCCCGACACCTTGCTGGCCGAGACGCTGCGCTCGCGCGAGGGCCACCACCTGTTTCTCTACCCCTTTGCCGGCCGCCATGTGCACCTGGGCTTGGCCAACCTGATCGCGTGGCGCGTGGCGCAGCGCACACCAGCCACGTTCTCGATGGCGGTGAACGACTACGGACTGGAACTGCTGAGCGCCAGCCAGATCGACTGGGCTGCGCTGCTGCCCCAGCTGCTGGCCGAGCCGGCCGGCGACAGCGCTTTGTTGCAAGAAGTGCTGCACAGCCTGAACGCCAGCGAATTGGCGCAGCGGCGTTTTCGGGAAATCGCCCGCGTGGCGGGGCTGATTTTTCAAAGCCACCCGGGCGAGCGGCGCAGCAGCCGGCAGCTGCAGGCCTCGTCCCGTTTGTTTTGGGAAGTGTTCAAACAGTACGACCCGAGCAACCGCCTGCTGCAACAGGCCGAAGCCGAGCTGTTGGCGCAAGAGCTGGACATCGCCCGCCTGCGCCAGACGCTGCAGCGCATGGCGACGCAGACCCTGGTGCCCCAGCCCTTGGCGCGCGCCACGCCCTTGGCGTTCCCCTTGCTGGTGGAGCGGCTGCGCGAAAAGCTCAGCACCGAAAGTGTGGCAGACCGCATCGCGCGCATGTTGGCGCCGCTGGAAAAGGCCGCTGGCGACAGCGGCGAACCGTCCGCCACCGGCAGCGTGGGCAGCGCCGTGCGCCAGACCCTGGCGTTTGGCCAAGACCAGAGCGCAGCGGCCAACCCAAAGCGGCAGCGCAGCCGCCGCCGGAGCTGAGCGCATGAGCACACCCCACACCACCGTGCACTGGGCAGGCGTTGAACTGCGGCTGTTGCCAGACCCGGCGCTGTGGTGGCCCGCCGAGGCCACCGTGTTCATCGCCGATTTGCACCTGGGCAAGGCGGCGAGCTTTCGCGCGCTGGGCCAGCCGGTGCCCGGTGGCACCACGCGCGACAACCTGCAGCGGCTCGACGCGCTGATCGCCACCACCGGTGCTCGCCACCTGGTGTGCCTGGGCGATTTTTTGCATGCGGCCAGCGCCCGCACGCCGGCTGTGCTGCAAGCGCTGGCCGAGTGGCGCGCGCGCCACCCCAGCCTGCGCATCACCCTGGTGCGTGGCAACCACGACGACCACGCTGGCGATCCACCGCCCGAAGCCCGCATGGCGGTGGTGGACGAACCTTGGCCACTCGGGCCGTTCACCTGCTGCCACCACCTGCAAGCCCAGGCTGGCGCTTTTGTGCTGGCCGGGCATCTGCACCCGGTGCACACACTGAGCGGCCCGGGCCGCGACCGGCTGCGCTTGCCCTGTTTTGTGGCGGACGCCGCCGGCGCCGTGCTGCCCGCCTTTGGCGCCTTCACCGGCGGGCACCAGGTAAGAACGCAGGCCGGGCAGAGGCTGTACCTGGTGGGTGGCGACCGGGTGTGGGCGCTGCCCGATGCCCCTTGAGCGCGCGCATACGCACATTCCACCATCTGCGTCGGGCATGGCCTCGCGCACAATGTGGCGCCATGAACCTGCAACGCCTCTGGATTCCCGTGTTCGCCGCTGGCCTGTTGGTGCTGGCGCACCGCCAATACGGCTGGCTGGGGGTGGCGGCGGTCTCAGGTGGCTTGGTGATGTGGCTGCTCATGCACATCACGCGGCTGCTGACCGTGATGCAACGCGCCGCCCGCCGCCCGCTGGGTTATGTGGACAGCGCTGTCATGCTCAACGCCAAACTCAAATCGGGGGTGACGCTGTTCCATGTGGTGGCGCTGACCCGCGCGCTGGGCGAGCGCACCAGCGCCGAGGGCGTGCAGCCCGAGCACTACCGCTGGAGCGACAACGGCGGGTCGCGGGTGGACGCGGTGTTTGCCGATGGGCGCCTGCGCAGCTGGACGCTGCACCGGCCCGAGACCGACACGACCGAGGCCTGAGACGGCTTGCCAGCCGCCAAGGCGCGGCACCGGGCTCTTAAAATGGCGGTTTGCCGCGCCGATTGGGCCGGCTGAAACCGAAGCCAAAGGACAAGCCATGAGCCCCGTGATTCCCTCGATGTCAGACCGTGACGGCAAGATCTGGATGGACGGCCAGATGGTCGACTGGCGCGACGCCAAGATCCATGTGCTGAGCCACACCCTGCACTACGGCTGCGGCGCCTTTGAAGGCGTGCGCGCCTACAAAACCGAACAAGGCACCGCCATCTTCCGCCTGCAGGAGCACACCGAGCGCCTGTTCAACAGCGCCAAGATCCTGCGCATGAAAATCCCCTTCACCCAAGAGCAGGTCAACGACGCCCAGCGCGCCGTGGTGCGTGAGAACAAGCTGGAGAGCGGCTACCTGCGCCCGCTGACCTGGATCGGCGACAAGAAGCTGGGCGTCTCACCCAAAGGCAACACCATCCACCTGATGGTCGCGGCCTGGGCCTGGGGCGCTTACCTTGGCGAAGAAGGCATGAAGCGCGGCATCCGCGTCAAGACCAGCAGCTACACCCGCCACCACGTCAACATCACCATGACGCAGGCCAAGGCGGTGAGCAACTACACCAACTCGATCCTGGCGAACATGGAAGCCACCGACGAGGGCTACGACGAAGCGCTGCTGCTCGACTCGGCCGGCTTTGTGAGCGAAGGCGCGGGCGAGAACCTGTTTGTGATCAAGAACGGTGTGATCTACACGCCCGACCTCTCGGCCGGCGCTTTGAACGGCATCACCCGCAACACAGTGTTCCACATCGCCAAGGACCTGGGGCTGGAAGTGGTGCAAAAGCGCATCACCCGCGACGAGGTCTATATCTGCGACGAGGCCTTCTTCACCGGCACGGCCGCCGAGGTCACCCCGATCCGCGAGCTCGATCGCATCGAGATCGGCGCCGGCAGCCGTGGCCCGATCACCGAAAAAGTGCAGACCGCGTTTTTTGACATCGTCAACGGACGCAACCCGAAGTACGCGCATTGGCTCACCCCGGTGTAAGCCCCCGCGGCGCCCTGGCGCTGGACTTCTCTTCGTTTCTCTCAGGTTTTTCTATGACAACGCCCTCTACCATCGAACTGCGCGCCGCCGATCTCAACAGCCATGGTGGCATCGTGTGCCCGAGCCCCTTGGCCGACATGAAGGTGTGGAACAGCCACCCGCGTGTGTCGCTGGACGTGGCGCGCACAGGCGAGGCCAAGTGCCCGTATTGCGGCACGGTGTACCGGCTGAAGGCCGGTGAACAGGTGGCGCACGGCCACTGACACGCCTGCGAATGGGCACAAAAAAGGGTTGCCGAGGCAACCCTTTTTTTTCGTGCATCCGTCGAGTATCAGTCCTCGACGAAGGCCTCTTCGCGTTTCTTGCTGATCGACGGCGAGAGCACGATCACCAAGAGCAGCACCGCCAAGGCCAGCAGCACGGCCGAGATGGGACGTGTCACAAAGGTCGACCAGTCGCCGCGCGACAACAGCATGGCGCGGCGCAGGTTCTCTTCCATCATGGGGCCGAGGATGAAGCCCAGCATCAACGGCGCGGGCTCGCAACCGAGCTTGATGAGCAGGTAGCCCAGCACACCAAAACCGGCCACCATCCAGATGTCGAAGTTGTTGTTGTTGGTCGAGAACACACCAATCGCACAGAACAACACAATGGCCGGGAACAGCCAGCGGTAGGGCACGGTCAGCAGCTTGATCCAGATGCCAATGAGCGGCAGGTTCAGGATCACCAGCATCAGGTTGCCGATCCACATCGAGGCGATCAGGCCCCAGAACAGATCGGGGTTGCTGGTCATGACCTGCGGGCCCGGCTGGATGTTGTGGATGGTCATGGCGCCCACCATCAGCGCCATCACCGCGTTGGGCGGAATGCCCAGCGTGAGCAGCGGAATGAAGGAGGTTTGCGAGCCGGCGTTGTTGGCCGACTCGGGCGCCGCCACACCGCGGATATTGCCTTGACCAAACGGCACTTCGCCCGGTTTCAGCTTGGTCTTTTTCTCGATGGTGTAGGCTGCAAAGGCCGACAGCACCGCACCACCGCCGGGCAGGATGCCGAGCACCGAACCCAGCGCGGTGCCGCGCAGCACAGCGGGCGTCATGAGCTTGATGTCGTTGAGCGACGGCATGATGCCGTTGACGCTCTTGGTGAACACCTCGCGCTGATCGTCCGATTTGGCCAGGTTGCTGATGATTTCACCGTAGCCAAAAATGCCCATGGCCACCGCGACAAAGCTCATGCCGTCCATCAGGTTGGGGATGTCAAAGGTGTAGCGCGCCACGCCTGAGTTCACGTCGGTGCCCACCAGGCCCAGCAGCAGGCCCATGATGATCATGGCCAGCGCCTTGAGCAGCGAGCCAGACGCCAGCACCACCGCGCCAATCAGGCCCAGCACCATCAGCGCGAAGTATTCGGCCGCACCAAACTGCAAGGCCACTTCGGTCAGCGCCGGCGCAAAGGCCGCCAGAATCAGCGTGCCCACACAACCGGCGAAGAAAGAGCCCAGACCCGCAGCGGCCAAGGCCTGGCCGGCGCGGCCTTTGCGGGCCATTTGGTAACCGTCGATCACCGTCACCACCGACGACGATTCGCCCGGCAAGTTGACCAAAATCGCGGTGGTCGATCCGCCGTACTGCGCGCCGTAATAAATACCCGCCAGCATGATGAGCGCGGCCACCGGCTCCAGGCCATAGGTGGCCGGCAGCAGCATGGCGATGGTGGCCAGCGGGCCGATGCCAGGCAACACGCCGATCAGCGTACCGAGCAAACAGCCGACAAAGGCGTACAGCAGGTTTTGAAAGGTGAAGGCTACCGAGAAGCCCAGACTCAGGTTGTCGATCATTTCCATGATGGGCTCGCTTTATTGGGTCAGGAACTGGGGCCACACCGGAAACTGCAGGTTGAGCAGCTTCACAAAGGCGCCGTAAGACAAGAGAGCCAACAAGGTGGCCAGCACCAAGGACTCGACCGGACTGGAGTGGGGTCGCGCCATGCTGGCGATGAAGACCAGCACATAGATCGACACGATCAAGCCAAAGGCCGGAATGCCCAGCGCCGGCACGCCAACGAGCAAGGCGCCAAAAGCCAAGTTGGCGCCGATGATGTAGCACAGTGGGCGCCAAGCAAAAGCGCCAATGGGGTCGCCGTCTGGCCCCCCGTGGCGCAGCGAGCGCACCAAGATGCCCAGCCCCAACAAGGCCAGCAAGACACCCAGCATGGTGGGGAAATAGCCGGGGCCCATGCGGGCGGCCTCGCCGACTTCGTAGTTTTGTGCGCCGACCGCAAAGGCCGAGCCCACCGCCACAAACATCAGCCCCGAAAAGAAGTCTTTTTGACTTTTCATGAACACAGCGTGTCTCCTCAGTGAAAACCAACACCGATTCTGTGTGAGCAAAGGCGTGCAGACGATGTGGCTTTCACTTACGAAGTGACCACCAGTGAAGCCAAGTGGCGGTGTGTGTTGGACCGCCCGCTGGACCAGAGCCCGACAGAGCAAAAAAAAACCGACCCTAGGGGGTCGGTTGAGTGAGCTTGCTTGCACCCGGTCATCGGTGTGTGTCCAGTGTGCAGCATCATTTTTGTCTAGGACTGGGTTGTCTCCTCGGTCCCCGCGTTGTCGGCCGCAGAAGCGGCGTCCAACGAGTGCTCGCACTGTAATACCAAAGAGACCTCTGAACCCCAAGGGATTACCCTTGTCGGATAAAAGGCGGCTCAGCGCAAACCTTTGCCTAGGGCAAACCCCAGTGTTTACTGGCCATCCAAAACCCAGCGCGCGACCTTCTCGGCCATCATCAAGGTGGGGCTGTTGGTGTTGCCGCTGGTGATGGTGGGCATGGCGCCGGCGTCCACCACCCGCAGACCGGTCACACCGCGCACGCGGCAATGGCTGTCGAGCACCGCCATCGGGTCGCCGTCGCGCCCCATTTTGGTGGTGCCCACGGGGTGAAAGATGGTGCTGGCGATGTCGCCGGCCAAACGCGCCAACTCTTCGTCGCTTTGGTACTGCACACCGGGTTTGAACTCCACCGGCTGGTAAGGCGCGAGCGCCGGTTGCGCCACGATGCGCCGGGTCACGCGCAGGCTGTCGGCGGCCACCTGACGGTCTTCGGGCGTGCTCAAGTAACACGGCGCAATCGCGGGCGCGTCTTCGGCTCGCGGGGTTTTGATGCGCACATGGCCACGGCTGGTCGGGTTGAGGTTGCACACGCTGGCGGTGAATGCCGGAAAGGGGTGCAGCGGCTCAC
>JBEIEH010000053.1:0-13470 GCA_040383055.1 Burkholderiaceae bacterium
CATCCGTGAATCCGCCTTGGGCGCTGGCGCCTCTGAGGTCTACCTGATCGAAGAACCCATGGCCGCAGCCATTGGCGCTGGCCTGCCGGTGTCCGACGCCTCGGGCTCGATGGTGGTGGACATCGGTGGCGGCACCACCGAGGTCGGTGTGATTTCTCTGGGCGGCATGGTCTACAAAGGCAGCGTGCGCGTCGGTGGCGACCGTTTTGACGACGCCATCATCGCCTACATCCGCCGCAACTACGGCATGCTGATTGGCGAACCCACCGCCGAAGCCATCAAGAAAAACATCGGTTCGGCCTTTCCCGGCTCTGAAGTGCGCGAAATGGAAGTCAAGGGCCGCAACCTGTCCGAAGGTGTGCCGCGCAGCTTCACCATCAGCTCCAACGAAATTCTGGAAGCCCTGACCGAGCCGCTCAACCAAATTGTGTCGGCCGTCAAGAGCGCGCTGGAACAAACGCCGCCCGAACTCGGCGCCGACATCGCCGAGCGCGGCATGATGCTGACCGGCGGCGGCGCCCTGCTGCGCGATCTGGATCGCCTGCTGGCGGAAGAAACCGGTCTGCCCGTGCTGGTGGCCGAAGAGCCGCTGACCTGTGTGGTGCGTGGCTGTGGCATGGCGCTGGAAAGCATGGAACGCCTGGGCACCATCTTCACCAGCGAATAAGTTCCTCGCCAGGGGCCTCTGGGTCCGCCACCACACACCGCGCCTGTTTTCACCATGCCACTGGGCACCCTGGACCGCACCCCACCGCCCTTCTTCAAGCAGGGCGCATCGGCGCTGTCCAAACTCATGGTGTTCAGCGCGTTGTCGGTCTTTCTGATGGTGACCGATGGGCGCTTTCAGGTGTCTCAACCGCTGCGCACTGGCTTGGCCACCGCCCTGGTGCCACTGCAATGGCTGGTGATGCAGCCCATTGCGTTGCTGGGTGAACTCAAACGGCATGCCGTGACGCTGGACCAAGCCCTGCGCCAAGAAGCCGATGCCCAGAAGACCTTGGCGGCACAAGCACAACGCAGCATGCAAGTGGAACAGCTTGCCCTGGAAAACCAACAATTGCGCAGCCTGTTGGGTATGCGCGATCGCGTCAGCACCCGCTCGGTGGCGGCCCAGGTGCTCTACGACACCGCCGACCCCTACACGCGGCGGGTGGTGATCGACAAAGGCTTCCAGCACGGCATTCAGCCCGGCTCACCCGTGATTGACGACAGTGGCGTGCTGGGTCAGGTGACACAAGTGCATCCCGTGCTCTCCGAAGTGACCTTGTTGATCGACCGCAACCAGGCCATCCCGGTGCTCAACGCTCGCACCGGTGTGCGGGGCGTCGCGTACGGGCAAAGCACGCCCACGGGTGAAGGTTTGGAATTGCGTTACACCTTGTCCAACGCCGACATCAACGAAGGCGATCTGCTGGCCACCAGCGGCGTGGACGGCGTGTATCCCCCGGGGCTGGCGGTGGCGCGCATCAGCCAAGTTGAGCGCCGCGCGGAAAGCACCTTCACCCGCATTCTGTGCCAGCCACTGGCGCGCATGGGTGGGGCCCTGCACGTGCTGGTGCTCGACCCGGTGAAGATGGAACCACGCCCATCCTCGGAGCCTGCCGCCACAGAGCCCGCCGTCCAGAGGAGCGCGCCATGATCATGCGTCCGGGGCAACAGCTGCTGCTGCCCGCCAACCCAGCGTTCATCTGGGGCAGCCTGATCGGCGCGCTGGTGGTCAACATGGTCATCAACATGGGCCTGTGGGGCCGTGCGGCCTGGACACCCGATGTGTTGGCGCTGGTCTTGTTGTTCTGGTGTGTGCACCAGCCCCTGCGGGTGGGCGTGGGCATCGCGTTTTTCTTTGGCTTGGCCATGGACGTGCACCAAGCCGCTTTGCTGGGCCAACACGCGTTGGCGTACTCCCTGCTGGCGTACTTTGCCATTGCGATGCACCGGCGCTTGTTGTGGTTTCCGTTGGGCACACAAGCGGTACAAGTGTTTCCGCTGCTGTTGGCCAGCACCGTGGTGCAAGTGCTGGTGCGGCTGATCGAGGGCAGTGGTTTTGCGGGTTGGCTGGTGTGGCTGTCGCCGGCCATAGAAGCCCTGCTCTGGCCGGTGATCAGCGGCGTGCTGCTGGCGCCACAGCGCAGAGCGCCCGACCCCGACGAAGACCGTCCGTTGTGAACACGTACCGCGCCGTGCCATGACCGAGCTGCGCAACGTTGAAGTCGACCTGGCCCGCTTTCGCAGCCGGGTGTTTGTGGCGAGCCTGGCGGTGGTGCTCGCCTTTGGACTGGTGGCCGCTCGCATGGTCTACCTGCAGGTGCTGCGCCACGAAGATCTGGACGCTCAGGCCGAAAGCAACCGCACCGCCGTGCTGCCAGTGGTGCCCAACCGAGGCCAAATCCTCGACCGACACGGCCGGGTGCTGGCCAGCAACTACTCGGCCTACACGCTTGAAATCACACCATCACAAGTGAGTGATCTGGACAGCACCATTGAGGCGCTGTCGGAGTTGGTGGAAATCCAACCGCGCGACAAACGCCGGTTTCGCAAGTTGCTCGAAGAGTCGAGGCGCTTCGACTCGCTGCCCATCCGCACCCGCCTGAGCGACGACGAGGTGGCGCGTTTCACCGCCCAGCGCTACCGCTTTCCCGGGGTCGATATCCGCGCGCGGCTGTTTCGCCAGTACCCATTTGGCGAGACCGCGAGTCACATCATTGGCTACATCGGGCGCATCAACGCCCGCGAAAAAGAGGCCATGCTCGACTGGCCAGAGGAAGACCAAGCCAACTACCGGGGCACCGAATACATCGGCAAGCTCGGTGTGGAGCAAAGCTACGAATACGAGCTGCATGGCATCACCGGCTTTGAGCGGGTGGAAACGTCTGCCGGTGGGCGCGCGGTGCGCTCGCTGGCCAGCACACCCGCCACGCCAGGCAACAACGTGGTGCTGACCATCGACATTCGGCTGCAAAAGCTGGTGGAAGACATGTTTGGCGAACGGCGTGGCGCGCTGGTGGCCATCGACCCACGCAACGGTGAGGTGCTGGCCTTTGTGTCCAAGCCCACCTTCGACCCAAACCTGTTTGTCGAAGGCATCGACGTCGACAACTGGAAAGCGCTCAACGAGTCGGTCGATAAGCCGCTGCTGAACCGGGCGCTGCGTGGCACCTACCCGCCGGGCTCCACCTACAAACCCTTCATGGGCTTGGCCGCACTGGAAACCGGCACCCGCACGCCGCGCACCATCGTCAACGACCCGGGTTACTGGATGTTCGGCAACCACCAGTTCCGCGGCCACGCCACCGGGCCGACCGACCTGCACTGGAGCATCGTCAAGTCCAGCAACGCTTATTACTACTCGCTGGCCAACGAAATGGGCGTGGACGCGATCCACGACTTCATGAAGCCGCTGGGCTTTGGCCAAATCACGGGCATCGACATCCGGGGTGAAACCCGGGGGGTGCTGCCCAGCCAAGACTGGAAACGCCGCACCTACAAACGCGCCGAGCAGCAGCGCTGGTACGCCGGCGAGACCGTGTCGCTGGGCATTGGCCAAGGCTACAACAACTTCACCATGCTGCAGCTGGCCCACGCCATGTCCATCTTGGCCGCTGGTGGCGTGAAACACAAACCCCATGTGGCGTTGGCGATTGAGGACGTGCTCAGCCGACAACGCAGCCTGGCCCAAGCCGAACCGCCTGTGCCCATGGGATACCAGGCCGACAACGTGGCCCTGATTCTCAAAGCCATGGAAGGTGTGACCATCAGCGGGACATCGGCGGGCGTGTTTGCCGGCGCCGACTACCGCAGCGGCGGCAAGACCGGCACCGCACAAGCGGTGACGATTGGGCAGAAAGAGCGTTACGACGCCCGCAAGCTTGAAGAACACCAACGCGACCACTCGCTCTATGTGGCGTTTGCGCCGTCAGACGCGCCTCGGGTCGCGCTGGCGGTGATTGTGGAGAACGCCGGTTTTGGTGCGGCACACGCAGCCCCCATTGCGCGCCGGGTGTTCGATTACCTGCTGCTGGACCAGTACCCCAACCCCCAAGACCTGGCGGCGGTGCGCAAAGGGCAAGCGGGCGCGCCGATTGGCCAGCCGCTCAAGGCCAGCGAACTGCCTTTGGTGCCGTCTGCAGGTGAACAGCTGCTGGCACCGCTGGAGACGGCACCGGCCAATTGACGCGCATCGGGCTCAGCGCGGCCACCAAGCGTCGTGCCCGGTTTTCAGGATCAGGGCGCTGACGACCATCAAAAACACCACCCGCACAAAGCCGCTGCCGTGTTTGAGCGCCAGGCGGGTGCCCAGCAAGCTGCCCAGCACATTGGCCAGTGCCATCGGCAAGGCCAGGTGCCACCACACATGGCCTTTCCAGGTGAACAGCAGCAAAGCCGCCAAGTTGGACGTGGTGTTGAGCAGTTTGGCGCTGGCGCTGGCGTGCAAGAAATCAAATCCCAGCCAACGCACAAACAAAAACACAAAAAAACTGCCGGTGCCCGGGCCAAAAAACCCATCGTAAAAACCGATCACCAAACCCAAGGAGGCGGCGGCCAAGGTCTGGCGCGCCCCCACAAAACGCGGGCGGTGCTCACGTCCCAGTTCTTTTTTGGCCAGGGTGTAGAAAAACACCGCCAGCAAAATCAGCGGCAGCGCCTTGCGCAAAAACTCGGGCGAGATCACCGTCACCGCCCACGCACCGCTCATGGAACCCGCAAAACACACCGCCGCCGCTGGCAACAGCGAGCGCCAAGGCATGTCCACACGGCGGGCGTACTGCACCGTGGCCGCCGCCGTGCCCCAGATAGACGCGCTTTTGTTCACCCCAAACAAAGTGGCGGGGTGCGCACCGGGGTACACCGCAAACAGGGCCGGCAACAGAATCAATCCGCCACCACCCACAATCGAATCGATAAAGCCAGCCAGCCCCGAGGCCAGCGTCACCCACATCATGTCCATGGGGGGATTGTCGTGGGGCGGCTAGGCGCGACGAGCGGCGGCAGCAAAAAAAAAAACCCGACTCACACGAGCCGGGTTTGAAGCCTTTTTGCTGTCACACACTAAGGCACCCGCTCAGGGAGGAAAAGCGGGGAGCGTCCACTTGCGCTTCGGCTCGGTGTGAATATTACCCACACCTAGCGAAAGATGGCGCTCAGACCGCGTAACTGATAAATCAAACCGCTGAAACTGTTACCAAAATGAGACATTGGCGTACCTACGCAAACGCCAGCGCCCAGGCGACGGGTTCTGAGACCCCGCTGCGCCGTCTTTGCCACAATGGCGTCATGCACACCCCAGCCCCCTACCCCCACAGCCGCCCCCGTCGCCTGCGCCGCGACGCCTTCACCCGCGATCTGGTGCGCGAGCACAACCTGAGCGCGGCCGACCTGATTTACCCCGTGTTTGTGCTCGACGGCCAGAACCGGCGCGAAGCCGTGGCCTCCATGCCCGGGGTGGAGCGTCTGTCGCTTGACCTGCTGCTGCCGGTGGCGCAAGAGTGTGTGGACCTCGGCATTCCGTACATGGCGCTGTTCCCGGTGATCGACCAGTCGCTCAAAACGCCCGACGGCCGCGAAGCCACCAACCCCGACGGCCTGGTGCCACGGGTGGTGCGTGCACTCAAAGCCGCCTGCCAGGGGCTGGGCATCATGACCGACGTGGCGCTCGACCCCTACACCAGCCACGGACAAGACGGCGTGCTCGACGAGCACAACTACATCCTCAACGACCCCACGGTCGAACTGCTGGTGCAGCAAGCCCTGACCCAGGCCGCCGCCGGGGTGGACGTGGTGGCGCCCAGCGACATGATGGACGGCCGCATCGGCGCCATCCGCCAGGCGCTCGAAGCCGCCGGCTTTGTGCACACCCGCATCATGGCCTACAGCGCCAAATACGCCAGCGCCTTTTACGGCCCCTTCCGCGACGCCGTGGGCTCGGCCGCCAACCTGGGCAAGGCCGACAAAAAGGTCTACCAAATGGACCCCGGCAACAGCAACGAAGCGCTGCGCGAAGTGGCGCTGGACCTGGCCGAAGGCGCCGACATGGTGATGGTCAAACCCGGCATGCCGTACCTGGACATCGTGCGCCGGGTGAAAGACGAATTTGCGGTGCCGACCTTCGCCTACCAAGTGAGCGGCGAATACGCCATGCTCAAAGCCGCCGCCCAGAACGGCTGGCTGGCGCACGACGCGGTGATGATGGAAAGCCTGCTGGCCTTCAAGCGCGCCGGGGCGGATGGTGTGCTGACCTATTTCGCGCGCGACGCGGCGCGGCTGCTCAAGGGCTGACGCCGCATGCGCGCGTTTGTGGTCAGCGCCCAGGACGCGCGCGAGATCGGCGCCGTGCCCGAGACACTGCCCGGCGGCGGGTTTGTGTGGCTGGCCTACACCCGGCGCGAATTTGAGCTGGGCCACGCCGAGCTGCAAACCCAGCTGCAGCGCCTGTGTGGCGTGCAGCTGGTGGACCTGCATGTGTCGGACCTGCTCAACAACCAGCTGCCCTCGCACTACGACTACACCTCGCAATACGACGTGCTGGTGTTTCGCCGCCTGGCGCAGGGCCAAAGCGAACGCGACGTGAGCCAACCCGGCGCGGTGCTGACCCAGCCGGTCAAGCGCAGCGGGCCACCGGTGCTGCGCCGCATCGACACCAGCCCGGTGGGCTTTGCGGTGTTGGACCGGGTGCTGATCACCGTGCACCCGGCCGGCTGCGGCGTGCTGGAGCAAGCGGTGACCCGCCTGCTGGCCCACAGCGGCGCGGGCCGCATGCCGGGCGCTGCCCTGCCCGCCCACCCGGCCGACTGGGCGCTGCGCATCGTCAACCAAATGGTCGACGGCTACCTGGACCTGCGGCGCGAACTCACCCGCCAGCTCGACCACTGGCAGGCCGAGCTGCTGAGCCCGGGCACCCGCTTCAACAACTGGGGATCGCTGCTGGACGCGCGCATGGCGCTGCACCAGCTCGACGACATTTGCGAAGACCAGCGGGTGGCGATTCAGGACTGGATTGAAAACCTCAACGCCTGGGAAGCCAGCGGCGACGACCTGTCCAGCGTGGGCGGCCTGCGCGGGCTGGAGCTGCTCAAGGTGCGCAGCCGCGACGTGCTCGAACACATTGAGCGGGTGGTGCACCATGTGCGCCGGCTGGAGCAAAACGCCGAGACCGCGGTGCAAATGCACTTTTCGGCGCAAAGCAACCGCACCAACGACACCATGCGCACGCTCACAGCGCTGACCGCCATTTTTTTGCCGCTGAACCTGATCGCCGGCATCTTTGGCATGAACTTCGAGTTCATCCCACTGCTGCACCAGAAAGAAGGCTTTTGGTGGGCCATCGCGGCCATGGTCTTTATCTCGGTGGCGCTGGGCCTGCTGTTCTGGCGCAAACGCTACATCGCCCGCTCGGGGCGCTGAGGCGGCACTGGCTCAGGCCAGGTGGGTCGCCAAAAATTCCAGCGTGCGCCCGCGCGCCAACAGGGCAGCCGCCGCGTTCCACGAGGCGCGCTGGTCGCAGTTGAAGCCGTGGTGCCCTTCGTAGAGCTGCACCTGCACCGCGGGGTGTGCCTTGGTGAAGGTGTGCACCGTGTCCAGCGGAATCCACTTGTCGTCGGTGGCGAAGTGCGCCAGCGTGGGCACCAAGGCCTGCGCCGCGCCGTCGGCGCCCACCGTCATGCCGCCGCCGTAATACGGCACCGCCGCCGACAAACCACGCAGCTGGCAGGCCGAGCGCCAGGTGAGCAAACCGCCCCAGCAAAAGCCCAGAATGCCCACCTTGCCCGCCTGCGCCACCCAATCGATGGCGGCCTGAATGTCGGCCATGGCGCCGGGCGCGGGCAGCGCCTCCACCGCCGTTTTCAGGCCAAAGCCGGTTTGCATGTCGGCCTCGGTGTAGCCCAGCTCCACCCCGGCCTGCACCCGGTGAAAGGTGTGCGGCGCAATCACCAGATACCCGTCGGCGGCGTAGCCATCGGCCACCGAACGGATGTGGCTGTTGACGCCAAAAATCTCTTGCAGCACCACCAGCCCGCCCTTGGGCGTGCCGGCGGGTCGGGCCACATAGGCGGGGCAGCTGTGGCCGTCGGCGGCGGTGAGTGTCACGGTGGTCATGGGGTCTCCTTGATGTGAAAGGGGCGGCGCGTCGTTTGGGCGACGTCTGGGCCGGGTGCGCTGCGTATCATGGGTCAACCTTCTGACCCTTGCCCAGCCCAGGTTTTCCATGACAAGCCACAGCCCAGCCCAAGCCCCGCGCGCCCTGCTGATCACCGGCGGCGGGCGCGGCATTGGCGCCGCCACCGCGCGGCTGGCGGCGCAACAAGACTGGGCCGTGGCGGTGAACTACGCGCGCGATTCGCTCGCCGCCGACGCGGTGGTGCGCGCCATCCGCGCCGAGGGCGGCAGCGCCATCAGCGTGCGCGCCGACGTGGCCAACGAAGCCGAGGTGCTGCGCATGTTCGCCACCGTGGACGCCAAGTTCGGCCCTATTGCCGGGCTGGTGAACAACGCCGGCGTGGTGGACACCACCGCGCGGCTCGACGAAATGGACTGGGCGCGCTGGCGCCGCATGTTTGACACCAATGTGCTGGGCAGCCTGCTGTGCGCGCGCGAAGCGGTGCGGCGCATGAGCACACGCCACGGCGGCGCGGGCGGCAGCATCGTCAACCTGTCGAGTGCTGCGTCGCGCCTGGGCTCGGGCGGGCAGTATGTGGACTACGCCGCCAGCAAAGGCGCCATCGACACCTTCACCCTCGGGCTGGCGCGCGAAGTGGCGGCCGAAGGCGTGCGCGTGAACGCGGTACGCCCCGGGCTGATCGACACCACCATCCACGCCAGCGGCGGGCTGCCACAGCGGGTGCGCGACCTGGCGCCCACCGTGCCCATGCAGCGCGGCGGCAGCGCCGACGAAGTGGCCCAGGCCATCGTCTGGCTGCTGTCGGACGCGGCGAGCTACACCACCGGCGCTTTGCTGGACGTTTCAGGCGGACGCTGAAGGAAACCCCATGACCCCAACACAAGGCCAAGCGATTTCGATCTGGTGGGAAGACCTGCAAGTCGGCGAGGTGCGCGACCTGGGCACCATCTCGCCCACGCGCGAAGAGATCATCGCCTTTGCCAGCCAGTTCGACCCGCAGCCCTTTCACCTGGACGACGAGGCCGGCAAGGCCTCGGTGTTCGGCGGTTTAAGCGCCAGCGGCTGGCACACCTGCGGCATGGCCATGCGGCTGATGGTGACCAACTTTTTGCACCAAACGTCCAGCCTCGGGTCGCCCGGGCTGGAAAGCCTGAAATGGCTCAAGCCGGTGTACCCCGGCGACGTGCTGCGGCTGCAGCACACCATCACCGACAAACGCCCCATGAGCAAACGCCCCGACGTGGGCCTGGTGCGCACCGTGTGGGAAATGTTCAACCAGCGCGGCGACAAGGTGCTGCACATGGAGGGGCATGGCATGTTCAGGCTGAAGAATGTGCCCCCATCGCCCCCCGCTGCGCCCGCACAATAGCGGGCATGGACTTCAAACCGCTCATCACCCTGCTGGCGCTGGTCAACCCGATCGCCATCGTCCCCTTCTTCATCCACTACACCCAGGGCTTCAGCTCGGCGCAGCGCAAACGCACCATTCTGGTGGCCAGCTGCAGCGTGTTTGCGGTGATCGCGGTGTGCGCCATCGTCGGGCTGGAGGTGCTGGACTTTTTCAACATCTCGCTGGCGAGCTTTCAGGTGGGCGGCGGCATGCTGCTGCTGACATCGGCGCTGTCCATGCTCAACGCCCAGCCCGCCGAAGCCAAGGCCACCCAAAGCGAGGTGGACGACGCGCACAGCAAAACGTCCATCGCGGTGGTGCCGCTGACCATTCCGCTGCTGACCGGCCCGGCCACCATGTCGACCGTGGTGATTTACGCCGACCAGGCCAAGACCTTTTTTCAGCACGCCGCGCTGGTGGGCTACGGCGTGGTGATTGCGCTGGCCACGCTGGTGTGTTTTGCCCTGGCCAAGCCGATTGCGCGGGTGCTGGGCCAGACCGGCATCAATGTGATGACCCGGCTGATGGGCCTGATCTTGGCCGCGCTGTCGGTGGAGGTGATGGCGGCGGGGCTGGTGAAGCTGTTTCCGGCGTTAGCAGGGTGAGGGATTGCGCTGTTGGTGGCTGTGTTTTGAGGTAAAGGCCGGCTGGCAGTGATATTTGCCCTGTGCGCCATCGGCGCAAACCCGCCAGATGGCGGCAACAAGTCATAGTCGCCCCCCGACATTTCTGGCAAAGTCGTTGCCTATCGGCTTACACTGCGCTCAGTTCTGATCAAGCAGGCTGACGTGGGCAGTGACCGGTCGAGTTTCTGAGGTCTGTTATCTGTGCCCACAGGCTCCAGATGATGGCCCAACCCACTGATTTCAAATGCTTTTCTCGGATACACGACGACTTTGTTTAACGACTGCGGTTGTGGGTATCCGGTGTTTGGTCGGATAAACCACAAGTTAGAAGACAATATGACGAAGCGCGAAGCAATCCACAAAGAACTAGCAGCCCTCTATAAGGAAGGCGTTGAATTGGCTGTCTCTTTCCAAAAGAAGGAAGATAAACAATTCCACTACGACTACCAACGCTGGTACACAAAAGCGTTAAAAGCCGCCGCTTCATTAGCTCCGGATCGACACGCTGAATTTCGTGGTTACTACGAAGTAGACCCGAAGAGGAAGTCGCTTGGATACGGCACGTATGTCATTCAAGATTATCTGAAGGGTGTTGCGCCTGGTGGGTATCAATACGAGGGTTTCGACACGCGTGAGCAGGTACTGCAATGCTTCCTCAATCAGTTAACAATCCTGAATGCAATTGAGGAGCGAATTGATTCGGTCTTGTCGAATATAGAGGGCGAGCTATACGCAGAACTGCAGGACAACGAAGTAGCGGTTGCTAGGCAACTATTAAAAGTGAGTCCCAGAGCAGCAGGCGCACTAGTTGGTGTTCTTATTGAAGATCATCTGCAGAAAGTGGCTGATTCGCACGGAATCAAGATTGCCAAGAAAAACCCTACGATTGCCGATCTCAACGATCCGCTCAAAGCTGCCTCTGTGACCGATACGGCGAGTTGGAGAAAAATCAGTTTTCTAGCCGACCTCCGCAACCTTTGCTCGCACAAAAAGGATGTTGATCCTACTAAGGATCAAGTGGAGGAATTGATCTCGGGAGCAGAGTGGCTAACTAAGAATGTCTTCTAACCATTCATTCCACCGGACTACCTTCGGCAGCCGGTGAATTAAAACGTTAGACCTCATGGGATACGGCTTGCGCACCGAGCACGTCAAATAGAAAGAACGCGATGGCGATCGAATCTCCACTCTTCCAAAGCTCGATGGAACTTCTCGGGCATTCCATCACCCACTTCAATGGAACGAGCGAACTCGACAGGAAGTTGGTAATCCTCCACCTCTCCAACTCTGTCGAACTGCTACTCAAGGATATGGTGCTTGACAGCGGCGAGTCGATTTACAAGAACCCAAAGGAAACGATCACCATACATGGATGCATCGAGCTTCTCGCGACAAAGAAGATCGCCGTCCCTTTCTTGAACAAGTTGGAATTACTTATTGACGAACGCAACGCTCTCCAACATCGATTTGGCTCCCCGAACGAACTGACTGCAATCTTCTACATGAATGTTGCTCTCGAGTTTTTCCGGTCCGTTGTCAAACAACACTACAGCCAAGACTTCGACGAACTTCTCGCTCAATTCGCGGACGAGAAGGATCTCATCGCGCTCAAGATGCGAGAGCCATCAAACGACTCGGAGCTGGAGAACCTCAAAAAGCTGGGGAAGGTTCACCCGCTAGGTGCGCTCCTCTCAGCAATCGCATACCTTGAGAAGACGGTTCTTCAGTTTGGAGCAAAGGTGGGAATGGGGGATCGATACCTATCATCGCTCCCTGTCTCGGCTCGATATCTTGAGGTCAATGGCATTGAGCTGCCTTCCGGCCTTCGAGACAGGCTTGAGAACACGCGGCGCCTTCGCAATCAAGCGGCACATGGACGAGCGGAACCAACCCGTGAAAACGTGGTGGCCGCTGTCTCTTCAATTGAGGAGCTAGAGAAGTTCCTGGCGTCGCTGAACATCGACGAGACGCGCCAGAAGGTTGCTATTGCGAGAAAGCAACGAGAGGCAGAACGACCAAGCTACGAGAGCAGTCGAGTGCTTCTACCGCCGGATCAGTGGATGCACGAGACGCTTAAGACGTTCCTGATGTCGGAACCGGCATTTGCTGGGCGAAAGTTCATGATTGACGTCAGAGATGCAAACGTTTCGGTATCGCACCTTCCAGAGAAGCTGCCCGGCTCGGCCCAAGTACACCAGTACGCGTTCACGTTGAACGAGAAGGGAGACAACATATCCAGCGAAGCCGAGCGCATTAAGGCAGAAATTCTGAAGGACTGTCTGGCGCCACAGGATGCGGTTAGCCCGGAAACAGAATCGTTTAAAGAGATTGCGGCGTGAGGTCTAACCCATTCATCGAGCGGACACGCCGCAGCAGGCTTCGCCTGCCGCCTCAAATAGACACACAACGGCAATGATCGTTGTCGCCTGAATTTACTTGTCAGTCCGACGAATTTCGGGGGATTACCCGCCCACGCTTCGCCCCTCAATACCCACCCGCCTTGCCCCCGCCCTCACCCGCCGCACCCTTGAACCGCGCCACCAGCTCAGTCGTTCCCCGCACCAAGATCGCCGTGTCCAGCCCCACCGCCACAAACACCGCGCCCAGCGCCAAATACCGCTGCACCAGCGCCGCGTCGGTGGTCAAAATGCCGGGCGCTTTGCCCGCGCGCAGGATGCGGGCGATGGCGTCTTCAATGGCGGCTTGCACCGCTGGGTGGCCGGGGTTGCCGATGTGGCCCATGGACGCGGACAAATCGGCCGGGCCGATGAACACGCCGTCCACGCCCGGGGTGGCAGCAATGGCGTCCAGGTGCTGCAGGGCGGTGACGGTTTCCACCTGCACCAGCAGGCACACCTCGGCGTTGGCGCGCTGGGCGTAGTCGGCGCAGTGGCCCCAGCGCGACGCGCGCGCGCCGGCCATGCCGCGCACGCCGCCTTGGCCGTCGGCCTGCGGGTAGTGCATGGCTTGCACCAGCTGGGCGGCTTGCTCGGGGGTGTCCACCATGGGCACCAGAATGGTTTGGGCGCCCAAGTCCAGATACTGTTTGATGAGCGCGGTGTCGCCCACCGGCACGCGGGCCACCGCGTGGCTGTGCGGGTAGGCGGCGAGTGTGCGCAGCTGCTCTTGCACGCTGCGCAGGTCGTTGGGGGCGTGTTCGCCGTCGATGACGAGCCAGTCAAAACCGGCCAGGGCGCAGATTTCGGCGGCGCTGGCGTGGGCCAGGCCCATCCACAGGCCAATTTGCGGGCGGCGCTCGTGCAGGGCTTGTTTGAAGGTATTGGTCGGGGTCAGCATGGTGGGTGGCTCTGAAAGAACAGGCGACCACTGTATCCACCGGC
>JBEIEH010000054.1:0-13348 GCA_040383055.1 Burkholderiaceae bacterium
AAAGACCAAAGCTACTTTTTGCACCGCCTCAACCAGGCGCAACTGGCCAAGACCCTGTTCCCGGTGGGCGAGCTGCACAAGAGCGAGGTGCGGCGCATCGCCGACGAGATCGGCCTGCCCAATGCCAAGAAGAAAGATTCGACCGGCATCTGTTTTATTGGCGAGCGGCCGTTTCGCGACTTTTTGAACCGCTACATCGCCAAAGAGCCCGGCCCCATCAAAGACCCAACGGGCCGCACCATTGGCCAGCATGTGGGCCTGAGCTTTTACACGCTGGGGCAGCGCCAAGGGCTGGGCATTGGCGGCGTCAAAGCCAAGGGCGCACAAAAAGGCGGCAGCGAACACGAGCCCTGGTTTGTGGCGCGCAAAGACGTGGAGAAAAACACCCTCTGGGTGGTGCAGGGCCACGACCACCCCTGGCTGCTGGCGCCCAGCCTGCGCGCCGAAGACCTGAGCTGGGTGGCCGGTGCGCCGCCCGCGCGCAGCGACATCGCCGCCAAAACCCGCTACCGCCAGGCCGACGCACCCTGCACCCTGAGCGCCGACGACAGCGGCATCACCCTGCGCTTTGCCGATGCGCAATGGGCCGTGACGCCCGGGCAAAGCGCGGTGCTGTACGACGGCGAGGTGTGTTTGGGCGGCGGGGTGATCCACACCGAGGCGGCGAACGCGCCCTGACTCGGCTCGCCCCTCGCTCAGTCGTCGCTCAGCCCAATCGGGCTGGGCTGGCGTTTTTCCACCGCGTGGCGCAGCAGCGCGGCCAGCCGGTAAAAGCCGTGGCCGAACTTGCTGTACGGCATGGTCAGGAACAGCGCCATCACCGCGCCGAGGTGCAGGCACAAGGTCAGGGGCAAGGCGGCGGTGCCGCGCGCGGCCCACAGCGCCAGGCCGCTCACCGCCGTCAAGAACAGCAGCGCGATGAAGCCCCGGTCCATCGGCTTTTGCGCCGGGTCGCCGTGCAGCGGGTGGCGGCGCAGGTTCAGCCGCCACAGCCCGGCGGTGCCGATGGCCATGGCCACGCCGCCCACCGCGCCCAGCAGCTTGGGCAGGCTGGGCAGGTCGTAGGGCGCAGGCAGTTGCCACACATAGTGATAAAGCGTGGCCACGCTGGTGGCGGCAAAACACAGCGCGAAGCCGTAGAAGGTGAGGTGGTGGTAGCGGCGGCGCGCCAGGGTGTGGGCGTCGTCTTCGTTGTGGCAGCCGTCGCCGTGACCGCCGTCGAGGTATTGCAGGCGCAAAGCGGCCGACGCGGCCTCGCTGGCCGCAGGCGGCGTCACCGCTTGGCCGCTGGTGACGGGTGTGACGGCGCGCCAAAAACGCCGCAGCCCCATGGCCAGCGCCAGCACCGCCAGCCCAAACACCGGGCCAAAGAGCGCCACCAGCAGGTTGTGCGGGAACAGGCCATAAAAATCGCCCACCGGGGCGTGCCAGAGCGCGCCCACACCGCGCCCCTGCAGCGTCACCGCCAGCAGCAAAAAGAAGCCCAGCGCGGCGGCCAGCGCCAGCGACAAGGTCAGGCCCTGGCGCTGGTACAGGTTGCCCAGCGCAGGCGGCCACGCGAAATCGGCGTAGGTTTGGCCACGCACTTGCGCCATGGCGCGCGGCACGTTGACCGCAAATTCGTGCGGCGGGGCGTATTGGCAGGCGTGCAGGCACGCGCCGCAGTTGTGGCACAGATTGGCCAGGTAGTGCACGTCGGCTGGCGCAAAGCTCAGGCGCCGCGTCATGGCCGGAAACACCGCACAAAAGCCTTCGCAATAGCGGCAGGCGTTGCAGATCTGCAGTTGGCGCGCCACCTCGGCTTCGGCGGCGCTGGGCTGGCCTTGGGCCAGGGCGCGGGCTTCGCTGGCCAGGGCCTCAAGCGATTGCATGTTGAGCTTCTCCCAGTGCGGCGGCGGCCGCTTGTTCGCCAGCGATGCGGCCAAAGGCGGTGCCAATCGACATGCCCACGCCTGCGGTGTAGCCCTTGCCCAGCACATTGCCGGCCATCATTTCGCCGGCCACAAACAGGTTGTGGCTGGGCACACCGCCAAAGTGCACCGCGGTGGTGTGGTCGGTTTTGAGGCCGAGGTAGGTGAAGGTGACGCCAGGCTTGAGCGTATAGCCCACAAAAGGTGGCGTATCGATGGGCCGCGCCCAGTGCGACTTGATGGGCGCCAGGCCTTCGGTGTGGCAGTCGTCCAAAGCGGTGTGGTCAAAGGTGCCGACGCGGCAGGCCGCGTTGTAACGCTGCAAGGTGTCCATGAAGGTGGCTTCGTCCAGCCCGAGTTGGCGCGCCAGTTCGGGCAAGGTGTTGGCCTGCACACCACCAAACACCGGCGGCATGAAGCGGCCCACCGCCTTGGCGTCGATGATCGAGTACGCAATCTGGCCTGGCTGCTGGGCCACCAGGCGGCCCCAAATGGCGTAGCGCTTGGGCCAGAAGTCTTCGCCTTCGTCGTAAAAGCGTTGGGCCTCGCGATTGAGCACCACGCCCAGCGACACACAGTCGATGCGGGTGCAAATGCCACCGTCGTACAACGGTGAGCGGGCGTCGATGGCCACCATGTGGGCCTGGGTGGGGTCGCCAATCGCATCGGCGCCGAGGTCAAGCAATTGGCGCAGCAGCACACCGGTGTTGAAGCGGGTGCCCCGGATGAGGAAGTTGTCCACAGGCCACTCGCCGCGCTCGTTTTGCCCCCAGGCCTCGCGCAGCCATTCGCGGTTCGACTCAAAGCCGCCAGCGGCCAGCACGCAGGTGCGGGCGGTGATGCGCTCGCCCTTCACATAGGCCGCTTTGAATTGCCGGCCGTCCAGCTCGACGCGGTCCACCGGCGCGTCGTAGCGCACCTGCACCCCCAGGCGTTCGGCGCTGCGGAAGTAAGCGTTGACCAAGGCCTTGCCGCCGCCCATAAAAAAGGCGTTGGTGCGGGCGGTGTGCAAGGCGCCCGACAAGGACGGCTGAAAGCGCACGCCGTGGCGCACCATCCAGGGCCGACATGTGCCCGAGGCGCGGATCACCAGCCGCGCCAGCGCCTCGTTGGTCTGCCCCCCGGTGACCTTGAGCAGGTCTTGCCAAAACTCCTCTTCGGTGTAGGAGCCCACCAACACGTCTTGGGGTTCGTCGTGCATGCAGCGCAGGTTGCGGGTGTGGGCCGAGTTGCCGCCGCGCCAGGCCTTGGGCGCGGCCTCCAGCAGCAACACGCTGGCGCCGGCCTCGCGGGCCATGAGGGCGGCGCACAGGGCGGCGTTGCCGCCACCGATCACCAACACATCCACATCGGCTGCCATGTCGCGCACTCTCAATCGGGTTTGATGCGGGCGCGCTTGACGATGTCGCTCCAGATGCGCTGCTCGTCCTTGATGAAGGCAGCAAACTCTGCAGCGGGGCCACCACCGCCAACCGCGTTGTCGGTGGCAAAGCGCTCGGTCACCGCGCTGGAACGCAGGGCCTTGTAGCTTTCTTCCTGCAGGCGTTTGGTGATTTCCGGTGGCGTGCCAGCCGGCGCCAAGATGCCGTACCACTGCGAGGTTTCAAACCCTTTGAAGCCCATTTCGGCCACGGTGGGCACATCCGGCAGGGCGGGAATGCGCTGCTGGGTGCCCACCGCGATGGCGCGCAATTTACCAGCGCGGATGTGTGCCCCCAACGCCGGCATACCAGCCGACGAGGCCTGAGTGCGACCGGCCAGCAGATCGTTGAGCTGCGGCCCGGTGCCACGGTAAGGAATGTGGGTGATGAACATGCCCGTGACCAACTTCAGGTACTCCATGGCCAAGTGGCCTGCGCTGGCGTTGCCTGCCGATCCGTAGTTCAGCCGGCCGGGGTTTTTCTTCACGTACGCCACAAACTCTTGGAAGTTTTTGGCCGGCACATCGGGATGGATCACAAACACATTGGGCACTTTGGCCAGCAGCGTCACCGGAATGAAATCGCGGTTCACGTCGTAGGGCTGGTTGTTGAGCATGTAGGGGTTGACCGCCAGCGTACCCACATGACCCAGGATGATGGTGTGGCCGTCGGGCGCGGCCTTGGCCACATCGGTCATGGCCGTCACACCCGCGCCGCCGGGTTTGTTTTCAACAAACACGTTTTGCCCGATGAGCTTGCTCAGCTCGGCGGCCACACTGCGGGCCACAATCTCGCTGGTGCCACCGGGCGCAAACGGCACCACAAAACGCACAGGCCGGTTGGGCCACGATTGCGCGCGAACAAGGGGCGACGCGGCGCCCAACAGGGCGCCAGCGCCAAGCGCCAAGGTTTGACGACGGGAAATGCTCATGGGTGTCTCCTGAGGTGGAAAGGGCGGGGTTGGTACCGGTGGTCCAACCCTCTGGTCTCAAGCTTCAGAACTGGTAGCGGCGCAGCCCGCCGTCCACCGGAATCACCGCTCCGGTGATGTAGCTGGCCCGCGGCGACGCCAGGAACGTCACCAGATTGGCCAGGTCTTCCGGCTCGCCGTAGCGGCCCACCGGAATCTCGTTCTCGCACTGCCACTGCCGGTATTCGGGTGTGTAGTTGCGAAAGATTTGCTCGGAATGGATGCGGCCTGGGGGCACGCAGTTGACGGTGATGCCGTGCTTGCCCACCATGCGCGACAAGCCCTTGGCCCAGCTGTGGATGCCGGCCTTGGCGCAAAAGGCGCCGTTGATGTGCTCGGGCTCGCTTTTGCCGGTGATGCAGATGATGCGGCCCCAGCCGCGCGCGATCATCTGATCGATCAGCGCGTCGCCGAGCTGGCGCGGACGGTGAAAGTTCAGGGTGATGGCCTCTTGCCACTGCTCTTCACTCACGTGCAGGTCTTTGAAGCTGCGCGAGCCACCAGCGTTGTTGACCAAAATGTCCACGCCACCCAAGGCCGCCACCGCCTGAGCAGCGATGCGCTGGGCCGCGTCTTCGGCGTACATGTCTTGCTCAATCAGCACTGGCTCTGCGCCACCGGCAGCGGTGATCTCGGCGGCCAGTTCGCGCAGCTTGTCGGCGCGCCGCGCGGTCAGCGCCAGCTTCACGCCTTCTGCCGCCAGCGACAGCGCAATGCCGCGCCCAATGCCCACACTGGCGCCCGTGACCAGTGCGGTTTTCCCTTTCAATTGCATGTCCATGCCGTCTCCTCGTGTGTTTGTGCAATGAGAAGCACTGTAGTCAGCGGCGTCGCTCGCGACCAGAGCGCCAACGGCATAAGGGCATCACGATCCGTGATACCCCCCGTGTCGCCTCAGGTGGGCGACAACAGGGTGGCGCCGGTCCATCGGCCCTGGCGCACCAGTTCGGTGGCGCAGTCGCGCAGCACCACCCGCGCGGCCAAGGCCGCTGGCGACAGCTCGTCGTCCGACAAGGCGCAGAGCCAGTTTTCGCGCGTCACCCCGGCGTCGGTGATGCGTGCCAAGTCCAGCCGCTCTGGCACATCGTGCAGCCGCGCGAGCGCGGCCCAGGGCTGCAAGGTGCCGCCCAGGCCCGCACACACCGCTTCCATCAGCATGGCCAGCGAATCGATCTCCAACACCACTTGGGGCGTGATCTGCGCCCGCTTGAACGCCGCGTCCAGGGTGCTGCGCAGACCATGCGGCCCCGAGGGCAAGATCAGCGGCGCGTCGCCCAGCTGCGCCAGGCGCAATTGCTTGCGCGGGCGCGCACCCGGCACACGCGCGGTGATCCAAAACAGGTCTTCTTCGAGCAGGGGCATCACGCTCCAGCGGCGCGCGCTGCGCAGGGTTTGGCTAGCCTGCACCCGCGAATCGAACAGCACCGCCAGGTCGATTTGGCGGGCGTTGAGCATGGCGCTCAGGTGGCCCGACAAACTCTCCACCATGTGCAGGCGCACATTGGGGTAACGCTCGCGCATGGCCAGCATCAGCGGCAGGCCCAGCACCGCTGCGGTGGTGGGCGCCAGGCCCACGCTGACGGTGCCGGTCAATCGCGACTCTTGTGCCGCGCGCACCGCTTGGTCGGCGTGCCGCAAGGTCAGCTGTGCCTCGCGAAAAAACGCGAGCCCCGCTTCGGTCGGCACCACACCTTGTGGCGTGCGCTGCAACAAGCGGGTGGACAGCTCACCTTCCAAGCGCGTGATTTGCTGGCTCGGCGCCGACTGCACCAGCGACAGGTCGTTGGCGGCTTGCGTCATGGAGCCCAGCTCCACCACGCGCACAAAGTAACGAAGTTGCCGCAGTTCCATAGCGTCTTTGCCGTATCCGGTGTGGCAAAAGTGTAGCCCTGCTCGCGAGCTGCATCACAATAAGCGCCATTCGCGTTTTGCACCTTCACCCATGCGCCCCACCCTGAGCGACTGGCTGCCCCTGCTTCAGCGGGTGCGCAGCTACCACAGCACCGACGCCACCAGCGACCTCACCGCCACCGCCGTGGTCACGCTGCTGCTGATTCCGCAAAGCATGGCTTATGCGCTGCTGGCCGGCATGCCGGCGGTGACTGGGCTCTACGCCAGTGTGTTGCCGCTGGTGGTGTACGCGCTCATGGGCAGCAGCACGGTGCTGGCGCCGGGGCCGGCGGCGCTGCGCTCCATCATGTCGGTGGCGGCGGTGGGTGCGGTGGTGCCGCTGGGCCACGCCCATTTTGTGGCGGCCACGCTGACGCTGGCGGTGTTGGTGGGTGTG
Organism: Burkholderiaceae bacterium; assembly: GCA_040383055.1. GTDB lineage: Bacteria > Pseudomonadota > Gammaproteobacteria > Burkholderiales > Burkholderiaceae_C > Hydrogenophaga. The sequence continues at coordinate 6,589 of JBEIEH010000054.1, forward strand.
TTCTTGTTGGTCATGGGCGCGCTGCGCATGGGCTTTGTGGCGGGCTTTTTGAGCCACCCGGTGCTCTCGGGTTTTGTCACCGCGTCGGGACTGCTGATTGCCATGAGCCAGCTGCCCCATGTGCTGGGCACGCCACTGGCCAGCGCCAATGTGGGCGTGTTTGTGATCAGCCTGTGGCAGCACCTGGGTGACCTGCACCCACTCACGCTGGCGGTGGGCGTGGGCGCGGCGCTGGCACTGTGGCTGGGCAAGCGTTGGCTCAAGCCCGCGGTGCGCGCCATGGGTGCGCCAGCGGGCGTGGCCGACACGGTGGCCAAAGCGTCGCCGCTGCTGGTGATGGTGCTGTTCATTGGGCTGAGCGCCCAGCTGGGCTGGGCCGCTGCGGGAGTGGCGGTGGTGGGCGCAGTGCCGTCGGGCCTGCCGCCTTTCACGCTGGGCACAGTGCTGGGTGTGGGCCTGGGCACGTGGCAGGCGCTGCTGGTGCCCGCGCTGCTGATTGCGGTGCTCACCTTTGTGGAGCAGGTGTCGATTGCCCAAAGCATGGCCGCCAAGCGGCGCGAGCGCATCGACACCAACGCCGAGATGCGCGCCATGGGCGGCGCCAACCTGGCGGCGGGCCTGACCGGTGGGTTTGCGGTGGGGGCGAGCTTTTCGCGCACGCTGGTGCAGGCCGAGGCCGGCGCGCGCACGCCGCTGGTCAATGTGTTCACCGCCGGCTTGTTGCTGCTGACCGCGCTGTTTTTCACCCCATGGCTGCAGGCGCTGCCGCTGGCGGTGTTGGCCGCCACCATCCTCATGGCGCTGGGCAGCCTGCTGGACTTTGGCAGCTTCGCCAAGACTTGGCGTTACTCGCACGCCGACTTTGCGGCGCAGGCGCTCACCTTCGGTGTGACGTTGGGGGTGGATTTGGTCAGTGGCCTGATGGCCGGTGTGGTGGCCTCGCTGATGCTGCACATCTGGCACAGCAGCCGCCCCCACATCGCCACCGTGGGCAATGTGCCCGGCACCGAGCACTACCGCAATGTGCTGCGCCACAGCGTGGTGACCCACCCCAGCGTACTGGGCCTGCGGCCGGACGAGAGCCTGTTTTTTGCCAACGCCCGTTTTCTGGAAGACCATGTGGCCAACGCCGTCGCGGTCCAGCCCAGCGTGCGGCATGTGGTGCTGCAGTGCACCGCAGTCAACGACATCGACGCCAGTGGCCTGCAAAGCCTGGAAACCATCCAGCAGCGCCTGAGCGACCAAGGCATTGCGCTGCACCTGAGCGAAGTCAAAGGCCCGGTGATGGACCGGCTGCAGCACACCGACTTTGTGCGGCATTTGAGCGGTCAGGTGTTTTTGACGCACCACCAGGCGGTGTTGGCGTTGACGACCGACGCATGACCGCAGCTCGCGCCCATCACGCCGGTGGCGCACCCGATTGAACGTCCCAAAACACCTCGGTCAGCAGCAATGCCGCTCCCCGGCGGCCAAACAGACAGCGGCGCGCCAACACCGGCGCGCTGGCGGACGCTGCACCACAGGGCGATGGCCAGTTGGCGTCGGCGCACCACTCAAACGCACTGCGCTCCACGTCGGTGGCACGAAACAACAGCTCACCCAGCGGCTGCCGCCCCAAGCGCTGCACCTGCGCCCATGGGTTGAGCGCTCCCCATTGTGGAATCACCGTGCGCGCATACACACGCGGCTGCCCATGGCAACGCAGCCACACGCAGCGCACCCAAGCCATGTCCGCTTCCGGCATGGCCAATCGACTGGCCTCATGCGGCAATGGCATGGCCAGCCCTTCGCCGATCACATCCACCGACACATCGCCCCAGGTGTCGCGCAAGCGGGCGGTGAGTGAGCCGCGCTCGCTCAGCCAACTGACCTGTAGCGGGTCGGTGGTCAGCTGATGCAGCGCCTGTGCGGCATGCCAAGAAGGGCGGTTGTGCATGGCTGCGCATTATGTGGGAGCGCATAGGCGACACCATCGACGGCTACAGCGTGCCGGTGCTCAACGAACGCGCGGTGCGCGCCGCCGCTGGCCTCACAGCTGGTGGTGCTGGGTGCAGCACAGCGGCCCCATGGCCGGCTTTGACGAGATGGCCACGCTCGAAGAGATGGGCATCGCCCCCACCGCCGGCAGCGCACCCGCCAACAAAGACTGCACGGTACCCGCCTTTGCCAAAGCGATGGGCATGAAGAGATGTGGAAGAAGCACAACGGGTGTTGAGGCCCGAATGGACTCAGTGCCCGCTGTGCAACTTTTCGTGGATCTTTTTGTTCGTCCGCCACACCGCCCACAGCACCAGCGGTATCAGCGCGCCTGCGGCCAGTTCGGGGTGGATCGGCAGGCCGGCGGCTTTGCCGGCTTTGCCCAAGTACAGCAGCAGGCTGACCACGTAATACGAGATGGCCGCGATCGACAGGCCTTCCACCGTGCTTTGCAGGCGCAGTTGCAGCTCTTGCCCTTTGGTGAGTTTTTCCAGCAGCTGCTGGTTTTGTGTTTCGGTGGCGATGTCCACCCGGGTGCGCAGCAGGGCACTGGCGCGGCTGATGCGCTCTGAGAGCGAGGCCAGCCGCTGCGCGGTGGCGGCCACGGTGGCCATGGCCGGCGACAGGCGGCGCTGCATGAAGTCGCCAATGGTCTGGGTGCCGGTGATGGGCGATTCGCGCAGCTCGGCAATGCGTTCGCGCACCAGTTTGTCGTAGGCGGCGGTGGCTGAAAACCGATAAGCGTGTTCGGCGGTCATTTGCTCGACGCTGGCCGCCAGCGCCACCAAGCGGTCGAGTAGGGCGTGGTCGGGCGACATTTTGTGGTCAAGGGCAGCGGTGATGTCGGCCAGCTCGCGTTCGGCCTGTCCCAGTTTGGCGCCCACTTCTTTGGCGACCGACAAGCCCCGCAAGGCCATGAGGCGGTAGGTTTCCAGCTCCAGCAGGCGCTGCGAAATGCGGCCAGCGCGGCTGTCGCTGGTGCCCGGCGGCGCCACCACCAAGATGCGTTCAAAACCACTGTCGCGCAGCTGAAAGTCGGTAGCCACCATGGAGTGCGCCGGATTGCCCATGCGCGAGGCGACCACCGGGTGTTGGCCCAACCAGCGGCGCGCCTGTTCGAGCGCCTGCTGCGGGTCGCTCAGATCGCCGTGCAGCATGACCAATTTGATGGCCGAAAACGTGCGCCCAGGAATGCCGGCGAGCCAGCCGTAGGGCAGCAGCAGGTGCGACAGCAGCTCGGGCTCTTGGGAGCCCAGGCCCGCGTCGGCCGGCAGCGCTTGCACCAGCGAGTAACGGGTGAATTCGGTGTGGCGCTCCCACTTGAGGGTGTAGCCGGGCAGGCGCAAGCGCACAAAGTTGCCTTGCATATCGGCCAGCGACAGGTCGGGCTGCAGGCGGCGCAGGTGTTCCCATTCCTGCTCTCGGCTGATGCCGTCGTTGAACACGCCCACCAACACGATGAACGCCGGCAAGCGGATACGGGCGCTGGGCCGCGCGTGCACTTCGTTGTGCATCAAGGCGCGTTGCGGGTCGTTGGGCGGCAGCAGGTTCATGGCGTGCTCGGCAAGTGGGCAGGTCGTGGGTGCCATTGTGCGGCATCGCCACACACGACCAGCTGGCGGGGCGTGCACAAAAAAGCCCGTCGCGGCCAAGCCGGACGGGCTGATGCGCAGGGCAACGTTAGAGGTCAGAACGGAATGTCGTCGTCCATGTCGTCAAAGCCGCTGCTCTGGCGCGCGGGGGCCGGAGCGGGCGCGGGGCGCGGCGATGGGGCTGCGGCGCGCGGTGCAGCGGCCGGGCGGCTGTAACCGCCGCCACCACCGCTGCCGCCTTCGTCACCACCGCCCATGCCTTCGCGGCCACCCAGCAGCTGCAGTTCGGTGGCGACGATGTCGACGGTGTTTTTCTCAACGCCAGACTGGTCGGTGTATTTGCCGTATTTCAGGCGACCTTCCACATAAATGGGGCGGCCCTTTTTGACAAATTCGCCAGCGATTTCAGCCAGGCGGTCGTAGAAGGTGACGCGGTGCCACTGGGTGTCTTCCACCACTTCGCCGGTGTCGCGGTTTTTGCGGCGGCTGGAGGTGGCGATGCTGACATTGGCCACGGCCTGGCCCGAGGGCAGGTAACGGATTTCGGGGTCGCGGCCGCAGTTGCCGACGAGAATGACTTTGTTGACGGATGCCATGGTGGTGCTGCCTGAAAAGTGAATGCGGCCAGTGGCCGCGTGCGGAATCGGGCCATTGTGCCGCATTTGCGGCGCCGCCGGCCGGCGAGCGTCAGCGGCTGACCGATTCGCTGCGCATGCCCCAAGCGGCGGCCAGCCACACCACGGTCAAGGCCGCTGCGACACCAAAAATACCGGCGCCACCCACGCGCTGCAGCACCCAGCCCCCCAGGCTGCCACCCACAAACACACCCAGCGACATGAGCGTGTTGTAGACGCCCAGCGCCGCACCCCGCTGGTGTGGCAAAGCCAGGCGCGAAGCCAGACTGGGTTGGCTGGCTTCTTGGGTGTTGAACGCCACAAAAAACAGGGTCAGGCACACTCCCAGCCCCAACACCGACAGCGCTGCGCCCCACCACCACAGGCCAAGCTGCACCAGCACCATCAGGGCAATGGTGCCCCGGTACACCGACCGAAAGTGCCCCCGGCGCTCCAGACGAAACAGCGCGCCGCCGATCACCAGCAAGGACAAGAGCACCGCCGGCAAATAGACCTGCCAGTGGCTGGCCCGCGCCAAACCGGCCTGCTCAAGCAAGGCAGGAATGGACAGCCACATCATGATTTGCACCGCGTGCAGCACAAACACGCCCAGATCGACCCGCAACAGGTCGGGATGGCGCAGCACGTCGGCCAGGCCACTGCGTTCAGCGGGAGCGTGCCAAGTGGTTTCTGGCGGCACCACCCAAGCCACCACGGCCATGGCGGTGACGGCCAGCACAGCGGTGAGGGCAAACAGCCCCCCCAACCCGATGTGAGGGGTGAGCAAAGGCGCGGCCACCAGCGACAGCGCAAACATGAGGGCGATGCTGATGCCCACCAGCGCCATGGCTTTGGTGCGCACACTGTCGCGGGTTTGGTCGGCCAACAAGGCGGTGACCGCCGCCGAAATGGCGCCGGCGCCCTGCACCGCTCGACCAACAGCGAGCCACGTGACGCTGGGCGCCCAAGCCGCCACGGCACTGCCCACGGCAAAAACGGACAGCCCAAGCAAAATGACCGGCTTGCGCCCAACGCGATCAGATGCCAAACCCAACGGGACTTGCAAAAAAGCCTGGGTCAAGCCGTAAGCGCCCATCGCCAACCCAATCAGAAAAGCGTCGTCACCACCGGGGTAGTGGCGCGCCTCCAGCGCAAACACGGGCATCACCAAAAACAGCCCGAGCATGCGCAAGGCATAAATCGACGCCAGGGTGAGGCTGGCGCGCCGCTCGGTGGCGGTCATGCGGCCATCGTCGCTGGCGGGGCGGTCGGAATCTGGGATAGAGGTCACGGACACGGGAGTGGGAGCGTCATGCTCCCCTGGGTATAAAAACGAAACAAGCGCGTATTGTCGGGCAAGTGACGCACAATGCCAGCGCCAAACCCAGGGAGGGTGCAGACCACCATGCCACACCGCGTTCTTTTGCTCGAAGACGAGCCCGCCATCGCCGACAACCTGATCTACGCCCTGCGCAACGAGGGCTTTGTGGTGCAACATGTGGGGCTGGCGCGCGAGGCGCTGAGCGCTTTTGCGCAAGACGGCGCCGATGTGGTGGTACTCGACATCGGGGTGCCCGATGGCAGTGGGCTGGATGTGTACCGCCAGTTGCGCCAGCACGACGCGGTGGTGCCAGTGATGTTTTTGACGGCGCGTGCTGCTGAGATTGACCGCATCATTGGCCTGGAGCTGGGCGCCGACGACTATGTGACCAAGCCCTTTTCGCCGCGTGAGGTGTGCGCCCGCATCCGCACCATCTTGCGCCGCAGCCAGGCCAGCGCAGAGCCGGCCGACACCGGCCCCTGGCGCTTGGACGAGGCCGGGCAACTGGTGCGCTACGCCGGCCAGGCGCTGCCGCTCACGCGCTACGAGTACCTGCTGCTGGCGACCTTGCTGCGCCGCCCGGGTCGCATTTTTGACCGCCCTGCTTTGATGGATTTGGTCTGGAGCGACGCGCCTGACACCTCAGAGCGCACGGTCGACGCCCACATCAAGCTGCTGCGCGCCAAGCTGCGCCAGGCCGGCGCCGACCCAGCGGTGATTCAGACCCACCGGCACATGGGCTACTCGTTTCAAGGCTGAGCCATGCGCATTGGACTGAGGCTGCTGCTGGGCGTGTTTCTGGTGCTGGGCATGACCAGCTGGGTGGTGCTCAAGGTGTTTGTGGAAGAGGTCAAGCCCGGCACCCGCCAAGCCATGGAAGACACCTTGCTCGACGCCGCGCATGTGTTTGCCGCCATGGCCGCGCCCGATCTGCAGCAAGGCCGCATCGCGAATGGCGCGTTTGCCCAGGCCTGGCGCGAGCTGCAACACCAGCCCCCCAACGCGTTGATTTGGGGCTTTCGCAAACAAGCGGTGGACTACCGGGTGAGCGTGACCGATGCGCGCGGTGTGGTGGTGTTTGATTCGGCCGGGCAATGGGTGGGGCGCGACCACTCGCGCTGGAACGATGTTTACCTGACCCTGCGCGGGCAATACGGCGCGCGTTCCACCCTGTCAGACCCGCAAGACCCGAGCAGCTCGGTCATGCATGTGGCCGCGCCGGTGCGCGATGGCGAGCGCATCATCGGCGTGCTGAC
>JBEIEH010000055.1:0-13331 GCA_040383055.1 Burkholderiaceae bacterium
GCCCACCCCCACGAGGTGCGCATCGCTTTTGACGGCGACGCGGTGCTGTTCTCGGACGAGGCCGAACAGGTCTACCAGGCCCAAGGCCTGCGCGCGTTCCAAGAACACGAGGTCAGCAAAGCCGCCCAGCCCCTGGGCGGCGGGCCGTTCAAACCGGTGCTCGAAGCCTTGCACCGGCTGCAGAGCAACGACCAAACCCCCATGCGCATCCGCACCGCGCTGGTGACCGCGCGCAGCGCGCCGGCCCACGAACGCGCGATCCGCACCCTGATGGACTGGAACATCCAGGTCGACGAGGCCATGTTCTTGGGCGGGCTGGACAAGGGCGAGTTCCTCGCCGAATTCGAGCCCGACTTCTTTTTTGACGACCAGACCGGCCACATCGAATCGGCCGCACTGCACGTCCCCGCTGGCCATGTGGCCTCGGGCGTGCGCAACCCCGAGCCACCTACCGCATGAACACCGCCCCCAGCTCCAAACTCGACCGCTTTCGCCATTTCGCGGGCGCGGCCTGGGCCTTGAGTCGCCCCTATTTTTTTGGCGACGAAAAATGGCGCGCGCGCGGCCTGCTGGCCGCCATCGTGGCGCTCAACCTGGGCGCGGTCTACATGCTGGTGCTCATCAACGAGTGGAACCGGGTGTTCTACGACGCGCTGCAAGACAAAAACGCCGACGTGTTTTGGCGCGAGCTGGGGCGCTTCACTTACCTGGCCTTTGCGTTTGTGGTGATCGCGGTCTACCGCTTCTACCTGACCCAGCTGCTGGAGGTGCGCTGGCGCCGTTGGATGACGGCCCACACCCTGGACCGCTGGCTGGCCCACAAGGCCTTCTACCAAATGGAGCTGCTGCGCCACGCGCGCGCCTCGGGCAGCACACCCGACAACCCCGACCAGCGCATCAGCGAAGACATCCGCCTCTTCACCTCAGAGACGGTCAGCCTGAGCATGGGTCTGCTCAACGCGGTGGTGACGCTGGTGAGCTTTGTGGGCATTTTGTGGAGCCTGTCGGGCGCCATGAGCATTCCCTGGGGCGAGAGCAGCGTCACCATTCCGGGCTTTATGGTCTGGCTGGCGGTGGTCTACTGCCTGGTCGGCAGCGTGCTGACCCACTATATTGGCCGCCCGCTGATCACCCTGAACTTTGAACAACAAAAGCGCGAGGCCGATTTTCGCCACCACCTGGTGCGCCTGCGCGAGCACAGCGAAGCTGTGGCCATGGACCGCGGCGAAGCGGCCGAGCGCGGCCAGCTCGATGTGCGCTTTGGCGACGCGATCCAGAACTACCTGCGGCTGATCGCGGCACAAAAGCGCCTGACCTGGTTCACCGCCGGCTTTGGCCAAGCGGCGGTGGTGTTTCCTTTTGTCGTGGCGGCACCGCGCTTTTTCAGTGGCGCCATCCAGCTCGGTGAGCTGATGCAAATCGCCTCGGCCTTTGGCCGGGTGCAGGATGCGCTGTCGTGGTTTGTTGATAGCTACGACCGTTTGGCCGCCTGGCGCGCCACCACCGACCGCTTGACCGGCTTTGAAACCAGCCTGCGCGCGCTGCCAGGCGCAGGCTTGCAGCCGACCGCCAGCGAGCACCCGGACCGCTGGTCGGTCGGCCCGCTGCAACTGCAGCTGCCCAATGGCCAAGCCCTGATCAGCACACCGGCACTGGTGTGGCAGGCTGGTGACCGCATTGGCCTGCAAGGGCCATCGGGCAGCGGCAAATCGACCCTGCTGCGGGCGCTGGCGGGCTTGTGGCCGTGGGCCCAAGGGCAGCTCAGCCGCCCGGCCATGGCCGAGGGCGAGGTGATGTTTTTGCCGCAACACCCTTACCTGCCCCATGGCACTTTGCGGCAAGCGCTGCTCTACCCGGGCCACGGCACACCACCTGACGACAAGGCGCTGCGCGCCGCACTCCAACAGGCGCACCTGCCACATATGGCCGACCGGCTAGACGAGTCGCAACCCTGGGACCAGGTGCTCTCAGGGGGTGAACGCCAGCGACTGGCCTTGGCCCGTGCTTTTTTGCGCCAGCCGCGCTGGCTGATCACCGACGAGGCCACCAGCGCGCTGGATTCGGCCACCGAATTGGCTGTGACCGATTCGCTGCTGGCAATGCTCAAATCGCGCAACGGGGCTTGGATTTCAATTGCACATCACACTGCCAAAACTGGCCTTTTTAATGGTTTTTGGCAGTTGCGCAATGGCCGTCTGAGCGATCCATCGACCACACAACAATTTGACTGACAACCGCGCCAGCGAGACAACAGAGCGTGTGTTTTTCACGCTGGACAGCAGCCCGCAAGCGGCGATTGGCGATTATCATGAGCCGATCGGGTATTGCATTGGGCCCTCTGGCAAATCAATACAAATGTATTCATCGCGCAATGGCGCATTTCCAATGTCGACATCAATTGATATTTCCCAATGGACGCCTCGTCAATGGGTGGTGACCGCCGTCATCCTGCTGGTGCTGACCTTGTCGCCCATGGCGTGGACCCAATGGCGGCAACTCAGTCTGCTGGCCGACGACCGCAACCAGCTGGCCGAGCAGACCATGTGGGAATCGTTCGAGGTCGAGCGCGACATCCACGAGCTGGCCTTGCAGCTGCGGCGCTTGCAAAGCGCGCCGGGCACCGACGACGGTGTGCAACTGCGCAAGCAGTTTGAAGCGCTGGCGGAGCGTGCGCGCGCCTTGCAAACCCAGCCGGGGGCACAGTGGCTGGAGTCGTCCACCGCTTACCCGAAAGCTTTGGAAGCGGTGCGGCGCTTCATCGACGAAGAAAAGGCTGCGTTCGAACGCACCAACCAATGGGTCGGTGACACCCAAGAGCTGCAACGGCTGGCCCAACGCGCCCGCGAGCTGGCCCCGCTGATGCTGGAAGTGTCGCGCGAGGCCAACCGCCAGGTGGCCCGTTTGGACGACGAACGCACCCACCAACTGCGCCAACAAAGCGGGCTGGTGATCGGCATGGCGGTGCTGCACAGCCTGCTGATGATCGCCATGCTGGCCTTGCTGCTGCGACACATTCGGCATCAACAGCGGCAGTACCAAGAGCTGGAGCACCTGAGCCAGCAACTGGAAAAAGCCCGCGACGACGCCGAAGCCGCCAACCAAGGCAAAAGCGTGTTCTTGGCCAATATGAGCCACGAGGTGCGCACCCCGTTCCAAGGCTTGTTGGGCATGCTCACCCTGCTGGAGCAAACCGGGCTGGACAACCAGCAACGCGACTACCTGCAAACCGCACAAGACTCGGCGGTCCACCTGCTGGGGGTGCTCAACGACATTCTGGATGTGTCCACCATGGAGTCGGGCACCCTCAAGTTGTCGGTGGCACCGATCAACCTGCGCGGTGTGGTGCACGAGGTGGAAGACCTGATGACGGTGGCGGCGCAAGACAAAGGCCTGCAGCTGAGCATTTACACCGCCGCCGACTTGCCCGAATGGGTGATGGCCGACCCGACCCGGGTGCGGCAGATCCTGTTCAACTTGCTGAGCAACGCGATCAAGTTCACCCACCAGGGCAGTGTGATCGCCGAAGTGACGCGCAACGCCACTCACAAAGACGACATCGTGCTGACGGTGCGCGACACCGGCGTGGGCATGGACGCCGAAACGGTCAAGCACCTGTTCACCCGCTTCTACCAAGCCGACAGTTCGCTGCGCCGGCGCATTGGCGGTGCCGGTCTGGGGCTGGAGATTTCGCGCAACCTGGCCCGCCTGATGGGGGGTGACATCGAGGTCAGCAGCGAAGCAGGCGTTGGCTCGGTGTTTGTGGCGCGGCTGTGTTTGCCCGAAACCAGCGCGCCCGTTGACAGCCGCACCCAAGGGTTGGATACCCAGGCGCAACCGCTCAAGACGCGAGCGCTGCGCCTGCTGGTGGCCGAAGACCACCCGATCAACCTGAAGTACATGAGCATCCTGCTCGACAAAATGGGCCACGACGCCACCTTCTGCGAAAACGGGCAAGAGGTGCTGGAACTGCTCAAGCAGCGCAGCTACGACGCGGTGCTGCTCGACTACCACATGCCGGTGCTCGATGGCTTGGCCACCACCGAGGCCATTCGCGCTCTCAAGAGCCCCACGGCGCAGGTGCCGGTGATTCTGGTCACCGCCGATGTGGTGAACGACACCCGCAAACGCGCGCTCGAAGTCGGCGTCAACGAATTCACCAGCAAGCCGCTGCAAGAGCAAGACCTGGAGCGCGCCTTGCAACGCTGTGGCCTGCTGGAGTCGCCGCCGTCTGAGCACGGCGAACTGACCACCAGCACCAGCCCTTTCCCTGTCTCTTCCTACGAAATGCCCCAGCGACTGCCGGAGAACACCATGACCGATATGAGCGCCCACATGGATACCCTGATCGACCTCGCCTCTTACGAAGAAATCCTGTCGCTGATGCCACAAGAAGCGCTGGACGATCTGCTCAAAACCTTGTTCGACGCGCCCAATGGCACCGTGCCCGAGCTGCTGAGCGCATTTGCCACCGGTCCGCGCAAATTGATCGGCGACACAGCCCACAAACTCAAAGGCACCTGCATGTTGCTGGGCTTCAAGGCCATGGCGACCACGTCGGCCCGCATCGAACACCTCGCGCTGCGCACCGACGACGCTTTGCCCGAAGACCTGGCCGACACCATCCGCAAAGACACCGAACTCACCCAATTGGCGCTGGCCCAATACAAGGCACAAAAAGCGGCCTAATGGCTTGAGGAACAGCCACAACAACGGCGCCCTAAAGCGCCGTTGTTGTTGGGGATATGCGTTGTCAGCCCGTGGGGGATAGGGTCTTGTCGTGCATCCAGGCCGCGTGTTTGGGCGCACGCCGGGTCTGGGCCCATTCGTTGAGCATGTCCCACTTCACCTCGTCAAGTTGGCGCATCATCTCGGACGTGCCGGTGTTCACGGCCAATTCCAAGCGGTGACCGTTGGGGTCGAAGAAATAAATCGACCGGAACAAGGTGTGGTCGGTTGGCCCAATCACCTCAATGCCCGCCGCCTGCAGCCGCGCCTTGGTCGCCAGCAGCTCGTCCATGGAGTCGACTTCGAGCGCGATGTGCTGCACCCACGCCGGGGTGTTGGTGTCGCGGCCCATCTCGGGTGAATTCGGCAGCTCAAAAAACGCCAGCACATTGCCGCCGCCAGCGTCCAGAAAAATGTGCATGTAGGGATCGGGCGCTTTGGTGGACGGCACCTGGTCTTCGGCGATGGCCAGCACAAAGCCCATGTTCAGGTGCTGCTGGTACCACTCCACCGTCTGTGTGGCGTCTATGCAGCGGTAAGCGACGTGGTGAATCTTGCGGATGGGCATGGGGCTCTCCTTGAAGGCAACAGAGGTGTTCAGAGGTCTTGGCGCGCCAGCGCCAGCGCTTGGCGCACCACCGACAAGTCGCCAATGTGGTTGGCCAGCAGCAGCACCAGCTTGGCGTTGAGCAGATGGCTCTGCTCGTCGCTGAGGTCGCGGTGGGTGTCGATCAGCGCTTGGTAAAAATCGTCGCCCGGGGTGAAGTCGCGGAAATAGCGCTGGCCAGGCTCGGCGAAGTTGGGGTGCAGGTTCAGGGACATGGGGGCTCTCCTCAGGCCGGGGCCATGGCGGACCGGGTGGCGCGCGCCAGCGCGGCTTGCACGGCTTGCAAGTCGAATCGGCGCCAGCGCGCCGCCACATGCTGGTCGGGGCGAATCAAGTAGCAACTGCCCGGCCGCAGATCGAGGCGCCGGTGCGCCAGACCTTGGGCGTCGTGCAGCACCGGCCAAGGTGCGGCTGCGTCGGCGCTGGGCTCTTGGCACAGCAACTTCACTTGCACCGGCACCGCTTGCTCAGACAGACCGTTGGCCGCTGGGAGCAGGTCAGGCAATTCGTGTTCGGCGGCTGCGGGCGATGTGGCGCAGGCCAGCAGCACAAAACCCTCGCCCAACTGCGGCAGCAACCAGCTGTCTTGGCCATGGATGTACAGCGGCGCGTCGTCCAGTGGCGCCCCGGGCACCATGTCGCCGGCAAAGGGCTCGGCGTCGGGCGTGTTGAGCACCGAATCGACCTGGATGGTGGGCACGCTGAGCCGGCCGGAATTGACCAGCTTGCGGGCAAAGGGATGGTGGCGCGCCAAATCCAGCGTGGCCTGGCGGAACAAGCGGCTGACAGCGCTTTTGGGTGTGATGTAGTCGGTGGACCGGGTGCTGTTGCGGATGTTCTCATCGGCCGCATAACAACGGTCGGTGTTGTAGCTGTCGAGCAAGGCCTCGTTGGCCTTGCCCTGCACGACCAGGGCTAGCTTCCACAGCAGATCGTCCACGTCTTGGATGCCCGAGTTCGCACCGCGCGCGCCAAAAGGCGAGACCTGGTGCGCCGCGTCGCCCACAAACAGCAGGCGGCCGTGGCGAAAGCTCTTCATGCGCCGGCACTGGAAGGTGTAGACGCTGGCCCACTCCAGGGTGAAGGGGCGCTCATCGCCCAGCATGGCTTTGACCCGGGGAATGATGTTCTCAGGCTTCTTCTCTTCTTCAGGATCGGCGTCCCAGCCGAGCTGGAAGTCGATGCGCCAGACGTTGTCGCTTTGTTTGTGCAACAGCACGCTCTGCTGGGGGTGAAACGGCGGGTCGAACCAGAACCAGCGCTCGGCGGGAAAGTCCACCTCCATCACCACATCGGCGATCAAAAAGCGGTCTTTAAACACTTGGCCGTCCATGTCCAAGCCGAGCTGGTGACGCACCGGGCTGCGCGCGCCGTCGGCCACAACCAGCCAGTCGGCCTCGATGGTGAAGGGGCCTTCGGGCGTCTCCACCGTCACCTGTGCGCCGTCGTCCAGCGGCTGCACGCCCACCACCTTGTGTTTCCAGCGCAAGTCGGCGCCGAGTTCGGTGGCGCGCGCCACCAGCGCCTCTTCGAGATGGTATTGCTGCAGGTTGATCATGCCCGGGCGGTGGTGACCGGCCTCGGGCACCAGATTGAAGCGGTAGACCTCTTCTTCGCGCACAAAGGTGCGGCCCACGCTCCAGCTCACACCCTTGTGGCACAGGGCCTCGCCCACGCCATAGCGGTCAAGGATTTCCAAGGTGCGTTTGGCGTAGCACACCGCTCGCGAACCAAAGGACACGCTGTCGTCTTCGTCGAACAACAACACCTCCAGGCCACGCAGCCGCGCGTCGATGGCCGCGCTCAGGCCCACCGGCCCCGCGCCAATGACGATCAGCGGGCGGCGCTGCGGCGCGCCTTGCATCAAATCGGCGGCGCTGCGGTAGGCAAATGTCGGATAGGTGTAGGTGCCCATGTGGTCCTCGGGTGTGCCGGGGACTGTACCGCAAAATTCAACATGGGTAAATGAATTCCGCTTATCGTAATTTGTCCACCCGCACCAGCGCCTCAGAAACCGGCCACCAGCCCGTCGCGGCGGGCATCGGTGGCGGCCACATAACCGTCCTCGGGGTCGTCGCTCTGGCGCCAAATGAACTGGCCGCTGCCAAAGTCCATGTAGCCGTCGGCTGGCGGCTCAAAGCGGTGGCCCAAGGCCATCAGGCCTTGTTGCAGCTCCGCGGCCATGGTGGGCTCGAAATCGACCTTCAGGCCGGTGTCGACCTTCCAGCGCGGCGCGTCGCACGCGGCCTGCGGGTGCTGGCGGTGCTGCAGCAGCCGCACCAAGGTCTGCACATGGCCTTGGGGCTGCATATTGCCGCCCATCACCCCAAACGCCATGCGCGGACGCCCGCCCTGGGTCAAGAAGCCAGGAATGATGGTGTGAAACGGTTGCTTGGCGCCCGCCACCTCGTTGGGGTGGCCGAGCTCGCGGGTGAATCCGAAACCCCGGTTTTGGAGGCTGACGCCGGTGCCGGGCACCACCACGCCGCTGCCAAAGCCCCAGAAATTGCTTTGGATAAAGCTCACCATCTGGCCGCGCTCGTCGGCCACGCTCAGGTACACCGTGCCGCCGCGCGGTGGTGTGCCGTGGGCGAAGTCGCTAGCGCGGTCGGCGCGGATCAGGCGCGCGCGCTCGCGCAGGTAGTCGGGGTGCAGCAAATCTGCTGCGGTGACCTCGCGCATGGCGCGCGGGTCGGCCACCCAGCGGTAGGTGTCGGCAAACGCCAGCTTCATCGCCTCGATCTGCCAGTGCTGGGCCAGCACGCTGTCGACCGGCAGCTCGGCCAGCGGCAGGTGCTGCAACATGCCCAGCGCCATCAGCGCGGCAATGCCCTGGCCGCTGGGCGGGATCTGGTGCACCGTGTGGCCGGCAAAGTCGTGGGCGATCAAGTCGGTCCAGGTGCAGCGGTGCGCGGCCAGATCGGCCTCGGTCAACAAGGCGCCATGCTCCCGCGCGTGTGCGACCATGCGCGCCGCCGTTTCGCCCTGGTAAAAGTCCTCGCCCCGCGTCTGCGCAATGCGGCGCAGGGTGCGCCCAGCGTCGGCGAACACAAAGCGCTCGCCCGGCTCGGGCGCGCGTCCGCGTGGCATAAAGGTCTCGGCAAAGCCCGGCTGGCTTTGCAACTCGGGCACCGCCCGCGCCCATTTCCAGGCCACGGTCACCGCCACCGCGTGGCCGCGCTCGGCCAGCTCAATGGCGGGCTCCAACAGGTCGGCAAAGGGCAGCCGGCCAAAGCGCTCGTGCAGCGCCACCCAGGCCGACACCGCGCCGGGCACGGTCACCGAGTCCCAGCCGCGTTTGGGCATGGCCTGGCCGGGGCCGTACTTGGCGTCAAAGTGCTGCGCGCTCCACGCGGCGGGCGACAGACCTGCTGCGTTTAGCCCGTGCAGCTGGCCACCGTCGGCGACGATGGCAAAGGCGTCGCTGCCCAGCCCGTTGGAGCACGGCTCCACCACGGTGAGCGCCGCCGCCGTGGCAATGGTCGCGTCCACCGCGCTGCCGCCGCGCATGAGCATGCGCAGCCCGGCTTGGGTGGCCAGTGGGTGCGAGGTGGCCACCACGTTGCGCGCCATCAGCGGCGTGCGGTGGCTGGGATAGGGGTTGTGCCAGTCGAATGTCATGCGGGCCTCGTGCATCGGTCAAGGCGCGCATGCTAGCCCCTGCAGGGGCTCGGCGGCGTCAGCGGTGGGACAAGGCCCCGCGCTGACGCCGGGTGGCTTTACAGCGGGTTGCCGAGCAGCTTGGAAATGGCCGCGATGTGCGCGGCGGTGGGCACCTGGGCCGGCATCTCGTCTTCCGCAGCGGTGGCGTTTTCGTGCGCCTGGATCGCTTTGACCATGGCGTACTGGTCTTCCCAGATCAGGGTTTTGCCTGGCGGGCACAGGTCGCGCAGGGTGCCGTACCAGTAGTAACCGTCGGCGCCACCAAACAGCTTGTCGATGCCAGCGGCGTCGCCACTGGTCAAGCCTTGGGCGGTGAGCAGCATCTGGAGTTTTTGGTGCGAGACGGAATAGCGCATGGTGAACAGTGCAAAAGTGGTCGAAGGGCGGGACTGTAGCAAAGCCCGTGTGCTGTCGGTCAATCGATGTCAAGCTGGGTGGCACGCCCGTTCAACATGATGGTCCGAATGGCGTGCATGACTTCCTTTTCTCTGCCGCGAAAGCCGTGTTCGGTGAAGGCTTCACACGCCTTGCCCTGAAAACCTCCTCCCCCGGACACCGACACCAAGGGCAGCCGGTGCCGCTCAGCGATGGCCACCGCACCGCTGTAAGGGGTGAGCGCGCAGGGGTCTTGTCGGTGGTGCACAAAAAACTGCGGCGTTCTGGCCTTGCCGTAATCAAACCCCGCCAGCTCACGGTAAGAGCCGCGGGCGGTCGGGTCGGTGATCGCAGCGGTGTGAATCGCGCCAGCATAGCCACCGGGGTTGTGCAAGGGCATGAACGACGAGGACAAGGTGCCCATGCTGGTGCCCACCAGCCAGACCTCCTCAATCGTGGGCGCTTGGCGCTTCACCTCGGCGATCAAGGCGTCCACATCCAGCTGACGCTGCACCGAGGATTGGTACTGGCTGCTGCACATGTCACCGCTGGCCGAATGGCAATCGACCACCAAGCTCGCCACCGGACCATCCACCAACTGACGGCGCGCCCGAATCAAAAAATTGCCGGTCAAACGAGAGTCGATCATGACCCCGTTGTCCACCACCGGCCGCACCACCGAGGGGTAGCCCGGCAGCAGCACCGCGAGCTTGCTGGGTGCACCCGCCCCGGCCTTGGTGGAATACAACCCCGCCTGCTGGCGGCCGTCGGGCAAGCCCACGGTGATCAAACGTTCGGACAAACCTTGGGCATGAACAGGCACAGCGGGCGCTTGCGCCCACGCTGGCATGGTCACCGAGCAAACCCACAAAGCACAGATCAGGGAGTGGCAGAAAGGGTGCAACAACCGGCGCATCGAAAACTCCTTATTGCGCTGTGATGTGAGGGACCAGGGCTCACTCCACCGTCACGCTCTTGGCCAAGTTCCTTGGCTTGTCCACATCCGTCCCCCGCGCACACGCTGTGTGGTAACTCAGCAGCTGCAGCGGCACCACGTGCAAGATGGGCGAGAGCACGCCGTAGTGCTCGGGCATGCGAATCACGTTCACGCCTTCGCTGCTCTCGATGCGTGTGTCGCCATCGGCCAGCACATAGAGCACGCCGCCGCGGGCGCGCACTTCTTGCATGTTGCTTTTGAGCTTTTCCAAGAGCACGTCGTTCGGCGCCACGGTAACCACCGGCATGGCGCTGGTCACCAGGGCCAGCGGGCCGTGTTTCAACTCGCCGGCCGCATAGGCCTCGGCGTGGATATAGGTGATCTCTTTGAGCTTCAAAGCGCCTTCCAGCGCGATGGGGTAGTGTGTGCCACGGCCCAAGAACAGCGCGTTTTCTTTGCTGGCAAATTCTTCGGCCCAGCTGATGATTTGAGGCTCCAGCGCCAGCACGGCTTGCAGCGCGGCCGGCAGGTGGCGCATGTCCTTGATGTGCATGGCCTCGTCGGCGTCGCTCAAGCGTCCTTTGGTCTGTGCCAGCGCCAGCGTCAGCAAAAACAGGCCGGCCAGTTGGGTGGTGAAGGCTTTGGTCGACGCCACACCGATCTCGGCACCGGCCCGGGTCACGTAAGCGTGTTTGCACTCGCGCACCATGGCGCTGGTGGCCACGTTGCAAATGGTGAGGGTGTGCGTCATGCCCAAGCTCTGCGCGTGGCGCAGCGCGGCCAAGGTGTCGGCGGTTTCACCGCTTTGGGTGATGGTCACCACCAATGTTTTGGGGTCCGGCACCGAGTCGCGGTAGCGGTATTCGCTGGCGATCTCCACCGCGCAGGGCACTTGGGCAATGGCTTCGATCCAGTACTTGGCCACACAGCCGCTGTAGTAGCTGGTGCCGCAGGCCAAGATGAGCACCTTGTCGATGGCTTTGAATGTGGAATAAGCGCCGTCGCCAAACAGCTCGGGTGTGATGCCCTCGACGCCTTCGAGCGTGTCGGCAATGGCGCGCGGCTGCTCAAAGATTTCCTTTTGCATGTAGTGGCGGTAGGGCCCAAGTTCGGCCGCACCGCTGTGGGCGTGCACCGTCTTCACCGCACGCTCGGCCGGCTTGTGGTCGCGGCCCACGATCCAGTATTTGCCAAGCTGGATGTCGACCACATCGCCCTCTTCCAGGTACACGATCTGGTCGGTCACACCGGCCAGTGCCATGGCGTCGCTGGCCAAAAAGGTTTCCCCCTGGCCCACGCCCAAAATCAGCGGCGAACCGGCGCGCGCGCCGATCACACGCTGTGGCTCGTCCTTGTGAAACACCGCAATCGCGTAGGCACCGTGCAGCTGCTGCACCGCTGTTTTGACGGCTTCAAACACATCGCCGTCGTACACGCTGTCGACCAAATGGGCGATGACTTCGGTGTCCGTCTGGCTGACAAACACATAGCCTTTGGCCTGCAGCGCGGCGCGCAGCTCGTCGTGGTTTTCGATGATGCCGTTGTGCACCAAGGCCACGCGACCGGGTTTGTGGTCCGCAGCGCCCGGGCCGTGGCTGAAATGCGGGTGGGCGTTGTGCACGGCCGGCGCGCCGTGGGTGGCCCAGCGGGTGTGGGCGATGCCGGTGCCACCCTCCACGGTCTCGGCCTGCACCTGGTCCATCAGCTCGGCCACGCGGGCGGTGCTGCGCGCGCGCTGCAAGCCGCCGCTGTGGCCGGTCAGGCTGGCGGCGTGCACCGCCACGCCACAGGAGTCATAACCCCGGTACTCCAGCCTTTGCAGACCTTGCACCAGCACGGGAACGATGTTGCGATGGGAAACGGCGCCGACGATGCCACACATGACTCAATCCTGATGGTTCAACAGATGGGGGCATGCTACCGTTGACAGATTGATATGTATGGTCAATTTTTAACAAAATACATCTTACTTATTTCACCCAGTGAACATGGCGGAATAAAATTTCTTATGAAAAATCAAAACGAAACAATAGATCTTGACGCCACCGATATCCAACTGCTCGATGAGCTGCAACAGAACGCCGGCCTGAGCAACTTGGCGCTGGCCGAGCGCCTGCGGGTGTCGCCCGCCACCTGCCTTCGGCGCACCCGGCGGCTGGAAGGTTTGGGCCTGATCGAACAACGGCTGGCGGTGCTCAACCCGCAGCGCTTGGCCCTGGCGCTGGGCCACGGCCTAACAGCCTTGATTGAGGTGACGTTGGAGCGCCAAGACGAGCCGACCTTGGCCGCCTTTGAGGCCCGCGCGGTGAACGAAGCGGCGGTGCAGCAGTGCTACCGGGTCAGCCCCGGGCCCGACTTCATGCTGGTGACCCATTGCGCCGATATGCCAGCGCACCTGGCCATGGCCCAACGCCTGTTCACCGCCGACAGCTCGGTGCGCAATGTGAAGGCCTTCTTCAGCCTCAAACGCAGCAAATTCGCACCCCGCTTGCCGCTCGCACCGCTGGGCTGACGCTCACCACAAGAGTGAGATTTCACACAGGAGTGAGTAAAAAAAGACGAACTAACATTGCATAAGTTAATCATAAAGTGACAATAAACATGCAATATCCCGTCCAACTTTTCAAAACATCAATTTATCAAATTTATGCGTGTGGAATGGCTTTCCTTGGCCGCAATCGCGGCGCTGGTGGCTCTGACGTGGTGGATGTGGCCACGCCAGCGGAGCGCCCGCGCCTCGGCCACATCGCTGTCTGGTCAGCCCCGCTACACCGCCCAAGCGCTGATCCCAGCCGATTTCATGCCCATGCTCGGTTACCTGCACACGGTGTTTCCAGGCCAAACGGTGCTCACCCGCGTGCCCTTGGGCGAGCTGCTCACGCCTGTCACACCGCACAGCCGAGCACAAGACGCGCTCAAAGCGCATCAGGTCGACTATGTGGTGTGCGACCACCAAGGCATGCCGCAATTTGCCTTTGACGTGGAGCGCTACCACCTGAGCAAGGCGGAAGAGCACGACGCCGC
>JBEIEH010000056.1:0-13223 GCA_040383055.1 Burkholderiaceae bacterium
CCCAACACACAAGCATGCGCAGTGGACATGGCCCTGCCCGGCACATTGCCTGTGATGAACATCGGCGCAGTCGAACGCGCCATTGAGTTTGGTTTGGGTGTCAATGCACACATTGCCGAGCGCAGCATCTTTGCGCGCAAGAACTACTTCTACCCCGACCCGCCCAAGGGCTACCAGATCAGCCAGTTCGAGATCCCGGTGGTGCAGGGCGGTGAGGTGTCGTTCTTCTTGGGCGACGAGAAAAAAACCGTGCGCCTGGTGCGGGCCCACCTGGAAGAAGACGCGGGCAAATCGCTGCACGAAGACTTCATTGGCCAGTCGGGCATTGACCTCAACCGCGCCGGCACACCGCTGCTCGAAATCGTGACCGAGCCCGACATCCGCAGCAGCGAAGAGGCGGTGGCCTACGCCAAAGAGCTGCACAAGATCGTGACCTGGATCGGCATTTGCGACGGCAATATGCAAGAGGGTTCGTTCCGCTGCGACGCCAACGTCTCGGTGCGAAAACCCGGCCAACCGCTGGGCACGCGCCGCGAGATCAAAAACCTGAACTCGTTCAAGTTCATGCAGCAGGCGATCGACTTTGAGGTGCGCTGGCAGATTGAGCAAATCGAAGATGGCCACAAGATCCAGCAGGCCACGGTGCTCTTCAACCCCGACACGGGCGAGACCCGCGCCATGCGGACCAAGGAAGACTCGGCCGACTACCGCTACTTCCCCGACCCCGACCTGCCACCGCTGGTGATTGGCCGCGACTGGGTCGAGCGCGTCAAGGGCGAGATGACCGAGCTGCCGCGCGTGATGGCCGAGCGTTTTGTGATGGACTACGCCCTGCCCGAATACGACGCCACCACGCTCACCCAGAGCAAGGCCATGGCGGCGTATTTCGAAGCCTGCGCCAAGGCCTGCGGCCAGCCCAAACTGGCCAGCAACTGGATCATGGGCGAGGTCTCACGTCGCCTGAACGCGGCCGACATTGGTATTGAGCAGGCCCCTGTGAGCGCCGCACAACTGGCCGCCCTGATCGGCCGCATCAGCGACAGCACCATTAGCAACAGCGCGGCCAAACAGGTGTTTGACGCGCTGTGGAACGGCGAAGGCGAAGTCGACGCCATCATCGAAGCCAAGGGCCTCACGCAGATGAACGACAGCGGCGAGCTGGAAAAAATCATCGACGAGGTGCTGGCCGCCAACGCCAAGAACGTCGAGGAATACAAAGCCGGCAACGCCAAAGCTTTGAACGGTCTGGTGGGCCCGATCATGAAGGCCAGCAAGGGCAAGGCCAATCCGGCGCAGGTCAATGAGCTGCTGAAGAAAAAGCTGGGCTGAGACCCGCTGCGCCCCTTGCCCCGCATAGGAGCCAAGCTGGGGTTACATGTTCAAGATCGCTCGTCTCTTGATGGGCGATCCGGCGCAGAGCAAGGCCCACATCGTGTATGCAGGCCACCTGCCGCCGCTCAGTCGGCGGGTGCCGACACCCACAGCCGGCTGAGTCGCTGCAACTCGTTGTCGAACCGTGTGTTCACCCGTTCGCGTTCGGCGCGCTGTTGCTGCAGCAGGCGCCTTTGCTGGGCAAGCTCCGACTCCGCGTCGATGCGCTGGCGGCGCAGCAGCGCGGGGGCGTTGTCGGGTTGGTTCGCATACGCTGCGAGTTGGCGGTCGATGTCCGTCACGCGGGCCGCCAGCGATCTTTCGCGCTCGCTGAGTCCGCCAATCACCAAGTCCACTTGTCCCAAAGCGTCGGCCCGTGCACGGTCGTGCGCGGCTTTGGTGGGATAGCGCAGCACCAAAGCGCGGTCTCGCTGCTGGCCCTCGGCTTCGCGTTGGCGGGCCCGCTCGGCGGCTTTGCGCGCCGCCTCTGCTTGGGCTTTTTCCTCCAGCGATGGGCTGGGGGGAATCACCCGTTGCACCGCTCCGCTGCGGCTGAGCTCGCGTTGCTCGCGGTCAATGCATTCCAGAATCGGTCGATCGGAGGTGATGCGACGCCCGTTTTTGTCCACACAGGTGTAGATTTTTTGTGCCCACGCCTGCCCCGTTAGGCCAGAGCAGACCATCACCATCAGCAGGGGCAGCAAGCGAGGGTGCAACACCAAAGTCCTTAAGCCACGCCGTAGCGCTCTCGGTAAGCGCGCACGGCGTCGATGTGAGAGGCCAGCTCGGTGCCGGCCTGTTGCTGCAGATACTGCATCAGATCGGCCAACCGGGCAATGGCGCACACCTCCAAACCCAAGGTGTTTTGCACGTATTGCACAGCGCTGTGGTCCACATCGCGCACTTGGCCGTCGGCGCCGACCTCGGTGGCCTTTTCTTGCCGGTCCAAGGCAATCGCCACCGCGTGCGGTGTGGCGCCGGCCGCGCGGATCAGCGCAATTGATTCGCGTGCGGCGGTGCCGGCGCTCATCACATCGTCGACGATCAGCACCCGGCCCTGCAGCGGTGCACCCACCAGGGTGCCGCCCTCGCCGTGGTCTTTGGCTTCTTTGCGGTTGTAGGCAAAGGGCACATTGCGGCCCAGGCGCGCCAGCTCGATCGACACCGCCGCGCCCAGCGGAATGCCTTTGTACGCCGGGCCAAAAATCATGTCGAACTCAATGCCACTTTCCACCAAGGCCTGTGCATAGAATTGGGCCAACCGCCCGAGCTTGGCGCCGTCGTCAAACAGGCCGGCGTTAAAAAAATACGGGCTCATGCGGCCGGCCTTGGTTTTGAACTGGCCAAATCGCAAGGCGCCCGACGCCACACAAAACGCCACAAACTCCTGCGCCAGCGCCGCACCCGCGGCCGTCTGCATCACCATGGGGACATCCTTGTTCACACTCACCAGCCTCAACCTCAACGGTATCCGCTCCGCCACCAGCAAAGGCCTGGAAGCCTGGCTGGAGACCCATGCGCCGGATTGTATGTGTGTGCAAGAAGTCAAAGCCCAGGCCGCCGACGTGCAAGGCAAGTTCGACACGCTGGCCGGCCTGCGCGGGTATTTTCAGTTTGCTGAGAAGAAGGGCTATTCGGGCGTGGGTGTGTACACCCGCCATGTGCCCAGCGATGTGGTGGTGGGCTTTGATGGCGGCGAGTTCGACGCCGAGGGCCGCTACCTGGAGCTGCGCTTTGACAAGCCCGGGCGCAAGTTGTCTGTTGTCAGCGTGTATTTCCCGAGCGGCTCATCTGGCCCCGAGCGGCAAGAAGCCAAATACCGGTTTCTGGATGTGTTTTATCCGCACCTGATGGCGCTCAAAGCCGATCGCGAGGTGGTGGTGTGCAGCGACGTGAACATCGCCCACCAAGAAAAGGACCTCAAGAACTGGAAAGGCAACCTCAAGAACAGCGGTTTTTTGCCCGAAGAGCGCGCCTGGATGACCCAGCTCACCACCGAGGGCGGCATGGTCGATGTGTACCGCCGGCTGCAGCCCGATACCACCGACGCCTGCTACACCTGGTGGAGCAATCGCGGCCAGGCCTACGCCAAGAACGTGGGCTGGCGGCTGGATTACCACCTGGCCACACCCGCGCTGGCCAGCCTGGCCCGCAGCGAATCGATCTACAAGGGCGAGAAGTTCAGCGACCACGCGCCCATCACCATCGCTTACGAGACCCGGATATAAATGTTCCGTTACCACACCGTCCCCGTCACCGCCTTCGCCCAGAACTGCTCCATCGTCTGGTGTGACGAGACCATGGACGCCGCCGTCATCGACCCGGGCGGTGATCTGGATCGCATCGAGGCCGAGGCCAAGCGCCTGGGTGTCACCCTCAAAGCCATTTGGCTCACCCACGCGCACATCGATCACGCGGGCGGCACCGCCACCCTGGCCGAGCGCCTGGGCCTGCCCATCATCGGCCCGCACCCGGGCGACCAGTTCTGGATCGACGGCCTGCCGCAGCAAAGCGCCATGTTTGGTTTTCCGCCCGCTGGTCACTTCACGCCCACGCGCTGGCTGGCCGACGGCGACACGGTGCAGATTGGCCACTGCACCTTGAACGTGCGCCACTGCCCGGGCCACACCCCCGGCCATGTGGTGTTTCACAGCCCAGAGGCCCAGCGCGCTTTTGTGGGCGACGTGCTGTTCGCTGGCAGCATTGGCCGCACCGATTTTCCGCAGGGCAACCACGCGCAGCTGATCGCCAGCATCAAGGAGCGCCTGTGGCCCATGGGCGACGAGACGGTGTTTATTCCTGGCCATGGGCCAGAAAGCACCTTTGGCGAGGAGCGGCGGTTCAATCCGTATGTGGGGGAACGTTGATCGGCATTGAGCCTTAGCCCTTGCGCCGCGCCGCCTCGTACAGCCCTTGCACCTTGGGCACGTTGGCTTCAAGCTCACGAATGCGGTCGGGGCTGTTCGGGTGGGTGGACAAAAAGGCGGGGCCTTTGCCACCCGCGGCCTGGGCCATTTTTTGCCAAAGGCTGACGCTGGCACTGGGGTTGTAGGCCGATCGGGCGGCCAGCTCCAAGCCCACCAGGTCGGCTTCGGTTTCGTCGTCGCGGCTGTATTTCAGGGTGAGCAGTTGTGTCCCCAAGTCGGCGGCCACCGCGCCCACATCGCCCAGTCCCAACAGTTGCGCGCCCAAGCGCAAGCCGATGCTGGTGGCGTTGCCTTTGCCCACCCGTTCGCGGGCGTGTTCGCGCAGGGCGTGGGCCATTTCGTGGCCCATGATCATGGCCGCTTCGTCGTCGCTGAGTTTGAGGGTGTCCAGAATGCCGGTAAAAAACGCGATCTTGCCGCCGGGCATACAAAAGGCGTTGATCTGATCGCTGGCGATCACCTCCACCTCCCATTGCCATTGCTTGGCGCGCCCGTTCCAAGGCAGGGCAAACGGCACCATGCGTTGCGCCATGCGCCGAAGGCGTTGCACCTGCGGGTGGTTGGCGGGCAGCAGGGCGCGCTCGGCTTTGGCCTCTTGCTTCATTTGCGCAAACTGTTGCGCAGCGGCTTGCTCCAGCGCTTCGGCCGGCACCAGTTTGCGAAACGCCGACGCTTTGCCCACGTCCACCTGCGCGGCGGCGGGCAGGGCGGCGCTGGCGGCGGCGGCCAGCAAAAAGCCCCGACGGCTGTTCCAGCGGTGGGGGGCGCTTGGGGTTTTGAGTTCGCACATCCAGCACATGCCGCCATGATAGGCACAAGCGCGCGTGTGTGCATGGGGTGGCCCGGGCGCTTGGGCACAATGTGCGCATGAGCACACCCGCATCGCCCACCGACCACAGCCCGGCCGCCGCGCCGCCGACTTGGCGCGAGACCTTGCGCACCTTGTGGGACTGGCGGGTGCTGTGCCTGCTGACCATGGGTTTTTCGGCGGGCATCCCGATCCTGTTGATTTTCTCCTCGCTTTCGCTCTGGCTCGGTGAGGCTGGGGTGGAGCGCAAGGCGGTCACTTTTTTCAGCTGGGCGGCGCTGGGGTATTCCTTCAAATTTGTGTGGGCGCCTTTGGTGGACCGGTTGCCTTTGCCCTTGCTCGGTGCCTGGCTGGGCCGGCGCCGTTCGTGGATGCTGCTGGCGCAGGCCGGTGTGGTGCTGGCGATTCTGGGCATGGCCAGCACCGACCCGGCCGCTGGCGGCGACGCCTTGACCCGCCTGGCGCTGTTTGCGGTGCTGTTGGGCTTTGCCTCGGCCACACAAGACATCGTGATCGACGCTTACCGCATTGAAATCGCGGGGCCAGAGCAACAGGGCTTGTTGTCTTCGGCCTATATCGCAGGTTACCGGCTGGGCATGATCGTCGCCGGTGCGGGCGCGCTCTACTTGGCGTCGCACTGGGGGTCGGCCAAGGGCGCGTATGTGTACAGCGCCTGGCAGTGGACCTACGCGGTCATGGCCGCCACCATGGCGGTGGGCATGTTGACCACGCTGCTCACGCGTGAGCCTGAGGCCAGCGCACGCGCCGAGGCGCAGCCCTCGGGCGAGCACCTGCGTTTGCTGCTGGTGTTTTTGGTCAGCGTGTTGGCGTTTGTGAGCATGTTTGTGCTGTGGGGCCAAGCTTGGGGCGAGGTCAAGACGGGCCCATTGGCTGCGCTGCTGCTGGAGGCGCTGCGCATGGGCCTGTCGCTGGCCGCTGCGTTTGGGGTGGGCGCCCTGCTGGTGAGGCTGGGAGCGGCCAGCCGAGACCAGGCGCACACCACTTGGGTCATGCCGGTGTTGGACTTTTTTCAGCGCTACGGCGCGCGCACCGCGTGGTTGCTGCTGGCGCTCATTGGGCTGTACCGCATCTCCGACATTGTGTTGGGCGTGATCTCCAATGTGTTTTACCAAGACATGGGGTTCTCGAAAATCGAGATCGCCAACGCGGTCAAAACCTTTGGAGTCATCGTGAGCATCTTGGGCGGTTTTTGGGGTGGGCTGCTCGCCACCCGGCTGGGTGTGATGCGTTCGCTGTTCTGGGGCGCGGTGCTGTCGGCGCTGACCAATTTGGGCTTTGTGTGGCTGGCTTATGCTGGCCACCATGTGGCGGGCATGTACGCGGTGGTGGCGGCGGACAACCTGGCCGCTGGTTTTGCCAGCGCGGCGTTTGTGGCGTTTCTCTCCAGCTTGACCAATGTGTCTTTTACCGCGGTGCAGTACGCCATCTTCAGCTCGCTCATGACGCTGCTGCCCAAGACGCTGGGCGGTTATTCGGGCGGCATGGTCGACGCCATCGGCTATCCAGGTTTCTTCACCCTTACCACCCTCATGGGCTTGCCGGTGCTGCTGCTGGTGGTGTGGGCTGGGCGGCGGCTGGCGCTGCGCACACCCTGAGGCCGCTCGTCTGACGCCGCGCATGTGCCGTTCACACAACTTTACGCCCGCGCCAAGCGCGCTTGACGCTGCGGGCGCACAGTCCACGCCATGAGTCTCACGCCTTTGCTCCTGATCGACGACGACGCCCGCTTGGCCGCCATGGTGGCCGAGTATCTGGGCGCCTCGGGCTATGCGGTGCGCCACGCCAGCGATGGCGAGCAGGGCTTGGCTGCGCTGGCGCAAGAGGTGCCGGCGCTGGTGGTCTTGGACTGGATGATGCCCGGCATGGACGGGCTCGAAGTGTGCCGCCGCATCCGCATGTTGCCCGGCGCCGCTGCGCGGGTGCCGGTGCTGAGCTCTCGGCCAAAGGCGACCCGATGGACCGCATCATCGGGCTGGAGATCGGCGCGGACGACTACCTGCCCAAACCGTTTGAGCCGCGCGAGCTGCTGGCGCGCATCCGCGCGGTGCTGCGCCGCCACGCGCCAGTGGATGCCGCCATCGCTGAGACCAGCGAGCCGCAGCGCCTGGCGCTGCGTTTTGGCGGGCTGGAGATCGACCGCGATGCGCGCCGCGTCAGCGTGCACGGGCAGCTGTGTGAGTTGACCTCTTACCAGTTCGATCTGCTGGTGGCCATGGCCGAGCGGGCGGGGCGTGTGCTCACCCGCGACCAGATCATGGAGGCGGTGCGCGGGCGCGAGCTGGAGGCGTTTGATCGCTCCATCGACGTGCACATTGGCCGAATCCGCCAGGCCATTGAAGCCGACAGCAAAGCGCCGCAACGCATTCTCACCGTGCGCGGTGTGGGCTACGTGTTTGCCAAGCAGCAGGACTGAACGCCCATGTCGAGGCCATGGACCCACAAGCTCTACCTGCGCATTTGGCTGGCGGTGGTGGGGGCGGTGTTGTCGCTCACCGTGGTGCTCGGCTTTCTGGGGCAAATGGCGCTGGAACACGAGCGCGAGCGCGGCCTGCACCGCATGGACCGCGAAATCGTGCTGCGCGACGACAACGGGGACGTGCTGGCTCAGGCGCCAGCGCGTCCCATGCGCCAGCCAGGGCAGGGCTGGGTGTTTGAGTTGCGCACCCCCGATGGCGACACCCTGTTGCTGGAAATGCCACGCCCACCACGCCCGGCGCTGTCGCGCAGCGTCCCGTGGTGGCAAACCCCACTGGGTTTGAGTGGTCTGCTGGTCTTGGTGGCTCTTGCCGTGGCCCTGGGTGCTTACCCGGTGGTGCGACGTCTGACGCAGCGGCTAGAGAACCTGCAGCGCGGTGTGGAGCGCTGGGGCGACGGCGATTTGGGCGTGCGCCTGCCGGTGCAAGGCAGCGACGAGGTGGCGTTTTTGGCCGAGCGTTTCAACACCGCCGCTGAGCGTGTGCAAGGCTTGGTGCAAGCGCACAAGTCGTTGCTGGCCAATGCCTCACACGAACTGCGCTCACCGTTGACCCGCATCCGCTTGGCCTTGGAGCTGATGACCCAAGGCCGTGCCAGTGAGGCCCAGCGCCTAGAGGTGCTGCGCAATCTGGACGAGCTGGACCAATTGATCGGCGAAATTTTGCTGGCCAGCCGGCTCGATGCCACCGAAGCGCGCCACACGGAGGCCTGGGGCCCGAACGAAGCGGTGGACCTGATTGGCCTGGCCGCCGAACTGGCTGCCCAGCACGGTGCAGAACTGGAGTTGGCCGGTGGCCTGCAGTCGCTGGAAGTGCAGGGTCAGCACCGCTTGCTGCACCGGCTGTTGCGCAACTTGTTGGAGAACGCTCAACGCTACGGAACGGGGCGTGAAGCGAATGAAGCGGTGCAGCTGCGCTTGGCGAGGGAAGGCGACGCCGCAGTGCTGCAAGTGGCCGATCGCGGCCCTGGGGTGCCAGAGTCTGAGCGCGAACGGATTTTTGAGCCGTTCTACCGGCTGCGTGGCGCCAGTGAACGCGAAGGCGGGGTCGGTTTGGGCTTGGCGCTGGTGCAATCCATTGCCCGGCGCCACGGAGGCTCGGTGAGGTGTTTGCCGCGCGAGGGTGGTGGCGCGGTGTTCGAGGTTCGTCTGCCAAGCGCCGCATGAGCGCAAAATAGTCGACGGTAGCAGGGGGTTTTCTACAAACCCATCACATTCAAACTGCGTTTTGTTGACCGGATACAACGTGATATCTGAAAAATTAAACGATAAATCGCATTCGATATCAGTATCGATTGATTTTGGTGTTTTGTGCCAAAGGCGAGGTATGGCTGATTGCTTTGGCGAGATTGACAATATGCCCATCGCTGTCACACCCGACCTAGGGGCTTGTTAATAGCCCAGCGCAACGGTCTCCCAACGACGTCCTGTCAAGGACATTCCAGCCACCTTCGGGTGGCTGTTTTTTTGTCCGTTTGTTGTGCGGTGCTCGCTGGTCGGTGTGCCCGTCCTGGGCGATCTTCTACACTGCGGCCATGCTCTGGATCAAAGCCTTTCACATTGTCTTTATCGCCAGCTGGTTCGCCGGTTTGTTCTACCTGCCCCGCATCTTTGTGAATCTGGCCATGGTGCCGCCTGACAGCGAGGCCGAGCGCCAGCGTTTGCTGCTGATGGCGCGCAAGCTCTACCGCTTCATGACCATTTTGGCGGTGCCGGCGCTGGGTCTGGGTTTATGGCTCTGGCTGGGGTATGCCGAGCGAATTGCCCTCGGGGGCTGGATGCACGCCAAGCTGTTGGTTGTGTTTGTGTTGCTGGGTTATCACCACGCGTGCGCGCGCTTGCTCAAGCGCTTTGAGATGGACGACAACCGTCGCAGTCATGTGTGGTACCGCTGGTTCAACGAGGCGCCCGTGCTGATGATGGTGGTGGCGGTCCTGCTGGTGGTGGTCAAGCCCTTTTGATCGCAGGGCCGCTGCGGCGCGGTGCTGGCGGGCTTTTAGAATCCCGCTCTATGACCACCTCAGACACCAGCCGCTCCTATTACGAGCGGCATATTTTTTTCTGTCTCAACCAGCGCGACAACGGCGAAGCCTGTTGTGCCGACCACAACGCCCACGCCGCTTTTGAGCGTTGCAAATCGCGCGCCAAATCCCAAGGCCTGTTGGGCGCCGGCAAGGTGCGCGTCAACAAGGCCGGTTGTCTCGACCGTTGTGCGGGGGGGCCGATTGCGGTGGTCTACCCCGAAGCCGTGTGGTACACCTTTGTGGACGAGGCCGACATCGACGAGATCGTCGATTCGCACTTGCGCGACGGCGTGGTGGTGGAGCGCTTGCGCACACCGTCCGATGTGGGCCGCTGAACCGGGCGCTGTGCGGTGAACGCTCAGACAGAAACCCTGATCCAGGTTGGCCCAGCCGGCGAGCTGGAGCTTGCCATCGACCGCCCCAGTGGGGCCGTGCGCGGCACCGCCGTGATCGCGCACCCGCACCCGCTGTTTGGTGGCACCTTGAGCAACAAGGTGGTTCAGACGCTGGCGCGCGCCTGTGTGGCCACCGGTTGGACGGCGGTGCGCTTCAATTTCCGTGGCGTGGGCCAAAGCGCGGGCGCCTACGACGAAGGCCGGGGCGAATTGGACGACCTGTTGGCGGTGGTGCAGACCCAGGCCGGCGGCGGTGCGCTGGTGCTGGCGGGCTTTTCGTTTGGCGCGTTTGTCACTTCACACGCTGTTGGGCGCTTGGCGGCTGAGCGCGAGTTGGCGCGCGTGGTGCTGGTTGGCACAGCGGCGAGCCGCTTTGAGGTGGCGCCCATTGCGCCGGAACTTCACGCCCGCACCCTGGTCATCCATGGCGAGGCCGACGACACCGTGCCGTTGTCCGCCGCCATGGACTGGGCCCGGCCTCAGTCCCTGCCGGTGACGGTGGTGCCGGGCGGCGGACATTTCTTTCACGGTCAATTGCCCTTGTTGCGCGACCTCGTGGCGCGCCATTTGGCTTGACACGGACTGGCCGCCGCCGGGGCGGCCGATCTGTTCATTTGGGTTGTTTCATGTTGCGTGCTGTTGTTGTGTTGTTGGCGATGTGTTGGGCTTTGGTGGCCCGCGCTCAGATGCCCACCCCTCCCGAAATCGCGGCCCGGGCCTATCTGCTGATGGACGTGACCACCGGTCAGGTGCTGGCTGCCAAAGACCCCGATGCGCCGGTTGAGCCTGCGTCTCTGACCAAGCTGATGACCGCCTACTTGGTGTTTGACGCCCTCAAGGCCGGCAAAATTCGCTTGGATCAGACCCTGCCTGTGAGTGAGCGCGCTTGGAAGATGCCGGGTTCGCGCATGTTCATCGATCCCAAAATGCAGGTGCCGGTGGAAGACCTGATCAAGGGCATGATCGTGCAATCGGGCAACGACGCCACCGTGGCGCTGGCCGAGGGTGTAGGCGGATCGGTGGAGCGTTTTGTGGAGTTGATGAACCAGCAGGCCAAGGCGCTGGGCATGACCCGCACGGGCTATCGCAATCCGGAGGGGCTGACCGCTGCGGGGCACACCACCACCGCCCGCGATTTGGCCACGTTGGCCACACGGCTGATGCGCGACTTCCCCGACTTTGTGCCGTATTACGCCATCCAGCGTTACCGCTATCCGGGGACACCGGCCGCCAACGACAGCAACCGCAACCTGCTGCTGTTTCGGGATCCGTCGGTCGACGGGCTGAAGACCGGTCACACCGATGCGGCCGGCTATTGTCTGATCGCGACCGCCCGCCGACCTGTGGCTGGCTTGGGCGAGGGGGCCAATGGCCAGCGCCGCTTGGTCAGTGTGCTGCTGGGCGCTGCCAACGAAAACGCCCGCGCCGCCGAAAGCCAAAAACTGCTGAACTGGGGCTTCAGCGCGTTTGACGTGGTGCGCCTGATGGCACCCGGCCAGCCGGTGGTCAGCCCGCCGGTGTGGAAAGGTACGGCCGCCACCGTCAAGCTGGGGCAGCCTCAGGGCGTCGTGGTGGCGGTGCCTGCAGGTGAAGGCAAGCGCTTGAGCACATCGGTGGAGCGCCCCGACCCGCTTGTTGCCCCTTTGCAACAAGGGCAGGCGGTGGGCACCCTGCGGGTGCAGCAGGCCAATGGGACCGAGCTGGCGCGCATTCCCCTGGTGGTGCTCGAAACGGTGCCCCAGGCGGGGGTTCTGGGCCGAGCGTGGGACGCGCTGCGCCTCTGGATCCAATAAAGCGTTTGCCCCTGCCGCAAGCGCGGTGATACACTCGAGGGCTTTTCGGAATTTTCCGAAGGGTTCACTTTTTCCGTTTTTCAAACGTTTAGGGACGTTTATCAATGCCAACCATTAACCAACTCGTGCGCCACGGCCGGGAGGTCGAAACGACCAAATCCAAGAGCCCGGCCATGGAAAACTGCCCCCAGCGCCGTGGCGTGTGCACCCGCGTGTACACCACAACGCCCAAGAAGCCCAACTCCGCTCTGCGTAAGGTCGCCAAAGTGCGCCTGACCAACGGTTTTGAGGTCATCTCCTACATCGGCGGTGAAGGCCACAACCTGCAGGAACACAGCGTGGTGCTGGTTCGCGGTGGTCGTGTCAAGGATTTGCCTGGTGTGCGTTACCACATCGTGCGCGGCTCGCTCGACTTGCAAGGCGTGAAAGACCGCAAGCAGTCGCGCTCCAAGTATGGTGCGAAGAAGCCCAAGGCCAAGTAATTTGGTTTGTTCGGTGTTTGGCCGGCCGGCAAGCTGTGTCAAACGTAGTGACCCCAAAGCGCCATGTTGGCGTCGGGTCGAGTAAGTGAGGGCCTTGCTGGGTTCTCGCGGTGTCTGAAAAGGCGCCAACTGAAGCAATTTTTGAGGTGAAACATGCCACGTCGTCGCGAAGTCCCTAAACGTGAAATCCTGCCGGATCCCAAATTCGGCAATGTCGAGCTCTCCAAGTTCATGAACGTGATCATGGAAGGCGGCAAAAAGGCCGTCGCCGAGCGCATCATTTATGGCGCTCTGGAGCAAATCGAGAAGAAGACCGGCAAAGACCCGGTGGAAATCTTCTCGGTGGCCATCAACAACGTCCAGCCCATGGTGGAAGTCAAGTCCCGCCGCGTCGGTGGTGCCAACTACCAGGTGCCCGTTGAAGTGCGTCCTGTTCGTCGTTTGGCTCTGTCCATGCGTTGGATCAAGGAAGCCGCTCGCAAGCGCAGCGAAAAGTCTATGGCCATGCGCTTGGCCAACGAGCTGGTGGAGGCCACCGAAGGCCGTGGCGGCGCAATGAAGAAGCGCGACGAAGTCCACCGCATGGCCGAAGCCAACAAGGCGTTCAGCCACTTCCGCTTCTGATTTTTCGGGCTCCTTTGGAGTCTGTTTGTTTCGTCAGAAGCCAGCCCGCGGACCTCATCAGGGTCGCGGGCTTTGGTACTTAATTTTGGAGAATTTTCATGGCACGTAACACGCCCCTTGAGCGTTACCGCAACATCGGTATTTCGGCCCACATCGACGCCGGCAAGACCACCACCACCGAACGTATCCTGTACTACACCGGTGTGAACCACAAGATCGGCGAAGTGCACGACGGCGCTGCCACCATGGACTGGATGGAGCAGGAGCAGGAGCGTGGCATCACCATCACGTCCGCCGCCACTACC
>JBEIEH010000057.1:0-13195 GCA_040383055.1 Burkholderiaceae bacterium
CGGGTTGATGGCGGTGAGCTGCACTCGCTGCTGTCGCTGGGCATCAGCTCAATCGCTTTGAAGAGCGACGGGGTGGAGCGCAGCCCGGTGGCGGGCGTGACCGAGCACGGCCACAGCCAAGCCACGCTGGCCAACGGCGGCACGGTGTTGGTGGTGGACGCTTCGCTGGACTACCAGCACGGCGCCGATCTGCAGGCCCAGGCCGCTGAGGCTGAGCGCCTGAAGGCTGCAGCGGTCATTTGATGGGGCTGTCGCACCTGGGTGGGGGTGGTGTCGGATTTGGCACTTTCCCCACTTCTGCCACACTTGAGGTGCTGACCGACCCAGGGCGACACCTACAATTGTCGGGTTTGATTGTCAGCCTTTTGTTTACCCGATCTGGGTGTCTTATGGGAAATTCACACCAATGGCCATGACCCTTGCGCCCTTCCGTCGAGCGGGCTTGTGGCTGCTGTGCAGCTTGGTGTGGTCGACGGCGACCGCCGCCGACGCCGACCATGCAGTGGAATCGTTGCTGAGTCGCGCGCTGGACCGCAACCCGTCGGTGCGAGCCACGGTGGCCCAAGCGGAGGCGGCCGACCAAGACATTGAAGTGGCCAAACTCGGCCGTTGGCCTTCGGTGCAGGTCACTGGCGAAGCCAACACCAGCGCCAACGGTTCCGCATTGGTGGTGGAGCAACCGCTGTGGGCCGCCGGCGCCATCACCGCGCGCATCGAGGAGTCCAAGCGCTTGGCCGACGTCAGCAAAGCGCAAATCGATGTGTCCCGTGGCCAGATTGGTCTGCGCATCATGGACGCGTGGCAAAGCCTGATGGACGCCAGCGCGGCACTCAAGGTCAACCAAGACGCGCTGCAGCAGTACGAGCGCTACGAGGCGCTGATGCGTCGTCGGGTCGAGGCGCAGGTCTCGGCCACCATCGAGCTGCAGTTGCTGGCCTCGCGCACGCTGCAGGCCCGTGTGGATGTGACCGAGTCGCGAACCTTGCAGCGCGTGGCGTTGTCGCGGCTCGAGCAAATCGCTGGGGACAAGATCGCGCCCGAGCAACAGGCCGAGCTGGCCCAGACGCTGCCGGCGGACACTTTGCAGGCGGCGGCCACGGTGGAGCGCCTAGAGGCCCTGCTGGGGCAGCTGGAGCAGCATCCGTCGGTGCGCCGCGCTCGACACGAAACCGAAGTGGCCCAAGAGCGGCTGACACAACAGCGCGCCTTGGCGTGGCCTCAATTGGTGCTGCGCTACCGCCGACAGATCACCGGTACGGTCACCACCGGCGCCGACCGAGACCAGATTGGTCTGGCCTTGAACTACGCGCCTGGCGCTGGTTTTTCTAGCGTGGCGCGCGCAGGCGCTGATGCGCAGCGTTTGGTGGGTTTTCAGTTGGCCACCGAAGCCATTGCCCAAGACCTCAACGAACAGGTTCGGGTGGAGTGGGAAGGCTTGCGCCGCGACATCGATCGCCAAGGCGTGCAACGCCAAGCCATCGCCAGCGCTCGCGAGGTGCTGGAATCGTATGAGCGCCAGTTTGTGGCAGGACGCAAGAGCTGGCTGGATGTGCTCAACGCCCTGCGCGATCTGACCCAGAGTGAAATTCGACTGACGCAGGCCCAGGCCAGCGCCACTGCTGGGCTGTATCGCCTGCGGTTGCGCTCTGGCGCGCTGCCCGGTGACAACCATTGGAAGGTACAACCATGAGCGCTGAGGAAACTTCGCCACTGCATTGGGCGCTGTCGCAGCTGGCCCGTCAGCAGGGGCTGCCGCTGGACGCCGTGCGGCTGCAAGCGGCGCTCAAGCCGATGGAGGCGCCAGGACGCATCTTGCAAAAGCAAGACATCGACCGTTTGGCGCGCCAGTTGGGGTGGCAAAAAAGCAAGGTGTTGTCACGGCCCGACCGTGCGCACCTGCCCCTGTTGGTGCACAGCGTTCAACACGGTTGGGGTTTGCTCACCGACGGCCTGGAAGGCAAGCAGTGGACCGTGCGGACCTCACAAGGTCCGGTGTCGACAGACGACGCTTCCGACTTCAAAACCATCGCACGCTTGGTGCCTCCCGACCGCAGCAAGCTCACTGGCGAAGACAGCTTCAAAACCCGGCTGGTGAGCCATTTGCGCGAGTTTCGAGGCACCATTGGGGAAGCCATCACCGCTTCGCTGTTGATCAACGTGCTCACGGCGGTGGTGTCGTTTTTCTCCTTGCAGGTCTACGACAAGGTCATTCCCAGCCGCAACATCGACACCCTGATCGTGATGTTCATCGGCGTGATCATGCTCATTGGCTTTGAGTGGCTGATGAAGTGGGCGCGCTCGCAGGTCATGGACCGGGCGGTGGTTGGCATTGACAGTCGCCTCTCACGCGAGGTGTTTGAGCGCCTGTTGGCGGTGCGGCTGGACCAGATGCCCAGCTCGGTGGGCTCGCTGGCATCGCAGCTGCGTGGCTACGAACAGGTGCGCAGCTTCTACACCGCCAGCACGCTGTTTGCGCTGGTGGACGTGCCGGCGGCCATCATTTTTGTGGTCATCATCGCGTTGATTGCCAGTCCGGTGCTGGCCTTTGTGCCCTTCTTCATGGCGGTGGTCGCTTTGTCGGTGGGCTGGCTCTTTCGTCGCCGCATCCAAGCGCTGGCCCAGTCGGGTGTGCGCGAATCGAACATGAAGACCGGCTTGTTGGTGGAGGCGGTGGAAGGCGCTGAAACCATCAAGGCCGCTCAGGGCGGCTGGCGTTTTCTCTCCAAATGGATCGATCTGAGCAGCGCTGCCATCGGCAACGACCTCAAGATGCGCCACACCAACGATGGCCTGCAGTATTTCTTGGCCAGCATCCAGCAAATCAGCTACTCCTGCTTGGTGGCCCTGGGCGCGTGGCTGGTGGTGCAGGGCAACATCACCATGGGTGCGTTGATCGCGAGTTCGATTCTGGGTGGTCGGGTGTTGGCGGCGGTGATGATGCTGCCCAGCCTGATGGTGCAACACGCCCACGCCACCGCCGCTGCCGACGGCATCGACGGCCTGTACAAATTGCAGACCGACCACGACCCGCAGGTGCGGCCGCTGACTCCAGGCAACTTGGGCGGCAACTACAACGTTGAGAACGTCATGTTCACCTACCACCGCGATGCCCCGCCGGCGGTACAAGTCAAACAGCTGCAGTTCAAAGCCGGTGAGCGTGTGGGCATTCTCGGACCGATTGGTTCGGGCAAATCCACCTTGCTGAAAATGCTGGCAGGGCTGTACCGACCCACCCAAGGTCGGGTGCTCATCGACGGTCTGGACATGAGCCACATCGCCCGCGAAGCGCTCACCCGTCAGGTCGGTTACTTGCAACAAGACCACCGCTTGTTCCAAGGCACTTTGCGCGAAAACCTCTTGGTGGGATTGCCAGATCCTGGCGACGATGTGCTCAAAGACGTGATGAGCCAGACCGGCTTGTTGCAGTTGGTGTCGGCCCACCCCATGGGTTTGGATCTGCCGATTTTTGAGGGTGGCAAGGGCTTGTCGGGCGGTCAAAAACAGCTGCTGGCCTTCACCCGCATGGTCCTGGCGCGGCCCAATGTGATGTTGCTCGACGAGCCCACGGCCTCGATGGACGATGGCTTGGAGGCGCGCTGTCTGCAGGTGCTTCAAAGTCCCGAACTCGCCAACAGCACCTTGCTGCTGGTGACCCACAAAATGAGCCTGCTGCCACTGGTGCAGCGTCTGGTGGTGGTGGCCCAAGGCCGCGTGGTGATGGACGGTCCGCGCGACGCGGTGCTGGCCCAGCTGCGCAACAACAGCGCCCGCGCCACCCAGGCGCTGGCCACCAGCACCACCCCCGCAGAATCGGCGCCCCCCGCTGCGCTGGAGAGCCAAGCATGAGCAAACCACCTCTGATCGCCCATTCCGATATCGACTTGCCCTCCAACACCCGGGTGCGTCTCACGCTCTGGGTCGCGGTGATTTGCTTGATCGCGCTGACCGTCTGGGCTGCGCTCACCGAGATCGACCAGGTCACCCGCGCGCAAGGCCAGATCATCGCCAGTTCGCGCACCCAGGTGGTGCAAGCGGTGGACGGTGGTGTGCTGCGTGCGCTCAAGGTGCACGAAGGGCAAACCGTCAAAGCGGGCGAGCTGCTGGCCACGCTGGAAAAAACCCGCGCCCAAGCGGCGGTGGACGACAGCAGGGCCAAGGTGGCCGCTCTGCGCATCACCTTGGCGCGTTTGCGCACCGAGGTCTATGGCGGCGCGTTGGTATTCGACCAAGACCTGCTGGCCTATCCCGAGCTGATCGAGAACCAGAAAAACCTGTTCAACCGCCGCCGCACAGCCTTCACAGAAGACATCGCCGCCCAGCAAAAGGTGCGTGCCGTGCTGAGCGAAGAGCTGGCCATGAACAAAAAGCTGGAGGCCTCTGGCGATGTCAGCAAAGCCGAGGTGCTGCGCCTAGAGCGGCAAGTGGCCGAAATCGACGCCCAGATCACCGGTCGGCGCAACAAGTTCTTCCAAGACGCCCAGACCGAAATGGCCAAGGCCCAGGAAGACCTCAACACCCAGAGCGAGGCCCTCAACGACCGCACCCAGCTGCTCGAACAGACCGACCTGATCGCCCCGGCCGATGGTGTGGTCAAGAACATCAAGGTCACCACCTTGGGCGGTGTGGTGCGCGCCGGCGACACGGTGATGGAGCTGCTGCCAACCGATGGGTCGTTGATCGTGGAAGCCAAGGTGCAGCCCTCAGACGTGGCCTGGGTGCGGCTGGGTCAGCAAGCCAATGTGAAGCTCGACGCCTTTGATTTCAGCATCTTTGGTGGTTTCAAGGGTGACGTGGTGTACGTCAGCCCCGACACCTTGAATGAAGAGACGCCCCAAGGTCCCAAGCCTTACTACCGGGTGCACATCCGCATCGGCGAGAAAGAGTTCAAAGGGGAGCGCGCGAACCGTCTGGAAGCGCTGCCCGGCATGACCGCCCAAGTCGATATCGTGGCGATGCGCCGCACCGTGTTGTCCTATATCGTCAACCCCGTGAGCAAGATCTTCGCCAAAGCGATGAAAGACGTCTAAAGCCAGTGTCTTTCAGGCCCGCGCCGCTTGCCACACCAGCGTGGCGGCTGCCAGGTCTTCCAGTGCGGTGCCCACCGACTTGAACACCGTGCGTTCCTGATCTTGCAGACGGCCGCGCGCCACGCCTTTGCACAGGGTGGTCAGCGTGCCCCGCACATCGGCCTCGGTGATGGCGCCGCGCCGCAGCGGCTCCAGCAAATCCCCACTTTTTTTCAGCGCCTCTTCGGTGTCGACGAACAGGCGCGCGCCTTGCAGGCAGGCGTCGTCGGCCTCGCGCATGGCGGGCGTGAAGCTGCCGATCAAATCCAAATGGCTGCCCGGGGCCAGCCATTCGCCACGCACCAGGGGCTGGGTCGCGTGGGTGGCGCAGCTCACCACATCGGCTTGGGCGCACGCGCTGGGCAAATCGCTCACCGCCTCGGCCCGCCAGCCTTGGGTGCGCCAGTCGGCCGCCAGGGTGTGGGCCGCCTCGGGTTTGCGGGCCCACACCCGCACCGTATCGATCGGCCGCACCGCCGCATAAGCGGCCGGCAGCTCGCGCGCAATCGCCCCCGCGCCCAGCACCAGCAGATGCCGCGCATCGGCCCGTGCCAACAAGGACGCCGCCAGGGCCGACGCCGCTGCGGTGCGCCGGGTGGTCAGGGTGTTGCCGTCGATCACCGCCAGCGCTTGGCCTGTCACCGCGTCAAACAGCAGATAACTGCCGTGCAAACCGGGCAGGCCGCGCTCGCTGTTGCCCGGCGCGATGTTGACCACCTTGACGCCGTACAACTGCCCCGGTACCCAGGCCGGCATCAGCAGCGAGGTGAGCTTGTGGCTGTGTCCAGGTGCTGCCAGCTCGTGCGCATGGCGGGTGGGCACCTCACAGCCGCTGGCAAAACGCTCGCGCAGCGCGCCGATCAGCGCGGGGTAGGGCAGGGCGGCGGCGGTGGTGGTGGCGTCAAAGAGTTGCATCGGCCAATGGTAGCGGCGGTGGCTCGGTCACAATCTGCCATCACCGCACCCAGCGGCCGACCCAGCGCCCACCGGGCAACGCCCCGCCCATGACCGACAGCACCGCCGATACCCCTTCCGCCAGCGCCGATGCCGCCAGCGCATTGACCGACAGCTTGAGCCCGCTTGATGCCTTTGCGCACGCGGTGCACAACCTCGGCTTTCGCGACCGCGCTGGCCAGCGCGAGATGGCCGAGCACATCGTCTCGACCCTGGGCGCGGTCGACCTGACCCAACCGCCACCCGACGACGCGGTGGGCGCCAACACCGACCACGCCGACATCGGTCCGCCGCAACGCGCGATTGCGGTGGTGCAGGCCGGCACCGGCGTGGGCAAATCGGCCGCCTATGTGGCCACCGTGGTGCCGATGGCGCTGTCGCAAGGCAAGCGGGTGCTGATCGCCACCGCCACCGTGGCGCTGCAAGAGCAGCTCATGGCCAAAGACCTGCCGCGCCTCGCACAAGCGCTGCCACAACCCTTCACCTACGCCTTGGCCAAGGGGCGCGGCCGTTATGTGTGCCGATTGAAGCTCGACCAGCTGAGCGCCGGCGACGCCAGCAACGCGAACCTGTTTGACGCCGACGCCCCACCACCCAGCGACACCCCGGCCGACGCCGCCGCCCATGCGCGCGAGGCCGAGCGCTGGGAAGCCCGTGCGCGCCACTACGCGCTCTGGGGCAAGGCGCTGGACACCGGCGCCTGGGACGGCGATCGCGACCGCCTCGACGACCCGCCCGAGGCCGAGCTCTGGGTGCCAGTCGCCGCCGAGCGCCACAGCTGCAGCGCGCGCCATTGCCCGAGTTACCACGGCTGCAGCTACTACCGCGCGCGCGGCCAGCTCGCGCAGGCCAATGTCATTGTGGTCAACCACGATCTGCTGTTGTCCACGCTCGGCCTGCACGCGCTGCCCGACCCGAGCGACTGTTTTGTGGTGTTCGACGAAGCCCACCACCTGCCGCAGGTGGCGCAAGGGCAGTTCACTGCGCAGATGGACCTGATGCGCAGCGCCTGGCTTGACCGCCTGCCCAAAGCGGTGAGCGAGGTGGCCGCCGCACTGGCCGAGCGGCCCGAGGCCGATGTGCCCACCCTCACCCGCGAACTCAAAACCGCCATCGGCGAACTCGCGCGCTTGGCGATGCAGCGTGTGGGCGAACTGCCCGAATGGGCGGCCGCCAGCCGTCCTCCGCGCGCGGGCGCACCCGACCCCGCGCCGGTGGTCGACCGTTTTGCTCAAGGTCGCCTGCCCGAGGGTTGGAGCGAGGCGGTCGACGCGATCAACACCCGCGCAAGCGCCTTGCTGAAAGTGTTCGAATCGCTCGCCACCCTGCTCAAGGCCAACGCCCGTGACAACCCCCGCGATGCGCCGCGCTGCGCCCAGCTCTACAGCCGCCTGGGCGCCATCGCGCCTCGTCTGCAACAGGCCCAAGAAACCACCGCGCTCTGGTTGCAAGACGCGGCCGACGGACAGCCGCCGCTGGCCAAATGGATGGAAGCCAGTGTGCGCCATGGCCTGGTCACCCTGAGCGCCCACGCCAGCCCGCTGCTGCCCGGTGGCTTGCTGCGCTACCAGCTCTGGAGCAAGGTGCGCGCCGCCGTGCTGACCTCGGCCTCGCTCACGAGTTGCGGCACCTTCCACCACTTCCTGCACGAGGTCGGCTTGGCTGGCGATGCCGCGGTCAGCACCCGCGAAGCCCAAAGCCCCTTCGACCACGCAAACCAAGGCCGGCTCATCGTGGTCGACACCCAGGCCGACCCCAAAGACCTCGACGCCTACAACACCGAAGTGCTGCAAGCGCTGTGGCAAGACCTGCGCGAGGTGCAGCGCGGCGCGCTGGTGCTGTTCACCTCGCGCGCCCAGCTGCGCCAGGCGCAGTTGCAGCTGGAGCGTGGTGATCTGCGCGAGTTGCGCGACCGCGTCTTGGTGCAGGGCGACGCCTCGCGCACCCGGCTGCTGCAGCAACACGCCGACCGCGTGCACGCGGGCCAGCCGTCCATTCTGTTTGGCCTGCAGTCGTTTGGCGAAGGGCTCGATTTGCCCGGCGAACTCTGTGAATGGGTGTTCATCACCAAACTGCCGTTTGCCTCACCCGGCGACCCGGTGGGCCAGGCCCGCGCCGACTGGCTCAAGGCCCAGGGCCGCGACCCGTTTTCGGACATCGTGGTGCCGACCACTGGCGCGCGCTTGCTTCAATGGACCGGCCGCGCCCTGCGCACCGAAACCGACCAGGCGGTGGTCGTCTGCTACGACCCGCGCCTGCTGCGCCAGGCCTATGGCCGGCGCATGCTGGCGGGCCTGCCGCCGTACCGGCTGCAGCGGCGGGTCAAGGGGCTTGTCACCGATGTGGGGTAAACACCCAATGCCGCCGCAATGCATTAAACATTTGTCAACAACGTTAATACCAAATAACTGATATCAATTTTATTACTAATGCGGTAATATCGCGGCCCTTTTTGAATTGCGTTGCCAAAGGCTGGTGTATGTCTGTTGTGGTGGGTGTCATTGAAGACGACACACATGTCATTGAACATGTGATCCGCTTGATCAAACAGTCCGCCAACCTGCGTCTCGGTGGTGTGGCGAGCAGCCGCGCCCAAGCGGTGGCGTTGATTGGCACGGGCGCTTGTGATGTGTACCTGCTGGACATCGGTCTGCCCGATGTGGATGGTCTGGATCTGGTAGCGGAAATACAAGAACGATCCCCCGACGCGAAGATCATGGTGGTCACCAGCTATTCCAATGCCAAGCAGATTTTGCGCAGTGTCCGTTTGGGGGTGGCCGGCTATATCCTCAAATACGAATTGGGCGATGATCTGGAACGCCAGGTCATCGACGCTTACAACGGCAAAAACCCTGTCAGTGCGGAAGTGTCGAGTCACCTGTTCAAGCGCATCGAGGAGCTGGAAGCCGGAGCGGGCCAACGTGTCAATGTCGATGCCAAAGCCGCCGAGCTGGGTTTGTCGACGCGCGAATGGGCGGTGTTGCAGCTGCTGATCAAGGGTTTGTCGATTGCGCAGATTGGTGACCATCTCAGCATCTCGCCCCACACCGTGAACCAGCACCTGCGGTCGATCTACAGCAAGCTCGGCGTGACGTCTAGGTCCATGGCGGTGTCGGCCGCCATCGGTCATGGTTTGGTTGAGTGATGCACATGCGGGCGTGGGCCGGTCTGCTGGGGGTGATATTGGCGATGGCCGTGTGGCTGTTGCCGGAGGCGGTGCGGTCTCGATACACCTTGATTGGGTCACCGTCGGTCGTGCACATCAAGACAACAGCAGACGGTGAGACTCGCTTGGTGGATGTGCGCGGTGGTGACCTGTCCGCCGCTGGGCCACACACGTCACACGCTTGGGAGTATCGGTACGAGTTTTGGGTGCCAGCAGGGCATCAAGCCTTTCTCATCACGCAGTTGGTCAATGGTGTGCGCATTCAGGCCAATGGTGTGTCGTACGACTATGTTCCCCACACCGACGCACAGACCCGCTACCTCTGGTTGCGGCCCCACCTGTCTTACATCCCCACGGGTGTGATGATTCCTGGGGCTCCCACGCGCATCACCGTCGAATCCGCCGGATGGGGAAACAGGATGTTTTTGGCCCCGATGTACTCCGGGGACATCAAATCGCTGAATCAGCTTGCAGGGGTGATTCAGTTGGTTTCCAGCACGCTGGCGGTGTCGTCTTCTTTGTTGAGTCTGATGGTGGCCACCCTGCTGTTTATGGTCTGGCGCATCCGCAAGTCCGACAAGATCCATCTGTACGGTGGTTTGGCGGCGGTGTTCTGGGCCGGTATGTTTTTGCTCGGCAGTGTGTCCATCGTGCCGCAGTCGTGGGTGCCGTTGCATCGGGTGATGCTGTGTCTGCTGGCCGCCGGTTGGTTGCTGAGTTTGTCGCAGATGGTGCTGGCGCACCTCGGTTGGCGGTTGCGGCGCTACCAGGTGTGGCTGTTGCGTGTGCCGCCGGCGGTGGTGGTGGTCTTGGCGGTGTCTTATGGGTGGACGGATTCGGCCGCAGGTGAGGCGCCGCAGGGCTTAGTTTATGCCGCCAGTGCGTGCCTGTTGGTCTTGGCCACGGCGGCGTTGCACTCGCTGCGCAAACACCTGTCGGTCACACGCGCTGTGATGGCAGCGGTCCTGCTGTTGGCCGCGTTGGCCGTCTTTCATGACGCCCGTTTGCTCTCGTTTGAATTTTTGTCTGCCGCCACCCGGCAGGCCACTGCATGGGACCTGCTGCAGACGCCAGTGCTGCTCTCTGCTGTGCTGGTGCCGCCCTTGTTTGTGTTTCCCGCGTTGCGTTTGCTTCGCGAGCATCGCCGAAACCTGGCCGATATTCGCCAGTACAACGCCGATCTGCAAACCTCGTTGGACAAGCTCACCTTGGAGCTCAAGATCGCGCATCTGGTTGACCTGCAGGTCAAGCGCAAAGAAGCCATCGACCTTGAGCGCACCGCGATTTACCGCGATCTCCACGACGGCATCGGCGCAAGGTTGGTGGCCACGGTGTATGGACTCAAGAACGGTCGTCTGAGTCAGTCCAAGCTGGAGGACAGTCTGTTGTCCTGTCTGCGCGACATCCGCAAGATCATGTTCAACGAGTCCATGCAGGACCAGCGCTGCATTCAGGAGGTGTTTTTTGAATACTGCCTCGAGATGGACGATATCCTGGCGTCCACCGCGATTCAGTTGAGATACGCCGTGCCTCCCGACCGCGAGCTGGTGCTGCTGGGAGAGCGAACGGCCGAAATCATGAAGATGGTGCGAGAACTGCTGACCAATGCCATCAAGCACTCTCAGGCGGCCAAACTCTCGCTGGTGCTCAAGCTCACCGACGACCTGTTGCTCGTTGAGTTTATTGAGTCCGATTTTGTGCGGGCCGATGCGTCATTTGCGCGCCAATACCTGCCGGGTCAGTCGTCTCACATCGGTCTGGACAACATCCAAACACGCGCCCGCGACATTGGCGCCGTGTTCATTCAAAGTGTGTCCGAAGATTCACGCCTGAGCGTGCTCTCGATGCGCCTCTTTGTGGACCGTGGCTGGCCCTTGCCTGGGGCTCAGCCTGTCAACCGCGAAGAGCGACGCATGTTCTTGAGCACCAAGATCTCCGAGCTGACCTGAGTGCCACCACACCTCAGATGAGCTGGTGTTCTCGGCAATAGGCCGTTGCCATGCCCCGAGACCGAACGTTGAGGTGCTTGTACAACCTGTGCAGGTGCTGATTGACGGTGGATCGGGTGATGCCCAAACGGGCGGCAA
This sequence comes from Burkholderiaceae bacterium, assembly GCA_040383055.1. Lineage (GTDB taxonomy): Bacteria > Pseudomonadota > Gammaproteobacteria > Burkholderiales > Burkholderiaceae_C > Hydrogenophaga. Next base: position 11,274 of record JBEIEH010000057.1, read on the forward strand.
TTTCCGTGTTGCTCAGCCCTTGGTTGGCCAAACTCATGATCTCTCGTTGCTTTTTGGTGAGATGGATGTCGAGCACCGCTTTGGCGTCGGTGTTTTTGGGGGCCTGCACACGGTGCTGGCGCTCTTCCTGAATGAACAGTGCGAGCACCTCCAGGGAGTGAAACAGCTGTGTGGCCAGATTGCGCCAGTCGATGGGCTCTGTCGCGGAGCCATCGGCAGAGCGCAGATGCGTTCCGATGTGCTGAATGCGGTCCACCGCAAGCGCCAGACGCGCCGATCCGTTGTCGTGCGACGCCGATGCCTCTGCGTGGTGGTAGCCGAACTTCGCGCGTGACGAGCTCGCTACCGACGAGTAGATCTTGGGCAGATTGGCCTCAAAGTCCAAAGATTCTCTGAGCATGATGAAAATTCCCAACGTGAAATGTAGTGTTTGGAATTATTCGACCCGCATAAATTGTCAACAACGACTTGTTTTTGTCTATTTTTGAGGTGTCCTAGTCATTTGTTGTAAGGCAGTAGCATGTTTGTGTCATGGGGTGTGGCCACCGCCCACCCCTGGCGGCAACACCGCCTCACCCCAGAGGCGCCGCCACAGCCAGCGCAGGCCCTCGCCCACACCGGTGCGGTAGCCCACCTGCACCGCCGCTTGCTGACCCGGGGCGTCGAGCTGGCCCAAATCAAAGGTGAACTCATACCCGGGCTCTTGGCCCATGCGCAGGTCGGTGAGTGTCAGGCGGCCATCGTCGGCGCGCAGGCGGTAAAAACCTTGGCTGAAGGCGGCGATGCGGCGCACACCGTCGAGCTGGCCGTGTTGGGAGATCAGTTCGGCACCGCGCTCGTAGCGGCGCCAGCCGAATTGCGGCTGCGCGTCGAGCAGCGAGACATGGCCTTCCCAGTAGTGGGTGTCGGTCATGGCCACCACCCGCCACAGCACGGTGTTGAGCGGCGCGGGCGTGACCAGCAAGTGGGTGGGAGTGATGCCTTGGCGCGCGAGGTCGGCGCGGGTGGCGTGGGTGGCGTGGGTGGCCAAGCCCTGGGCCAGCACACTCCAGGCGATGTAGGCGCTGGCCACGCCCAGGCCCGCTGTGTTCCAGCGCAGGCCCCGGTGCTGGCGCAGCGCCAGCGCGGCGATCAGGCCGATCAGCAGCGGCAGCGTCACACCTGGGTCGATGATGAACAGGCTGCCCACGCCGTAGGGGTGGTCGGTGAAGGGCTGCAGCAACTGGGTGCCATAAACCGTCATCCAGTCGAGCAGCGGGTGGGTGAACAGCGCCAGCCAAAGGGCCATCGCCCACGCTCGCCAAAGCGGCTGTTCGCCGTGCAGCCGCGCCACCAACGCGCCCATCAGCGGCGCCAGCAGCGTCAGGTAGAGCAGGGAATGGGTCTCGGCCCGGTGCAGCACCATGTTCAAGATGGCGTCGCCGTGGTCGATCAGCGCGTCCAGGTCGGGCAGGGTGCCGGCCACGCCGCCCCAGAGCGCGGCCTTCCAGACGGCGGTGCGCCGGCCCATCACCGCCACACTCACGGCGGCGCCCAGCGCCACTTGGGTCAGCGAATCCATGGTCGCCTCAAGCCTTGGGCGGCGTTTTGCCGTTGCCCATCCAGGCGATGAGCGAGGAGCGCATGGCTTCTTCCACCGACATATCCACCACCTGCACCCAGCTGCGCGGCACAAACACGGTGTAGCCGCCGATCATGTAACCCATGGGCAGGTACACCGCCACGTGTTGCTGGGTCACGGCGTCCAGCGGCAGGTCCTTGAGGCTTTGGCGTGTCACCAAGCCGATGATGGAGAACTCGCTGGCCGGGTTTTTCAGCAGCACCACCTGCTGCGCGTCGCGCTCGTGTGGCGCAAAGTAATCGGCAAAGCTCTTGAGCGAGGAATAAATGCTCTTGACCAGCGGCAGGTTGGTGAACGGCAG
>JBEIEH010000058.1:0-13188 GCA_040383055.1 Burkholderiaceae bacterium
CACCACGCCTGCGGTAGCCCCAGCCGCCACAGCTCCGATGCCGCCTCAAGACGATGAGGAGGCGCCCTGGATGCCCGACGACGGCATGGAGATCGACGATGTGCCGCCGTGGGAGTCCTTGCCCGCGAACCAGGCCGTGGTGGCGGTGCCGGTGCGGGAGCAACCCTTTCCAAGTGCTGCCTTGGCCGCATCGACCCACATGCCGGCACAGCCCGCTACAGCGCTCGTGCCAACGCCCTTGGGCGATTTTTGGTTTGAAACGGTGCAGGCTTTGGTGCAGGCCGATGCCATTTCTGCCCTCAACCGCGAGCTGGCCCTGCAATCTGAATTGGTGGCGCGCGATGACGGTGTGTGGCGCTTGCGCACCGAGCGCCAGACCTTGAACCAGGCGAGCACCCGCGAACGGCTGACACAAGCCCTGCGTGGCGCCGGCTTGGACGTGACGCTGCAGGTGGAGACGGCGCCGGCCACCGACACGCCCGCTTTGCGTCTGTCGGCCCAAGCGGCGGCGGCCCAGCAAGAAGCCGAGGCGATCATCATGAACGACCCGTTTGTGCAGCGCATGATGCGCGAGTTCGGCGGCAAAATTGTGCCGGGGACGCTCAAGGCGTCTGCGGCGTCGAGTGAATAAATCCCCTTTACAGAAGGAAATACATGTTCAACAAAGGACAAATCGCTGGTCTGATGAAGCAAGCCCAGGCCATGCAAGACAACCTCAAGAAAGCCCAAGACGAGTTGGGCTCCATCGAGGTAACGGGTGAGTCGGGCGCTGGCCTTGTCAAGGTGGTGATGACCTGCAAACACGATGTCAAGCGAGTGAGCATTGACCCCAGCCTGCTGGCCGACGACAAGGACATGCTGGAAGATCTGGTCGCAGCCGCTTTTAATGCAGCCGTGCGCAAGGCCGAGGAAACGTCTCAAGAAAAAATGGGCAAGATCACCGCCGGCATGCCCAGTTTGCCCGGCGGCATGAAGCTGCCTTTCTAACTGCATGGCCAGCCACAGCGCTCTCGATCGCTTGGTTCAAGCCTTGGAGCGCTTGCCCGGGGTGGGGGCTAAGTCAGCCCAGCGCATGGCGTTTCACCTGTTGCAGCACGATCACGCTGCCGCCAGTGAGTTGTCCAAGGCGCTCGCGCATGCGGTGTCCTCGGTCAAACACTGTTCTTTGTGCCACACCTTTACCGAACAAGAGTTGTGTGTCACTTGCCGTGATCCAGAGCGACTGCGCCACCAACTGTGTGTGGTGGAAACGCCTGCCGACCAAGCCGCTTTGGAGCGCACGGGTGTGTACAGAGGGCTGTATTTTGTGTTGATGGGCAAGCTCAATCCGATTGAAGGGGTTGGACCTCACGAGATTGGTATCGATGTGTTGCTGCGGCGCATGCAAGCGCAATCCGACTGGCCTCAGGTACAGGAAGTGATCTTAGCCACCAACTTCACCGCCGAGGGAGAAGCCACCGCCCACGTGATCGCGCAGGTGCTCAAGCAGCGAGACGTGCGTGTCACTCGGCTGTCGCGCGGTGTGCCGATTGGCAGCGAGTTGGAATACGTCGATTTGGGCACCATCGCTCACGCTTTTACCGATCGCCGTTGACGGCTGCGTGCGTATTTAAGTTCTCGGTAGTCGCCCGCATCGGGCTTTCCCGATTGGGACAGCACCCGATACGCACCATGCGGTACCCGACCTAAGCTCATGTAGATAGACGACCCAGAGCGGTTGTCGTTGGAAAGCTTGTCAGGGGGCTGATATATGTTGAGCAGGCGGCGCTTGGTCTCGGGTGCTTGGGCGGCGGCATCGCTTGGTCTTGCTGCGTCTGTTGGAGGCGCAGAGAGCCGCGCCACCAAATGGGGTAGCCTGACGATCGCCGTCACACGGCCAGAAGCGTTGTGCCAGTTGCCATTGCATCTAGCACACCGTTTGGGCTACGCCGCTCAAGAGGGATTGCGGCTGGAATGGCTGGTGTGCCCCGATCTGGACGGCGTTTTGCAAGCGTTGATGCACGGCAAAGCTCATGTGTTGTCAGCTCCCTACATCACGACCATCAAAGCGCATGTGCAGGGATTGCGTTGGACCGCTTTTGCACAGCTGTCTCGCACACCCCAATTTGCGGTGGGTTTGTCTCGGCAAGGTCATGCCCAATTGGAGCGTCGCGGAGATGGCCTGCGTTTGGCTTTGCCCAAAGGCAGTGAAGCCGCGTACCGCGTGGCGCAGCAATTCTTGCAAGGCCAGGGGCTGACTGCAGGGCAGGTGCAATGGCTGGAGCTGGATCAAGCAGAGCAGGCCGTGGGTCTGTTGCGCAATCGACGTGTGGAGGGTGTGTGTTTGCCCGACCCGTTGATTTCATTGGTCGAGCGAGATGGCGATGCTCGGGTCATGGCCGACACCCGGACCTTGGCGGGTACCCGGCTTCTTTTCGGCGAGCTGTGGCCGGCCATGAGCCTGTGCACTTCTGTCGATATGGCCAAGCAACGCGCTGACCAATGCAGGGCTTTGTCTCACGCCGTGGTGCATGCCCAAAAATGGTTACAAACAGCGGGCTTGCTGGACATTTCACGCACGGTCGCTGAGGAATATTTTCAAGGCGATAGAGGGCTCTACCTCAGCGCTTTTTCTCAAAACCGCGAAGCTTGGTCCCCCGACGGCGTGTTTGACGAACGTGCTCCTCACGTGGCCAAACGGTTGCTGGCGCGTTGGAATCCCACATGGGGCGCTGTGGAGACATCTTTGGCCCACACGGTGCACAACGAGTGGGTCAAAGAGGCAAAAGCCAGATTTCGAGCGTAACGCTAGGCGGATGCCGTTCAGTTCTTCTGACGTTTGGGTTTGGCTGCCGCTACCTTCACAGGCTTGGCCTTTGCCATTGTCTTGGGGCCAGATCGCTTGGCCGTCTTGACCTTGGCGTCGCTGCTGCGCGATGTTGCGCTGGCCTTGGCTCGTTTGCCGCCGCTCGCTTTGCCTTCAGCTGCTGTGGTGCGCGTGCCTTTAGGCAGCATCAAAGTGACTTGTTGACCGGCTTTGAGTTTGCTGTTGACCGATAGCGCGTTCCAATTGGCCAGCTGTCCCGGCGTAACACGGTGACGCTTGGCCAGTGAGGCCACGGTGTCACCCTTTCGGGCTTTGACCGTGACACGGCGCAGCACCACTTCCGGCGTCAGACTCAGCTGTGCATTGTCCACCACATGCTCTGGCACGTCTTTGTCCATGCCTCGGCCACGCTCAACGAGCAGGCTAGATCCCGCTTTGACCAGCATGCGGGGGGGGATGCGATTGAGTTCTCGCAAGGCCGACTCGCTCATGTCGACCCTCTGGGCGGCTTCGCTGATGGTCATGGTCTTGGGCACCACCCAGGCCGTCCAACTGGCCAAAGGACCTTTGTGCTGACGCAGTTGCGTCAGGAAAGCGATGGCGTTGTCGCGCGGCAGCAGGATCTCGGGTGTGGCCGCAGCCATCACCATCGGCTTGTTCAGCGATGGGTTGAGCGTGCGGAAATCGCTCTCGCTCACTCCCGCCAAGCGGGTGATGAGTGCCACATCAATGTCACGGTCAATCGATACAGAGTCGAAAAAGGGGTAGTTGCCGATGGCGGGCAGTTGCACTCCAAAAGCGCCCGGACGGGCGATGATGTTTTTCACCGCCTGCAGCTTCGGGACGTATTGCCGCGTTTCCAGCGGCATGTTGAGGTCGGTGTAGGCCGTGCCAAGACCCTCCTTGGTGTTGCGGGTGATGGCGCGGTTGAGGTTGCCTTGGCCCCAGTTGTAGGCCGCCAGCGCCAAGTGCCAGTCGCCAAAGCGCCGGTGCAGTTGCTGCAGGTAGTCCAAAGCCGCGCGGGTGGACGCCAGCACATCGCGCCGGTCGTCGCGAAAGATGTTTTGCTTGAGATCGAACGACTCGCCTGTGGCGGGCATGAATTGCCACATACCGGCGGCCTTTGCGTGCGACACCGCTTGCGGGTTAAACGCACTTTCAATGTATGGCAGCAATGCCAACTCCATTGGCATACCTCGGCGTTCGATTTCTTCGACGATATGGAACAGGTATTTGCTGGACCGCTCGGTCATGCGTTGGATGTATTCGGGGCGACTGCTGTACCAGCGCTCCTTTTCGCGCACGATGTCGTTGTCCAGATCAGGCATGGCGAAGCCGCGCCGAATGCGCTCCCATGTATCGGCGGGCGCACTCAACTCCGCCACAGGGCCTGCGCCCAAGGTGGCTTCGTTGATGGGGGTGATGGGGCCGTTGGGCACAGCAGGCGCCGCGCGGACGACAGAGGGGCGGACTGGCTGTGCCGCTGGTTGGGCGGGTGGGCTCGCTTGACTGGTCTGTTCCGATGAGGGGCGCGACTCAGCGGGTGACAGTGGTGTCGCGCAGCCTGATATGAAGGCGGCGACCAGACAAAGCGCTGTGGCAGAAGCGGGTGACAAAAATCGCATGATCAACATTGGTTTTTCCATTCCCGCAAGGCCATCAGGGTGTCTGAGCCAGGGGAGGTTGTTCGTTTGGCAAAGGCGCTTGCAGCCTGAATCACGCTGGGCTCTTGGGTGCGCAGAAAGGGGTTAATGGCCTTCTCTAGCCCGATGGAGCTGGGCAGCGTCGGCAAGTTCCGTTGTCGCTTCTCCACGCAGTGCAACCGATGTGCGTCGATGCGCGGATTGTCGGGCTCAACAGCGGCAGCAAATCGCAGATTTGACAGGGTGTATTCGTGGGCGCAGCAGACGAGTGTGTCGTCAGGCAGTGACGCGAGTCTGCTAAGACTGTGGTGCATCTGTTCCGCTGTGCCTTCAAACAAGCGCCCACATCCTGCGCTGAACAGCGTGTCACCGGACATCAGCACGGGCGTAGCGTTCGTGGGCGACGTCCAGTAGGCCACATGCCCGGACGTGTGCCCAGGCACCTCCATGACCTGCCACTCCCATCCCAGGGTATCGATGATGTCGCCATCGCCGACAGTTCTGGTTGCAAGTGGAATGCGCTCAACATCTTTTGCTGGGACGACGATTGGGCCAGCGCAGTGTGGCGCCAGCGCGGTCAAACCCCCAATGTGGTCCGGGTGGTGGTGGGTCACTAGAATGCCCGCAAGCGTCAATCCTTGCCGCGACAGAAAATTCAGTACCGTCTGTGACTCGCCGGGGTCCACCACGATCGCTGCTTCATCGTTGTGCACCACCCAGATGTAGTTGTCGGTGAAAGCGGGCAAGGCAATGAGGTGGTGCACAAGCGATCGTCCTGAAGACCCTATGGAGTGGTGCGCTGCGCTGCGCTGCGCGCATGAGAAGCTGTCAACTGGCTGAAAAAATCAACAAAGATGACGCACGAAATTATAGGCTTGGGGGATTGGTTGGCGTCAGCGGCTGGCCAGCGGGTGCAGGCATGGGAGCAAGCCCAATTTGAGTTGGCGCTGGCCGATGTGTTTGGCTTTCACGCGATCCAATTGGGTTTGCCGCAGATGCAGAGCTTGGCCGTAAGCCGCATGCCGCACCGCTGGGTCTTGGGCAATGAGGCCGACTGTCTGGGAGACCAATGGCCGCTTGGTGTGTCGGCGTGGGCGGATCCAGCCGCTTTGCCATTTCCTGATGCCAGTATCGATCTGGTCGTCTTGCCCCACACCTTGGAATTGTGCGCTGATCCACACGGTGTGTTGCGCGAGGTTGAGCGTGTGTTGGTACCGGAGGGCAGGGTGGTGATGACCCTGTTCAATCCCATCAGTCTGTGGGGCGGACGGCAGGCCAGGGCGCACCTTTGCCGACGCCTAGGTCTAGCATCGTGGGGTAGCCTGTTTTTGCCCTCGGTGGGTGAGTTCATCGCGCCTTGGCGTGTTCGGGATTGGCTCAATTTGATGAATCTTGAGGTGCAGACCCAGCGCTACGGCATTTACGCTTGGCCCACACAGTCGCCGAAATGGTTGGACCGTCTCGATGGGATAAACCGTGTTGGTGCAAGGTGGTGGCCTCTGGGGGGGGCTGTGTACTTTGTTGAGGCCACCAAGCGGGTTCGCGGCATGCGTCTGCTTGGCCCCGTGTGGCGCCCGCATCGGCGATCGCTCAAGCCCTCCACTGTGGCGGTTTCCACTTCTCTGTCTCAGCGCGACAACAAGACTGTTTTGAAGGTGATCGATGATCAATAAAGATGAAGTGGTGATGTACACCGATGGGGCTTGTAAGGGAAACCCGGGACCCGGTGGCTGGGGGGTGTGGCTGCGTTCGGGAGAACACAGCAAGGAGTTGTGTGGTGGCGAGCGCCTAACCACCAACAACCGAATGGAGTTGATGGCTGTGATTGAAGGGTTGCAGGCGCTCAAGCGGCCCTGTGTGGTGCATTTGTACTTGGACAGTCAGTATGTGCGAAAAGGCATCACCGAGTGGATACATGGCTGGAAAGCGAAGGGGTGGACCAACGCTGCGAAGGAGCCGGTGAAAAACGCCGATTTGTGGCGGCGCTTGGACGATTTGGTGCACAAAGGGCCGCACCGAATCGAGTGGCATTGGGTCAATGGACACGCGGGCGATCCGGGCAATGAGCGAGCCGACACTCTGGCCAACAAGGGTGTGCCTGCATAAGCCCATACGAGGCTCTGTCAGCGGCGCTACACACCCGCTTTACAGTCCGCTGTTACATTGGTTTGCATTTACAAGGGTGTTTTGCCCTGGTGAGTCGTTGCAGAGAGAAGTGGCATGGCAAAAAAAATGGTGTACACCCTGATTGCGGTGTGTGGAATTGGCGTAGCGTCCGCTGGCGCTTGGTGGATGCAGCGCTCTCCGATGGTCAAATCGGCAGACGCCGAGTCGGCAGGGGGCCCTGGTGGGCCCCGTTCATCGGAGGCTGCCGGCGCATCGTCTGGCGGTGGGCAGGGGCCCGCCGCTGGAGGTGGTCAGCGCGGCGGCACACCGGCGGTTGAGGTGACCAAGGTCGGTACGCAGTCCTTGCGCGACGATGCCCAGTCGGTGGGCACGGTTCGATCCCTCCAAAGCGTCATGCTGCGTCCGGAGGTATCGGGGCGCATTGCCCACATCGGGTTCAAGGATGGAGCGGTGGTCAAACGCGGTCAGGTGTTGGTCCGCTTGGACGATACCCTGCAGAAAGCAGAGCTCAGTCAGGCTGAGGCACAGCTGTCCATCGCCCAAGCCAACTTGCGTCGCAACCAAGAATTGGTGGCGCAAAATTTCGTCGCTCAGCGTGTGTTAGACGAAAGCCAGGCGAGCTTGCAGGTGGCGCAAGCCCAAGTGGCTTTGGCCAAAGCGCGTCTCGAGAGAATGGTCATGCGCGCGCCGTTTGATGGCGTGGCTGGGCTGAAATTGGTCGACGTCGGGGCCTATGTCAAAGACGGCGCTGATTTGGTGAACATCGAGGACATGTCGGCCTTGCAAGTTGATTACCGCTTGCCCGAGCGCTACCAAACCAAGGTGATGCCCGGTCAGAGTGTGGAAATGACGTTGGACGGTTTGCCTAGTGAAAAGTTGAAGGCTCGAATTGTGGCGGTGGACCCTTTGCTGGATGCCAATGGCCGTTCGCTGCTCGTGCGCGCCGCTTTGCCCGGCAAAGCCGATGGTTCGGTGCGGCCTGGCATGTTCGCTCGGCTGACCACCGTGTTTGATGTGTTTGAAAACGCCATGGTAGTGCCGGAAGAGGCCATCGTGCCCCAAGGCGGTAAGCAGTTTGTGTTTCGCATTGAGAAGGAAGGCGAGGGCGAGACCGCCAAATCGCTGTCCAAGCGGGTGGAGGTGCAGGTTGGTGCTCGCCGGGGCGCCATGGTGCAAATCTCGGGGGACATCCAGCCTGGCGACACGGTGGTGCTGGCGGGTCAACAGCGTTTGCAAAAAGATGGCACAGCCGTGCGTGTTGTTGACATGAACCGACCTGCGGGGCGTGGCGGGTCTGGCGGTGCTGCAGGCAATGGCAGCGGCCCTGACAAGAAGGCTGCTGACGCAGCCCTTGCTGGGCCGCGCACCGAGAGCGCAGCCACCGGTGCTGCGACTTCGCGAAGCCCCAACTGAAGTTCCCGCCCAGCGCTCGACAGCCGGAGAACCCGATGCAATTGCCTGAAATCGCCATTCGCCGCCCGGTGTTTGCCAGCGTGCTATCCCTGCTCATTGTGTTGGTGGGTTTGGTGTCCTTCCAACAACTCACCGTGCGTGAGTACCCCAAAATCGATGAGCCACGTGTCACGGTGAGCACCCGTTTTGCTGGCGCGTCCAGCGAGGTGGTGGAGTCACAGGTCACCAAGACCCTTGAAGATTCTCTGGCCGGTATTGAGGGTGTGGATGTGATCACCTCCATCAGCCGCCAAGAGCAAAGTCAAATCACCGTGCGGTTTGCGCTGGAGCGTGACCCCGATTCGGCTGCCGCCGATGTGCGCGATAAGGTGAGCCGAGTGCGCCAGCGCTTGCCACAAAGCATCGATGAGCCGGTCATCGCCAAGGTAGAAGCAGACGCCTTCCCGGTGGTTTGGATCACATTGAGCTCTGACCTGCATTCGCCGCTTGAGCTGTCCGATTTGGCCAGTCGGGTGGCCAAGCCGGTGCTCCAAACCGCGCCTGGTGTTGCCGATGTTCGTGTGTTTGGTGAGCGCAAATACGCTATGCGCATCTGGCTCGATCCTGATCGATTGGCCGCATACGGCCTGACGGTGCAGGAGGTAGAAGACGCCTTGCGCCGCTCCAATTTGGAGGTACCCGCCGGTCGCATTGAAAGTCAACAGCGCGAATTCAACGTGACCGCGTCAACCGATCTGCAGAGCCCGCAGCAGTTTCGTGAGCTGACGATTCGCACAGTCAAGGGACAGCCGATTCGCCTCGGCGATGTGGCGCGGGTGCAGCAGGGCCCACAGGACGAACGCAGCTCGGTCCGCATCAACGGACGTGAGGCGATTTCCTTGGGCGTGATTCGCCAAGCCACAGCCAATCCTTTGGAGCTGTCGGCTGGCGTGCGCCGCTTGCTCGACAAGGTGCGACAAGATTTGCCGCCCGGTATCACGGTCGATATTGCCAACGACAGCTCGGTGTTCATTGACCGTTCAATCAAGGCTGTGTATTCGACCATCGCCGAAGCGGTGGTGTTGGTCGCGTTGGTGATTTTTGTCTTTCTGCGCACATTCCGCGCTTCCATCATTCCTCTGGTCACCATCCCCTTCATTTTTATCGGCGAATTTGCCTTGATGGCGCTCTTTGGCTTCTCGATCAACACCTTGACGCTGCTGGCGCTGGTGTTGGCCATTGGTTTGGTGGTGGACGATGCGATTGTGGTGCTGGAGAACATCTATCGGCACATAGAAGAGGGCATGAAACCGTTTGATGCCGCCATCCAAGGCGCGCGTGAGATTGGTTTTGCTGTGGTGGCCATGACCCTCACTTTGGCCGCGGTGTACGCGCCGCTGGCTTTTACACCCGGGCGCACCGGTCGTCTCTTTGCAGAATTTGCATTGGCGCTCGCGGGCGCGGTGCTGGTGTCTGGGTTTGTGGCGCTCACGCTGTCACCCATGATGTGTTCCAAGCTGCTCAAGCACAACCCCAATCCGAGCCGGTTTGATCGGACGATGGAGCGTGCATTGAATGGACTGACATCTGGTTACGGGCGAGCCCTGCGCCTCGCCTTGCGTTGGCGCTGGGTGTTGGTGCTGGTCATGGCGTGCAGCGCGGCGGGGAGCTATTGGTTGTTCCAAAGCGCGCAGAAAGAACTGGCGCCCATGGAAGACCGTGGTGTGATCGTGATCAACGTCAATGGCCCCGACGGCGCCACGTTGGACTACACCCGCCGCTACGCCGAGGCGATTGAGCGGGTGGGCATGGGCTATCCCGAGTTTGACCGGATTTTCGTCAACATCGGCAGCCCCAGTGTGGCCCAAGGCACCATCTTTTTGCGCGCCACCCCTTGGGAGGACCGCAGCCGCAGCATGCAAGAGATCGCACGTGAAATCACGCCCCGCGTCTCGGGCTTGCCAGGCGTCAGCGCCTTTCCAATCACCCCCCCTTCGTTGGGGCAAGGCTTTCGTGAGCGGCCGGTTAACTTTGTCATCACCACCTCCGACAGCTACCAAAATCTGTCGAGGGCTGTGCGGCAGTTTCAAGACGAAATGGCCAAGGTGCCTGGCTTTGTACAGGTTGACACCGATTTGCGGCTCAACAAGCCGGAGATTCGACTCGATGTGGACCGAGAACGCGCAGCCGATATGGGGGTGAGCATGGACGCTATCGCCCGCACGGTCGAGACCATGTTGGGTGGTCGCATCGTCACGCGCTACAAGCGCGATGGCGAACAGTACGACGTGGTGGTGCAAACCGTATCGGCCAACCGCAACACGCCCGACGACATCGACCGCTTGTTCGTCAAAGGACGTGGCGACGCGATGATTCCCTTGGCTTCACTGGTCAAGACCCGTGAGGTGGTGGTGCCCAGGGAGCTCAACCACTTCGCGCAGCGCCGCAGCGCCAGTATCACCGCCAACCTCACGCCCGACTTTGCGCTGGGCGATGCGTTGGCCACCATGAATCGCATTGCCAAAGAGGTGTTGCCCCCGGGTTACACCACCGACCTCAATGGACAAAGCCGTGAATTCCAAAGCGCGTCCGGTTCGCTGGCCATTGTGTTCGCTTTGGCCCTGCTCTTTATCTTTCTGGTGCTCTCTGCTCAGTTCGAAAGCTTTGTCGATCCGTTCATCATTTTGCTGAGTGTGCCCTTGAGCATGTTGGGGGCTTTGCTGGCCTTGCGATGGACCGGCGGCAGCATCAACGTCTACAGTCAAATCGGCTTGATCACCTTGGTGGGGCTGATCACCAAACATGGCATTTTGATTGTGGAGTTTGCGAATCAACTGCGTGAAGAGGGCAAGAGCAAGCTCGACGCGGTGTGTGAGGCCGCCCAGTTGCGCTTGCGACCGATTCTGATGACCACGGGTGCCATGGTGTTGGGCGCCATTCCTCTGGCACTTGCCACTGGCGCTGGCGCCGAAAGCCGCCAGCAAATCGGCTGGGTGATTGTGGGCGGCATGAGCGTGGGCACCTTGTTGACGCTGTTTGTGGTGCCAGCGGTGTACTCGTTGTTGTCGCGCCGCCGGGATACCACACCCAGTGCGTCACAACACCCCGCAGAGATTCCTGTTGTGGCCACCCCCGCCGTGTGAGCCCAGCTGACGGCGCCTCAGATGGCGCCGTCAAACATCATCACATCGACCTCTTCTGAGGCGGCCACTGAACCTTGCTCGTGGTGCAAGACAATCAGTCCGTTGCCTTGGACCATCGAACTCAGCACGCCCGAGCCCTGATTGCCGGTGGTACGGACCCACAGTTGACCGTCGTCCGCGCGGCTCACCAAGCCACGCTGGTATTCGGTCCGACCCGGTTTTTTGCGGATCGCCTCGGCGCTGCGCGCCCGCAAATAGACCGGTGCGCTGGGGGTAGCGCCCATCATGCGCTGCAGGGCAGGGCGCACAAAAGCCAGAAACGTCACCATCACCGCCACCGGGTTGCCCGGCAACCCGAACAGCACACAAGGCCCCTTGGCGCCAAGAATGCGACCCACAGCCATGGGGCGACCAGGCCGCATGGCGATGCGCCAAAAAGCGACGTCGCCAAGCTGCCGCATCATGGCCTTGGTGTGGTCGGCTTCCCCCATACTCACCCCACCGCTGGTGATGACGGCATCGGCCGTGTCCGCCGCTTGGCGAAAAGCCGCTTCCAGCGCTTTCGGTTCGTCTTTGACCACGCCCATGTCGATCACCTCCACACCCAGGCGGCGCAGCAGGCCAAACACGGTGTAGCGGTTGCTGTCGTAAACCGCCCCTTCGCGCGGCGCTTCGCCCAGGGTCAGGATTTCGTCGCCCGTGGAGAAATACGCGACTTTCAGTTGGCGGAACACCGTGACTTGGGGTACGCCCAGGCTGGCGATCAGGCCCAAGGCGGCGGGGCCCAAGCGCTGGCCACGCGCCACCGCAGGCTGGCCTCGCATCAGGTCTTCGCCCAACAGGCGGCGGTTGTCGCCAGGGCGCACCACATCGGCGGCCCAGCGCACCACCTCACCGTCTACCGACACAAATTCGAGTGGCACCACTGTGTCCATCCCCGCCGGCATGACCGCGCCGGTCATGATCTTGACGCATTCGCCGGGACCGACCGGGCCGCGCCACGCGGCGCCTGCAAAGGCCGTGCCCACACAGCGAAACACGCTGGCTTGGCCCGCGTGCAGTTCAGCGCCAGCGAAAGCAAAACCGTCCATGGCCGAGTTGTTGTGTGGTGGCACGCTGATGGGAGAGACCAGGTCTTGCGCCAATACTCTGTCCAACGCGTCGAATACCCCGACCGATTCGGTATCTGCTACCGGTGCGACCAGCTTGTCCAGAAAGGCCAGCACAGCGGGCACCGACAGCGCTTGCGGGTCGTAGCCTTGCAGCGAAGCGGCAATGTCTTGCAGTGAGGTCATGCGTCAGGGGCGCTGCAGCGCGTTGAGTTCGGGCTGGGTGTTGGCGTTGAAAAAGGCGCGTGGGTCGTCGCCGGGCTGGTTGAAGGCCACCAACTGTTGGCGGTGTTGTGCGGTCCATTGGTCGATCTTGCGACCACCCGCTTGGGTAAAGGCCACCAGGCTTTCCAACAACATCACCGACAGCAGGCAAAACACCGGTTGCGCCCGCAGTTCGCCGTCTTCCTCTGGGGCGCAGGCCATGACGATGTCGGTGTTGTCCGGGTCAAATGCCTGCGCCAGGCGTGCCACCAGGTCCAGCGGAAACAACGGTGTGTCGCAGGGCACGGTCAGCACATAGGGAGTTTCGGCGCGCTCCAGCGCGGTGAGAAAACCCGCCAGCGGCCCGGCGTAGTCGCTCAAGGTATCGGGCCATACCGGCACACCAAAGGCCTCGTAGGCGGCCAGGTTGCGGTTGGCGTTGATCATGCAGTCGGCAGGGCCGCCGCCTTCTTGCATCTGCAGTCGCATGAGCGCATGCAAGGCCAGTGGCGTGCCGTGGATTTTTTGCAGACCTTTGTCGATGCCGCCCATGCGCGAACCGCGTCCACCGGCCAGCACCACGCCTGTGATGTCGAGAGGGCTGATCACACTCAACCCCCGATGTAGCTCATTTCCACCCGCTTGCGGCCGGTGGCGGAGTTGTCAGCGGGCAGCGAGGCGCGCAGCTCGGAATAGCGGTCACTGCGACCTTGCCAAATGGCGCCAATGGCGCTGGCCAGATCGGCATCGCTCACGTCGCCACG
>JBEIEH010000059.1:0-13016 GCA_040383055.1 Burkholderiaceae bacterium
CAAAGGGCTCACCCGGCTCCAGCATGACCTTGTCCTCGGCGAACTTGCCGACCCGGATCTTGGGGCCCTGCAGGTCGGCCATGATGGCGACCTCGCGGCCGGCGCGCACAGCCGCTTCGCGCACCAGGGTGGCGCGGTCGATGTGGTCTTGTGCCTTGCCGTGGCTGAAGTTCAATCGCACCACATTGACCCCCGCGCGGATCATCGCCTACAGCAGCGCCGGGTCGCTGGACGCGGGCCCGAGGGTGGCAACAATCTTGGTGGCGCGAGAGGGCATGAGAGGTCTCCTGAAACGGGGCGTTGTAACTATGTTTCCGATTATGGTGGAAACTTGTTACAAGCTGGTAACAGAAACCGCGCTCAATCGTCGTCGTGCGGCACGCTCCAGCCACTGGCCGGCAACAAACCGCGTGGTGAGTCGACCCACTGCCAAGCGCCAAAGGCGAGCACCGCCAACAGCAGCACAGCGGCCAGCCATGCGCGGTTGTGCTGCACCGGACTCGGACCCTTGCCGGGCAAGCGCCCGCTCCACATCGGGCGCGCCATGTTCTGGCGGCGCAGCGCACTGAGGGCGGCGATCAAGCCCAAGTGGCCCAGCACCACGGCCAGAAAAGCGTTGCCAAAAAATTCGTGGGTCTCTTCGATCCAGTCGCCGCCGAAGACATCGCCCCAATCGTTGTAGGTGGCGTAGCCGCTCAGGGTCAGCGGCAGCACCAGCGCCAGCATCAGTAACACCGCCAAGGCCATGGCCAGGTTCTGGCCTTGGCGCCAGTTGGGGGCATCGCCCGAGGTGATGGACCGCAGCCAAGCCGGCGCAGCGCTGAACTTGCGCCACAGCAGACCCAAGCCGGCTTGTCGCGGCCCCACCAAGCCGTAGATCAGGCGAAACACCAACAAGCCCGCAAAGCTGTAGCCCAGGGTGACGTGCATCAGGCGCCAGTGCTCGCTCTCAGCGGTGAGATAGGCCCCGGCAAAGCTGAGCGCAAACAGCCAGTGAAACATGCGGGTAGGCGCATCGGTGCTCAGACGGCGCGCCGGTGCGGTGGTGGGGGCGGCCGCCTGGGCGACGGTGTCAAAGGCGGGTGAAGTGTTCATGGGGGTATCTCCTGATCAATCGCGCCAAGCCGAACGCTGGCGCGCACTCAAGCCAGCGGGCAGGCGCAGGTGGTCGTCGTCGAATTGGCCTTGGTCGGCGCCGCCGTGGCAGGCCGCGCAGTTGGCCGCGCTTTTGACGCTGGGCAGTTTCCAGACGGCGGGCTCGATCTCGTCGTGTTTGTGTACAAACCAGGCCGAGCGGGTGATGCGGTCTTGCGGCGGCGCTTCGGTGACGCGCTTGTAGGTGCCAGCATGGGTCTGCAGCCAGCCGCCGATCTGCTGCACCGTGGCGGCGTCCAGCGCGGCATCGGTGCCGTAGTGCTGGTCCAGCCCGCCCATGATGCGTTGCCACGACGCCGCCGGCAGCATGCTGGGCGGGTAGGCGGTGTGGCAAGAAGCGCACTCTTGGGTATAAGCCGGCGGCACCACCCGGGGCATAGCGCGGCCGTTGTCGGCCCGTGCCAGCGTGTTGGCGCCCAGGCCACAGAGGATCAACAGGGAAGCGATGGTGTGTGACAGTCGCATGGGGTGCTCCGGGTTTATTTCAGGGTGTTGAGGTAGGCCAGCACATCGGCTTTTTCGGCTGCGCTGCATTCGCGCGACAGCACGTCTTTGCAGTTGCGGCGAAACCACTTGTCGGCCTTGGCGGCGTCGGTGAAGGCTTTGGCGTTGAAGGCCGGTGCCAGAGGCGCAATCGTTTTGCCGGTGCTGGCGTGTTTGCCGTCGGCGGTGGGCGGCTGACCGTGGCACGAGGCACACGACCATTCGCCACCGTGGCGGCTGTTAAAAAAAGTCTGACCACGGGCGGCGTTGGCCGGTGCGCCGGCCTCGGCGGTCCAGCGCGCTTGCTGCTGCGCTGGGGTGGTGTCGCCCGCCAGGGCTGGGGGCAAAGCGCCCCAAACCAGAGCAGCGCCCAAGGCGATGGAAAGTAGGGGTCGGTGTGTCATGTGGGGCCTCCGTGGCGGTGGTCTGTGGATGAATGGGTTCAGTGTGCGCAGCAGGGCTTGAACACAAGCTGAAGCGGCTGTTCATCTGCCGTTCAGACAAGCGCCGGCAACATCGGCGGTCATGAAACCTCTGCTTGCCCCCACCCTGTGCGCACTGGCGCTGTGCTTGGCCACTGTGCAGGCCCACGCCGACAGCGATCAAGACCGCGCCCGGGCGGCGGTGCAATCGGGCCAGGTGCTGCCGCTGAACGTGGTGCTGGCACGCTTGGAGCGCGAGCACCCCGGCCAAGTGCTGGAGGTGGAGCTGGAGCAAGAAGACGGTCGCTGGGTCTACGAGGTCAAGCTGCTGCAAGCGGGCGGCCGTCTGGTGAAGCTGGAGCTCGACGCGGCCAGCGGCGCGGTGCTCAAGCGCCGTGTGCGCGGTGAGCGCCACTGATACCCTTGGGCCATGCGCATCCTGCTGGTTGAAGACGAACCCACCCTGCGCGCCCAACTGCGAGAGGCGCTGCAAGCGGCCGCCTACGCGGTGGACGAGGCCGACAACGGCCGCGACGCGCATTTCCTGGGCGACACCGAAACCTTTGACGCTGTCGTCCTGGATCTGGGCCTGCCGGTGCTCGATGGCTTGACGGTGCTCAAGCGCTGGCGCGACGCTGGCCGCACCATGCCGGTGCTGATCCTCACCGCACGCGACAACTGGAGCGAAAAAGTCGCTGGCATCGACGCTGGGGCCGACGATTACTTGACCAAACCCTTCCACTGGGAAGAGCTGCTGGCACGCCTGCGCGCGCTGATCCGCCGCGCCGCCGGGCAAGCGTCACCGGTGCTGCGTTGTGGTGACGTCCAGCTCGACACGCGCAGCGGCCGCGTCACATTGAGCGGTCAACCCATCACACTCACCAGCCACGAATTTAAGGTGCTCGACTACCTGATGCACCGCCCGGGCGCGGTGGTCTCGCGCGCCGAACTCACCGAGCACATTTACGCGCAAGATTTCGACCGCGACTCCAACACCATTGAGGTGTTTGTGGGCCGCCTGCGCAAAAAGCTGCCCCCGGGCCTGATCGAGACGGTGCGCGGCTTGGGCTACCGGCTGGTGGCGGCATGACGCGCAAGCGGGTCGGGTCGCTGCGCCTGCGCCTGTTGGCCGCGACGCTGGTGACGCTGGCGCTGGCGCTGATCGGCGCGCATGTGTGGCTGGGCGGTCTGTTTCGCGACCATGTGCTGCGCCAGTTCGACGTGGCCCTGGTGCAGCAGCTCGACCAAGTGACCGCCCGCCTGAACGTGGACGCCCAAGGCCAGCCGCAGATCGACGCCGGCGCCTTGTCCGATCCACGCTGGACACGGCCCCTGTCCGGCCTGTACTGGCAGCTCGACGAGGTCAGCAAGGGCGGTACCCGCCAGGGTGTGCTGCGCTCGCGGTCCTTGTGGGACAGCGAGTTGCGGCTGGAGGCCGACGCCTTGGCAGACGGCGAGCTGCACCGCCACCACAGCATCGGCCCACAAGGCGAAGCGCTGCGGGTGGTGGAGCGTTCGCTGCAATTGGCGGAATCACCCCACGCGCGCTGGCGCCTGATGGTGGCGGCCGACACCCGAGACGCCTTGGTGGCGATGAACGATTTTCAAGGCGTGCTGGCGGCCTCACTCGCGGGCCTCGGCCTGCTGCTGGCGCTGGCCGCCTGGGCCCAGGTGGCGGTGGGCCTGGCCCCGCTCAAGGCCTTGCAAAGCGCGCTGGTCCGGGTGCGCGAGGGCCATACCCAGCGCCTGGAAGGCCGCTTCCCCACCGAAGTGCAACCCCTGGTGAACGGCTTCAATAGTGTGCTCGACCGCAACACCGAGGTGGTGAGCCGTGCACGCACTCAGGCCGGCAACTTGGCCCACGCGTTGAAGACCCCACTGGCGGTGCTGGACAACGCCGCCGGCCAATCCACCGACGCCACGCTGGCGCCACTGGTACGCGAGCAGGTGGCGCTGGCCCAGCGCCACATCCACTGGCACTTGGCGCGCGCGCGCGCAGCGGCCACCGGCCACCTGCCGGGCCAACGCACCGCGCTGGCGCCGCTGATCAACGGCCTGCTGCGGGTGATGGGCAAGCTCAACGCCGAACGTGGCCTGCAACTGAGCGCCGACGCCGTGCCACCCGAATGGGCCTGCGCCGGCGAAGAGCAAGACCTGCAAGAAATGCTGGGCAACCTGCTGGACAACGCCTGCCGCAGCGCGCGCTCGGCGGTGCATGTGGACGTGCGGCGCGAAGGCGGCGAAATCTGGCTGGTGGTGAACGACGACGGCCCCGGCATCGCGCCGGAACAGCGCGCGGCCGTGCTGCAGCGCGGTGTGCGTTTGGACGAATCGCTGCCCGGCAGCGGCCTGGGGCTGGCCATCGTCACCGAGCTGGCCGAACTCTATGGCGGCGGCCTCACGCTCGACCAAAGCCCCACGGGTGGCTTGCGCGCCGTGCTGCGCCTGCCCGCAGCCGGCTGATCGCTTGGGGCACAGACCGCCGCTGTGTATGCTGCAGCTCCAACGAGGAGACGACCCATGCACACCGCACCACACATCGCCGCAGCGCTGATCGCGGCCAGCCTTGGCCACAGCGCCAATGCCCAAACCACCGCCGCCACGGCGGTGCGCAACACCTTGGGCATGACCATGGTGCCCATTGCCGCCGGGCGGTTTGACATGGGCAACCACCTGACAGCGCAACAGATGGCCCCGCTGTTTCCAGGCTACGAGCTGCAGCGCCTGATCGACCTGCGCGACGAATACCCCCGGCACACGGTGCACATCAGTCGGCCTTTTTTTATCGCCGCGCATGAGGTCACGGTGGGACAGTTCCGCGAGTTCCTGCGGCGTTCGGGCCATGTGCCCGAGTCAGTGGCCGATGGCACCGGCGGTTATGGATTTGACCCGCAGCACCCAGCGGTGCGCACCGGCCAAGGCGAGGCGTTTGTGGGCCGCGATCCGCGTTACTCGTGGCAACACACCGGTTTTGCCCAAACCGACCAGCACCCGGTGGTCAACGTCACCTGGGGCGATGCCCAGGCGCTGGCGCGCTGGCTCAGCGATCAACACGGTCAGCGCTATCGCCTGCCCACCGAAGCCGAATGGGAATATGTGTGCCGCGCGGGATCCACCACGCTCTACCCCGGCGGTGACCACCCCTCGGCCTTGATCGGTCACGCCAATGTGTTCGACGCCGATGCCGCGCGCCACTGGGCGCCGTGGGCCGCGTTTGCGCTCAACACCACAGACGGCCACGCCTTCACCGCACCGGTAGGAAGCTTTGCACCCAACGCTTTTGGCGTGTACGACATGCTGGGCAATGTGTGGGAGTGGACGCAAGACTTGCACGGCGACGACAGCTACGCGCAAGCCGCCGCGCGCTCACCCGCGACGGACCCCAGCGGACCGGCCACCGGCAGCGTTCGGGTGCGCCGTGGCGGCTCGTGGCACACCTGGCCCATGTACGCCCGCTGCGGCTACCGCAACTGGAACACCGAAAGCACGCGCTACACGTTGGTCGGCATTCGGCTGGTGATGGAAGCCCCAGCGCCGCGCTGAGCGCCCAAGAATTCAGGCCGCGCGCTGGGCCAAAATCTCAAACGCCGGCAGGGTTTTGCCTTCGAGCACTTCCAGAAAAGCGCCGCCGCCGGTGGAGATGTAGCCCACGTCTTTGTCGATGCCGTATTTGGCGATCGCGGCCAGCGTGTCGCCACCACCGGCGATGCTGAAGGCGGGCGATTCGGCAATGGCTTGCGCAATCGCCTTGGTGCCGCCTTCAAAGGCCGCGAACTCGAACACGCCCACAGGGCCGTTCCAGACGATGGTGCCTGCGGCCTTGAGTTGTGCGGCCAGCTTAGCGGCGGTCTCGGGGCCAATGTCCAAAATCATGTCGTCGTCGGCGACCTCGGTGGCCTTCTTCACTGTGGCCGGTGCGTCGGCAGCAAAGGTCTTGGCCACCACCACATCGGTGGGAATCGGCACCTCGGCGCCGCGCGCTTTCATGGCCTCGATCACCGCCTTGGCCTCGCCCAGCAAATCGGCTTCGGCCAAGCTCTTGCCGATGTTCAGACCAGCGGCCAGCATGAAGGTGTTGGCGATGCCGCCGCCCACAATCAAGCCGTCCACGTTCTTGGCCAAGCTTTGCAAAATGGTGAGCTTGGTGCTGACCTTGCTGCCCGCCACGATGGCGATCAGCGGGCGCTTCGGATTCGCCAGCGCTTTGGCGATCGCGTCCATTTCGGCGGCCAAGAGTGGGCCGGCGCAGGCCACGGGCGCAAATTGGGCGATGCCATAGGTGGTGCCTTCGGCGCGGTGGGCGGTGCCAAAGGCGTCGTGCACAAAAATGTCGCACAGTGCGGCCATCTGGCGGGCCAGCGCTTCGTTGTTTTTCTTCTCGCCTTTGTTGACGCGGCAGTTTTCCAGCAGCACCACCTGGCCGGGCTCGACCTGTACGCCGTTGACCCAGTTGGGAATGAGCGGCACCTCGCGGCCCAGCAGTTCACCCAAGCGCTTGGCCACGGGTGCCAGCGAATCTTCGGCTTTGAATTCGCCTTCGGTCGGGCGGCCCAGGTGGCTGGTGACCATCACCGCCGCACCAGCGTCCAACGCCATGCGAATGGCGGGAATGCTGGCGCGGATGCGGGTGTCCTCGGTGATCTCACCGGCGTCGTTTTGCGGCACGTTGAGGTCGGCGCGGATGAACACACGGCGGCCGGTGGCTTGGCCTTGGGCGCAGAGATCGGAGAAGCGGATGAATTGCATGGTGTGGGCGTGGTGAGTCGCTGCCACAGCGGCAGCGGGAACAAACGCGCCGATTGTAGGAAACGCGGTTACAGCCAGATTACCGCACCATGCAGGGCGTCTGCCAATCCAGCTCCGGGCGGTGCGCTTGTGTCTGCACGCCCATCACACCCAAAGTGGTGTGGAACAGGTGGTCGTGCGACACCGGTTCTTGCGCGCGCTGGCGCAAGCAGCCCACATCCAAGCGCAGTTGCTTGGCCAGCGTGGGCGAGTACCAGGCCAGCATGGGCACATGGATTTGCTCACTCGGGGCAAACGCGCGTGGCGCGCCGTGCAGATACAAGCCTTTTTCACCCAGCGATTCACCATGATCAGACGCGTACACCAAGCCGGTGGCGTACTGGCCATCGCGCTCGCGCGCCTGCAGCCACAACAGCGCCTGGTCGAGCACATGGTCGGTGTAAGCGATGGTGTTGTCGTAGGCGTTGCGCAGCTGGTCGGGTGGGCACTCGGCCAACGTGACGTTGGTGCACTCGGGCATGAAGGGTTTGCGGTCGGACGGTGTGCGTTTGAAATACGCTGGGCCGTGACTGCCCATTTGGTGCAGCACCACCACCACGCCTTGGGCCCGGCGCGCCGGGTCGAGCGCTTGCAGGCTCTCGTCTAGGCCTTGCAGCAAAGCCTCGTCAAAGCATTCGCCGCCCTTGCACCAGCGGGGGTCGGCGTCTTGGGCCACATGGGCGTTGGGCACACGGTCGCACACCCCTTTGCAGCCCGACTGGTTGTCCAGCCACAGCACCGCCAGGCCAGCGCGTTGCAACACATCGAGCAGGTTTTCGTGGCGTGGTCGGTCGTCGCCGCCTTCGTCACCGGTCAAGGGCGAAAACATGCACGGCACGGACACGTGGGTGTTGGTGCCACACGAGCTGGCCTGCTGCCAGTAGACCATTTGACCCTGTTGCATCCAGCGCTGCAAGGCGGGTGTGGTGGCGCGTTCGTAACCCGACAGACCAAAGTTGGCAGCCCGCGCGGTTTCGCCCACCACCAGCACCAACAGCGGCGGCTTGTGACCCGGTGCACGCACCACACGGGCGTCGGTGCCCACTGGCTCCAGCGGCTGGGCCACACCCGGTGCTTGCTGGGTGGCCAGACGCGCCAAGCCGTACACCGTGTTGAAGGGGTTGATCTGGTAGCGGACCGGCTTGTGGTTGCGCATCAACGAGGCCAGATCGGCGTAGCTCAGCCACAGCACCACCGCCAGCCCCAACACCGCCGCCACCAGCAGCGACACACGCTGGCCGGCGCCGCGCCAACCCGTCGGATAACGCACCGGCACACGCCACATGAGCCACAAGGCCGGTGCCGCCACCAACAGGACGGTGCCCACCAGCGACCACGACAGCAGATCGCGCACCTCGCGCGCGTCGGTGGCCAGCACATTGGCCATCATGCTGGAGTCAGTCACCACGCCGTAGGTGCGCATGAAATGGGTGTTGAACGCACACACCAGCACCGCCATCACCACCAAGAGTTTGAAGGTCCAAGGCCAGCCCAGCAGCTGCATCAGCGCCAGCCACACCATCCAGAGCACGCCGCCCAGACCCAGCGCAGCCGTCCAGGAGCCCACACCCAAGACCGACTCCCACAACGCGAGGTTGCCAGCAACCACCACCCACAGACCGGTGGCCAAAGCAATCGCCCACAGGGGATAAACGTTCTTTGACGGAGAAGATGTTGTGAGGGTCATGAGCAGAGACAAAACAAAACCATGGATTGGGGTGGGCGAGAAAACGCCATCACCCCCCGTTCACACCGATCGGAGCAGAGACGCCATCTGGGCACGGCCAGCGGATGGTAGCGACACGCCCGCCCAGAGGCTTGTGTGCCACCACCAGTGCAGCGCCTTGGCTGGCCAACAGCCGCTCCACCAAACGCAAGCCCAGCCCCAAACCATCGCCGCCCAGCGCTGGGCTTCCGCTGGCGGGCCAGTCTTCCACTTGCAGACCACAGCCTTGCATGTCTCTCAACAGCGACACCTCGACACGGCTACCCGCTGGCGTGTGGCGCAGCGCGTTGTCCACCAGGTTGCGCACGGCCAGCTCCACCGCCAAGGCCTGGGCCTGCACCGTGACCTCGTCGCCACCCTCCTGCAAGCCCAATTCGTGCCCGCTGTCGAGCGCGGCCTGTGCGCGCTCGGACAAGACCTGCGCGGCACAGGCGCGCAAGCCCACGGTGGTGGCCGCCGGCGCCCGCCCCGACTCCAAGCGGGCCAAGGCCAGCAGCTGGCTGAGGATGGCGCCGGCGCGCAGGGCTTCAGCCTCCAGCGCCTTGGCGTGCTCGGGGGGTGCACCATCGGCCACCGCCCGCGCCTGCAAGGCGAGCGCCGCCAGTGGGGTGCGCAATTCATGGGCCAAATCGGACGCGAAGGCCCGCTCATTGGCGCGCTGGGCTTCGAGCCGGTCCATCAGGCCGTGCAGCGCCCGCACCGTGCTTTCGAACTCGGTGAAGCGGTGCGGCCGGTGCAGACGCTCACCGGGCAAACCCTGCAAGCCGTCGATGTCGTCCGACAGATCACGCAGCGGCGCCAAGCCCCGGCGCAGCGCCAAGGCCAGCAAAGCCAACGCCAGCGGCAAGAGCACCAGCGATGGCACCATCAGGTGCTCGGCCATGTCGCTGCCAAGATCGACGCGGTGATCCATGTTCATCAACACCGCCAGCCGGGCCACGCCCGAAGGGCCCAGCTGTTCTGTTTGATACACCCGCCAATCGTCGGTCTCGCCCGCGTGCTGCAAGCGAACAACCGAAAAACCCAAGGGCAGTTGCGCCGGCCATTGCTTCGCCAGTGCGTGGGTGTCGGTGAGCAATTGCCCCTCTACCCAACGCATCACCGCCACGTCTTGCACGTACTCGCGCACGCGCTCGGGAGCGATCAGCGGCGCCAAACCGGCAGGGCTTTGAGCAGACGTCCCGAGCCACAGACGCGCCACCGCTATCAATTGGCCGTCGGTGATTTCCTCTGCCTCGTGGTGCCCGGTTTGCCAAGCCGCCACCAACTGCACCCCCCACACGAGCAGCAGCACCCCCGCCAACCACAACAGCAAGTAGCGCTGCAAAGAGCGCATCGGCCGGGTCACGCAGCGGCCTCCGCACGTGGCACAAAATAGCCCACGCCGCGCAAAGTGCGAATCACGCCGTCGCCCAACTTGCGGCGCAAGTGGTGCACATGCACCTCAATCGCATTGCTCTCCAAGCCCTCGCCCAGCGGGTAAAGCGCCGCTTCCAGCTGGGCCTTGCTCATCACCCGGGGGCTGGCTTGCAACAGGGTGTGCAAGAGGTCAAATTCGCGCACGCCCAACGCCACTGGGGTGCCCGACAGGGTCACCACACGAGCGGCGGGGTCCAGTTCCAGCGCGCCGTGGCACAGCGTGGGCTGCGCACGCCCAGACATGCGTCGCTGCACCGCGCGCAGGCGCGCCAGCAGCTCGTTCACATCAAACGGTTTGACCAGGTAATCGTCGGCGCCGCTGTCGAGCCCTGCGATGCGGTCGCCCACCGCGTCGCGTGCGGTCATGATGATCACCGGTGTTTGCGCCGGAGTGCCGTCTTTGTTGGTGGTGGGGGTGGCACGCAAGCGCTGCAACACGGTGCGGCCGTCGCCATCGGGCAGGCCCAAATCCAGTAACACCAAATCGTAGCGCTCGGCGCGCAACAGACCGACGGCGCCGGCCACGGTGTCGCACACATCGGTGGCGTAACCCGCCTGCGTGAGCGCGTGGCGCAATCCGCTGGCGATGCCAGCGTCGTCTTCAATCACCAAGGCGCGCATGCGGTGTCGGTTTCGTCTGATGGAGCTGCTTGCCATTATCCCGGGCCTGCACTTAACCGGCGCTTAAGCAAGCGTTAATGGGTGCGCCGCACAGTGCCGGTATGCACAACACATCCATAGCGCCCATCGGGCGCACGCTGTGGGCGATCTGGTGCGCGCTGCTGGCGCTCACCCTGCTCTGGGACTGGAGCGGGCTCGACGTCAGCGCCATGCACCTGATCGGCAGCGCCGACGGTTTTGCCCTGCGCAATCACTGGCTGCTGGAGCGCTGGCTGCACGACCGCGCCCGCACCCTGGGCACGCTGGTGTTTGTGGCGCTGTGGATCTGGGCCCTGTGGCCGGCCTCTACCCGCCCGCGCTGGCGCACCGACCGCCTGTGGATCGCCACCTTGGTGACCCTCAACCTGATGGCGGTGAACCTGATCAAAAACAACAGCCTCACCAGCTGCCCCTGGGACATGGCGCTGTGGGGCGGCCGCGCAGAGGTGGTGTCGCACTGGCGCTGGGGCGTGAGCGACGGTGGTCCTGGTCGCTGTTTTCCCGGTGGCCACGCCTCAGCGGCGCTGGCGTTTGCGCCTTGGGTGCTGGCGCTGTGGTGGCCCACTCCGGGTGGCCACACACCGTCGCCACGCGCCGCGCACTGGGCATTGGGCTTGTGGCTGGTGGCGGTGCTGGTGACGGGCGGCACCCAGACCCTGCGCGGCGCCCACTACCCGAGCCACACCGCCTGGACCGCGATCATCTGCTGTGGCATCACCCTGTTGGGCTGGAGTCTGTGGCAGTGGCGCCAACAACGGCGTTTGGGAAGCTGATTCACCAGCGCTCTTTGACGCCAGTGAACATGGCCTTGAGCAAGCGGGTGCGCTCCAAGTAACCCATGCCGATGGCAGCCACCGCGTGCAAACCGGCCGACAAGAGCAGCGCATCGGCCAACACCTCGTGCAGGTCTTGCAGCCACTCTTCGCCCCAAAAAGCGTCGAGCCCTTGCATCCAGCCGGTGACACCCAGCGACAACACCAAGGCCATCAGCCACAGCACCATCAGCGCCCCCAAGGGGTTGTGGCCCCAATGGTGTGGCGCTTGTCCTGACCACAGCCCACGCAGGTGGGCCACCACCCGCGCCGGGGTGGGCCAGAAGTCGGCAAAGCGCGCGTGGCGGGAGCCCACAAAGCCCCACACCAACCGCGCCAGCACCAGCGCGCTGGCCAGATAGCCCGACCAGCGGTGCCAGTCTTCGCCGTCGTCCATCAGCAGGCCGTTGGTGAGCACACAGCCCACCAGGGTCCAGTGAAACACGCGCACAAAGCGGTCCCACACCGGCCGAGCGTCCTGCTCAAGCGGCGCACTGGGCAGAGAGCGGCTCATGGCCTGTGGCTCACTTGCTTTCGAGCACGGCGGCGGTCACGGGATCGAAGTAGATCTCGACCTTTTTGCCCGCCTTGTCGAAGCCATAGATTTCGTAGCACTGGCCGCCGCTGACCTTGAAGGTCTTGATCTTGTAGCCTTGCTGCTCCAACTGCGACTTGAAGGTGGCTTCGGGCATCCACTTTTCTTTGGGCTGGCTGCACTTGGGGCCGGCGATGGCGGCGCCCGACAGGGCCACAGCGGTGATGGCCAAAGCGACGGATTTGAACGAGAGAGTGGTCATGGCAAAGCCTTCCTGAAACATCGACAGCACATGCTGACAAGAAGGATTGCACCGCGCGCACATGAAGCGCCCATTAAGGATGGCTGAAGCGCCGCTTAAGCGCAGCGCTTGGTCACCAACCCAGCGCCAAGCGCAGCGGCAGGTAGACCGCCATGCCACACACAATGGTGCCCAGCACACCGCGCTGCCAAAAAAACCAGGCCGCACCGGCCAGCGCGGCGAAGATGCGCGCGTCTTGCCAGGTGGTGATCAACTGGCCCTGGCTCATCACCACCTCGGGCACCACCACCGCCGCCAACGCGGCGATCGGCGCGTACTGCAAGCCCCGCTGCGCCCAGTGCGGCAAGGTCCAAGGCCGGCTGGAGAACAAAAAGAAACTGCGTGTGACGACCGTCACCACCCCCAGCGCCACGATGGTGATCAGCGTCCAAGCGTCGATCTCAAACATGGTGCGGCTCCGCCTTGCCCAGCGCTTGCTCAATCACCAGGCAGATCGCCACCGCGCTCGCAATGGCGACCAGGATATTGAGCTTGAGCGGCAGCGCAAACGCCGCCACCGCTGCCGCGCCCGCCACCGTGGCCGACACCACCCGCAGCGGGCTGCTGGCCAGCGAACACAGCACGCCCACCAAGGCCAGAATGCCGGCAAAGCCCAGCCCCCAAGCGGTGGGGATCACATTGGCCAGCGCAATGCCGATCAGGCTGCAGCTCATCCACGCGCCGTAATTGACCGCGCAATTGCCCATCAGATAGGCCA
>JBEIEH010000060.1:0-12891 GCA_040383055.1 Burkholderiaceae bacterium
CAGCCACCTTTTTTGGCTGATCAACGGCGGCACACAAGAACACCTGGTCCGTTGTGTTGTTGTCGCTCAGCCGCGTGCTGCTGGCGTTTTCCCCCACTTACCTTGTTCCTCTGGGCTGGTCGTATGGACTGGGCGAAGCCGAGCACCACACTTGGCTGTGGATCGCGTGCTTTGCTGGCACGCTGCTCAGTGGCGGCGCGCTGTGGGCCAGCACCCTGCGCCACCGCCGCGAGCTGCAGGCCAAAGACGGTTTTTTGGTGGTCAACCTGGTGTGGCTGGTGCTGCCCGCCTACGCAGCGGTACCGCTCATGTTCACCGTGCCCGACATCACCTGGATCAAGGCCTACTTTGAGGCCATGAGCGCGCTCACCGCTACCGGCGCGACCGCGCTGTCGGGGCTGGACGCTCTGCCGGTGTCGGTGAATGTGTGGCGCTGCTTTTTGCAACTGATTGGCGGGCTGGGCATCATGCTGCTGGTGGTGGCGGTGCTGCCGCTGCTGGGCTTGGGTGGCATGCAGCTCTACAAGGCCGAGACACCCGGCCCGATGAAAGACACCAAGTTCACCCCACGCATCGCCGAAACCGCGCGTGGCCTGTGGGGGGTGTATGTGCTGTTCTCCGCCGCGTGTATGTTGGCCTACCGCTGGGGCGGCATGGATTGGGCCAATGCCTTTATGCACATGTGCACCACCATGGGCTTGGGCGGGTTTTCGCCTTATGACGCGAGCTTCGGGCACTTTCAATCGCCCCAGCTGGAGTGGACCGCGGTGGTGTTCATGACGCTGGCGGGCATCAGCTTTGTGCGCTACTTTGTGGTGCTGCGCAGCCGCAGCCTGCGCCCGATCACCAGCGACCGCGAAATTCGCACCTACCTGTTCACCCTGGCCCTGGCCACCGCCTTGGTGGCGCTGTTGCTGACCACACACGGCGTCATGACCTCTGTGCCCGAAGCGGTGCGCAAAGCGGCTTTCCATGTGGTGTCCATGGCCACCACCACCGGCTACGCGACCACCGATTTTTCGCAATGGCCGGTGTTTGCACCGGTGCTGCTGATTTTTTTGGGCTGTTTTGCGTCCTGTGCGGGATCGACAGGGGGTGGCATCAAGATGGTGCGCATGATTTTGTTGATCAAGCAGGCGCGGCGCGAGCTGGTGCGCATCATCCATCCCCGGGTGGTCAACCCGGTGACGCTGGGCGGGCAGGTGATGCCGATGTCCGTGATGACCGCCGTGTTGGGTTTTATGCTGATTTACGGCGCCACCATCATGGGCCTGACCATGGTGCTGCTGTTCACAGGACTGGACATCGTGACCGCGTTTTCGGCGGTGGTGGCCACGGTCAACAACATCGGCCCCGGCTTGGGGTTGGTGGGACCGGCCAGCAACTTCGGTGTGCTGGAGCCGTTCCAGATCTGGGTGTTGACCTTTGCCATGCTGCTGGGCCGGCTGGAGCTGCTGACGGTGCTGGTGTTGTTCACCGGGCATTTCTGGAAAAAGTGATCGCTGCGCCATGGCCAAACCCATCACAGACCCCTTTGTGCTGCACGCCAGTGAGCTGCTGGGTGTGCTCGGGCCGGTGGCGGTCAAGCGCATGTTCGGCGGCTATGGGCTGTCGGTGGACGGCATGAACGTGGCCATCATCGCCTGGGACACGCTGTTCATGAAAACCAACGCCCAGACCGAGCCGCAATGGGTGGCCGCTGGTGGCCGCTGCTTCGAATACAGCGCCAAAGGCAAAGTGGTGCGCTTGCATTACTTTACGCCACCCGAAGAGGCTTTGGAATCGCCCGCGCTGATGGCGCCTTGGGCGCGGCTGGCGCTGCAAGCGGCGGTGGCGGCCCGATGAGCCAGCTGGCGCTCAGCGGCAACTTGCGCAGCATCGCGGCGATGCTGGTCGCGATGCTGTTTTTTTCGCTCATGGACGCTGTGCTCAAGCAGCTCGCTGCGCATTACCCGGTGATGCAAATCGCCGCGCTGCGGGGCCTGAGCGCGCTGCCGCTGGTGCTGGTCTATATCGCGTGGCGGCAACGCTGGCACACGGTCTGGCGCATCCGATGGTCGCTGCATCTGCTGCGCGGCGCGCTGGGCATTGCCATGCTGGCGCTGTTCACCGCCTCGATCCGTGAACTGCCGCTGTCAGCCACCTACACCCTGTTCTTCATCGCGCCGTTGTTGATCGCTTTGCTGTCGATGCCGGTGCTCGGCGAGTCGGTGGCGCGGGCGCACTGGTGGGCGATCGCTGGCGGCTTTGCCGGTGTGCTGATCGCGCTGCATCCACAGCGGGCTGGCGCTGACTTCTGGGACCAACTGGTCTCGGGCGGTGGTGCGGCGGCCCTGGGGGCTGCGGCGTGTTACGCCGCGTCGGCGGTCACCGGACGTCTGGCCAGCCGCAGCGACAGTGCCGAGAGCTTGGTGTTGTGGATGATGGTGATGATGGCGCTGGGTGGCACCGCCCTGGCCTGGAGCGCCTGGGTGCCGGTGCGCGGCGAACACGTTTGGCTGCTGCTGGGCTTGGCGGTCACGGGATTCATCGGCCAGATCGCCATCACCGAAGCGTTTCGCCACGGCCAAGCGTCGGCGGTGGCGCCGTTCGAATACAGCGCATTGGCTTGGGGCGCAGGGCTCGATTGGCTGATTTGGCAGAGCCTGCCGGGGCCGAGCGTGTGGATGGGCGCGCTGGTGGTGATCGCCTCAGGCCTGTTCATGCTGCGGCACGAAAGCAGCGTGGCCCAAACCGAGGTCGATGCCGGCAAAGACCACCCCTAAGGGCGTGCGCCCCACAACACGGTGCATCAGGGGCGCGGCCACATGACCCCGGTGTCGGACAGGATGGCGTCCAAGGGCTGGTCGTGGGACTCGGCTTGCAGATCGGGCAGATAGGCCCAGTCGTAGCCCAAGCCCACGGTGAAGGGTTTGGGTTGCAAACTGGCCAAGGTGCGGTCGTAAAAACCGCCGCCGTAACCCAGCCGGTAACCGCCCGGCCCATAGCCCACGCAGGGCACAAAAATCAGCGTGGGCTGGACGATCTCGGTGTCTTTTGGCTTGGGAATGCCATAGGCGTCTTCCTCCATCGGGCAGCCCGGGTACCAGGTGTAGAAGGTCAGGGTTTTGTCGATCTTGTTGACCACTGGCAGCCCGATGCGGCGCTGACGCGCAGCGCTTTGTGCGTCCTCTTCACGCCCGGCCTCCTGCCAGCGAAACAGCGCCGGCAAGGGATCGAACTCGCCTTTGATCGGCCAGTAAGCACCAATCACGGTATCGGGCCGCTGGATCAGCCACACGCGCATCACCCGCTGCAGCATGTCGTTGCGGAAAGCGCGGTCGGGCATGGCCTGGCGTTTGGCCACCAACGATTTGCGCCACTCGGCTTTGGGGTTGCTGGGGACCGCGTTCGCGGGGCCTGGGGGTGTGTTGTCCATAATCGAAGCCATGAAAAAAACCATCGACTCAGGTTGGCATCGACCCATTATGGCGGTCTTGGCGGCGGCCACCGCCGCCACCGCTCTGGTGACCCCTGCGGCCTGGGCACAAAGCTCAGCCGACAACACGCTGCTGGCCATGCGCGACGCCTTTCGCCGCAACGACAGCACCACCCTGGAACGCAGCCTGCCTCAGCTGCGCGGCCATGTGCTGGAGCCACTGGCCGCGTACTGGACCGCCAAGGCTCAACTGAGCACCGCCACGCCAGAACGCATCCGCCAAAGCCTCAGCGCACACGCCGGCACCTATTGGGAAGACCGCCTGCGCAACGACTGGCTGCTGCAACTGGGTGAGCGTGGCGAGTGGACGCTTTTTGATGAAGAGTTGCCGCGCTTTCGCATGCAAGACGACCGCCAGCTGCAGTGTTATGCCGCTTGGCGCGAGGCCCAGACCGGCAAACGCCCATGGCGCGACGCCGCCCAAGCGGTGCACGCCCTGTGGATGCAGCAGCGCGGCGCCGACACGGGGTGTGCGGCCGCCGCCAAAGCGCTGTACGACGCCGGTCATCTGAGCGCCACGGCGGTGTGGCAGCGGGTGCGCTGGGGGGTGGAAATAGAACGCCTCCCCGTCGCATCCCAAGCCCTGGCCATCGTCAACCGCAGCTGGCAGCCACTGCTGGACACCGTGACACGCCATCCTGCGCAGTACCTGGACCACAAAGTCACGGCGGTGCGCCCGCGCACCAAAGAGCTGGTGACCTTGGCCATCATCGACCTGGCCGACGACAACCCCGACGCCGCCGCCGATGCGTTGGACGACCTGCGCTGGCGCACCCAGCTCACCCGCGAAGAGCGCAGCTGGGCGTGGGGCGCCATTGGTCGTGCGGCGGCACAAAAACGCCAGACCAACGCGCTGGGCTACTTTGAGCGCGGCCAGCGCGAGCACATGCACCCCGACCACTTGCTGTGGCAAGCCCGCGCTGCGCTGCGCGCGGCCAATTGGCCGGTGCTGCTGGAGACCATCGCCGCCTTGCCCAGCGAGCAACAACGCGACCCCACCTGGGTGTATTGGCAGGCGCGTGCGCTGCACGAACGTGGCCAGGCCACCAAAGCCAGCGCACTGTGGCAGGGCATCGCGTCGAGCCGCGGGTTTTATGAGCAATTGGCGCTCGAAGCGCTGGGCCAGCGCATCTCCACGCCCGCTGCCCCGGCGCCCCTGAGCGCGGCCGAACGCGCCGACGCCCAACGCAACCCGGGCCTGCAGCGCGCGATGGCGGCCATCGCTCTGGGCCTGCGCAGCGAAGGGGTGCGCGAGTGGAACTACGCCGTGGCACTGCACCACCCCGGCGGCATGAACGACCGCGAGCTGCTGGCCGCCGCCGATCTGGCCTGTCAACGCCAGGTGTGGGACCGCTGCATCAACACCAGCGAACGCACCCAGTCGGTCATTCACGCAGAACAGCGTTTCCCCATGCCATTTCGCGACAGCGTGATCGCTCGCAGCCGCGACATCGGGCTGGATCCTGCCTATGTGTACGGCCTGATCCGACAAGAAAGCCGCTTCATCACAGATGCGCGCTCTGGCGTCGGTGCCTCAGGCCTGATGCAGGTGATGCCCGCCACCGCGCGATGGACCGCACGCAAGATTGGGATGAGCGACTTTCAGCCGCATCAGATCACCGACCGCGAAACCAATATCCGCATCGGTACCGCGTACCTGAAGTTCGCGCTCGACGACTTTGAGGGATCCATGCCCATGGCCGCTGCCGCCTACAACGCAGGCCCCAACCGCCCGCGCGCCTGGCGCAACGGGCCGGTGCTGCCGGCCGAGGCCTGGGCCGAGAACATCCCATTCGACGAAACCCGCGATTACGTCAAAAAGGTGTTGGCCAACACCGTCAACTACGCTGCGCTCATCAGCGGTCAACCCCAGTCGCTGCGCGAACGGCTGGGCACCGTAGGCCCGCGCACCGTCAACACCCCCATCAACCAGGATCTGCCATGAACCCACCGCGCACACTCGTTCTGGGCGGCACAGGCTTTGTCGGGCGGCGTTTCTGCACCCTGGCGAACGCCGCTGGCCTGCCACTGACCGTGCCGACCCGCCAAACCGGCGCCATGCCCGCGTTGCAGGCGCTGCCATCGTTGACGGTGACCCAGGCCGACGTGCACGACCCGACCACCCTGCAACGCTTGGTGGCGGGGCACGAGGTGGTGGTGAACCTGGTGGCCATCTTGCACGGCAGTGAGGCGGCGTTTGAGCGCACCCATGTGGGTTTGCCCCAGACGCTGGCAGCGGCTTGCCGCGCCGCAGGTGTGCGCCGGGTGGTGCATGTGAGCGCGCTGGGCGTGGCACTGGATGGTCTGTCGCGCTACCAACGCAGCAAAGCGCGCGGCGAAGCCGTGTGGACCGCCAGCGGGCTGGATGTGGCGCTGCTGCGCCCGAGCGTGATCTTTGGCGCCGAAGACCGCTTTCTGAATCTGTTTGCTCAACTGCAGCGCTTGGCGCCACTGATGCCGCTGGCCGGCGCCCAGGCGCGCTTTCAACCGGTGTGGGTGGACGATGTGGCCCAAGCGGTGCTGCACAGCGCCTTGGCGCCGCAGGTGCATCCGGTGGTGCAGTGCGCTGGCCCCGAGGTGCTGACCCTGGCCGACCTGGTGCGCTTGGCCGGCCGCCACGGCAGCCGGCAGCGCCCGGTGCTGCCCCTGCCCGACTGGATGGGTCGCTTGCAGGCCATGGCCATGGAGCTGATGCCGGGCGAGCCCTTGATGAGCCGGGACAACCTCGACGCCATGCGAACCCCCAACATCGCCGACCCGGCGCTGCCCGGCCTTGAGAGCCTGGGCATCCACGCCGCCAGCGTGCACACCGTGGCGCCGCAGTACCTCGCCGCGCATCGCCGTTGACCGGCGCGCTACGCGCGAACCACTGCCCCAAGGCCACCCGGGCGAGACCGGATGCCCCACCCGCCGTTTTTTGGCACACTGCCTCATCCCATTTGCAAAGGCACCCCATGGCCCCACAAGACGTCCCCCATCCCACCAGCACCCACCGCAGCGAACACCAGCGCGACGTGGTCAACCGGCTCAAACGCATCGAAGGCCAGGTGCGTGGCTTGATCGACATGGTGGAGAGTGGCCGCTCGTGCGAAGACGTGGCGCAGCAAATGGCCGCCGCCCGCAAAGCCATGGACAAAACCTTCTACCGCATGATGGCGTGCTCGATGATCGAGGCAGTGGGCGACACCAGCGACAGCACCTTGCGCGACGTCGAGCGCACCACCCAAATTCTGGAACGCTACGCCTGAAAGCCCCCCATGACTCTGCAGCTCTACATCGGCAACAAAAACTATTCGTCCTGGTCCATGCGCCCCTGGGTGCTGCTCAAGCAGGCCGGCATCCCGTTTGAAGAAGTGATGGTGCGATTCGACAGCTTTGCCGCCGACTCGCGTTTCAAACACACCGTCAAAGCGCTCAACCCGGTGGGCAAGGTGCCGGTGCTGGTGGCCGACGGTTTTCCGATTTGGGACACGCTGGCAATTGCCGAGTTTGTGGCCGAGGCTTTTCCCGAAGCACAACTCTGGCCCGCCGACCGCTGGCAACGCGCGCGCGCCCGCAGCGTGTGCGCAGAGATGCACAGCGGCTTCACCGCGCTGCGCAGCCATTGCCCAATGAACATCGAAGCGCGGCTGCCGCACATTGGCCAGCTGGTGTGGCGCGATCAGGCCGCCGTGCGCGCCGACGTGGCCCGCCTGTGTGGCCTGTGGGGAGAGCTGCTGGCGGCCCAGCCCACCCGCATGGCCGATGGCAGCGCACCCCTGCTGTTTGGCCATTTCACCGTGGCCGACGCCTATTTCGCGCCGGTGTGCAGCCGCCTGCGCACCTACGGTTTGCCGCTGCCAGCGGACATCGCCGCCTATGTGGACCGTGTGCTGGCCTTGCCAGGGGTGGCCGCGTGGGTGGATGAGGCCCTGCAAGAAGCCGACTTCTTGGACTTTGAAGAGCCCTACCGCCTGGGCCGCGACTGAAAGACCCGCATGCAGGTGTATTTGGTGGGTGGCGCGGTGCGCGACGCCCTCATGGGCCAGATGGGCGGTGACCGCGACTGGGTGGTGGTCGGCGCCACCCCTGAGTCGCTGATGGCCCAGGGCTACACACCCGTGGGGCGCGACTTTCCGGTGTTTTTGCACCCGCAAAGCCGCGAGGAATACGCGCTCGCCCGCACCGAGCGCAAAACCGCGCCGGGCTACCACGGCTTTGTGGTGCACGCCGACCCCAGCGTCACGTTAGAAGACGACTTGGCACGCCGCGACCTGACCATCAACGCCATGGCGGTGCCCGCCGATCGGGCGCAAGCGTTCGACGCCACACAACTGATCGACCCTTTTCAGGGCTTGGCCGACCTGCGCGCCGGCGTGCTGCGCCACGTCACCGCCGCTTTTGCAGAAGACCCCGTGCGCATCTTGCGGCTGGCGCGTTTTGCCGCTCGCTGGCCCCACTTCACCGTAGCCGACGAGACACTGGCGCTGATGCGCACCATGGTGGACGCGGGCGAGGTGGACCACCTGGTGCCCGAGCGTGTGTGGCAAGAAGTGTCGCGCGGGCTGCAGGAAGCGCGGCCGAGTCGCCTGTTTGAGGTCTTGCGCAGCTGCGGCGCGCTGGCGCGGCTCTTGCCCGAACTCGACCGCCTGTGGGGTGTGCCCCAGCGCGCCGAATACCACCCCGAGGTGGACACCGGTGTGCACGCGATGATGGTGCTCGACATGGCCGCCCGCCTGCACGCGCCGCTGACGGTGCGCTTCGCGTGTCTGGGGCACGACCTGGGCAAAGGCACCACGCCGGCCGATGTGCTGCCCCGCCACATTGGCCACGAAGTCCGCAGCGCGAAGCTGGTGGCCGCGTTGGCGCAGCGCTGGCGGGTGCCGCGCGACTGCGCTGAGCTGGCCGATGTGGTGGCCATGGAGCACGGGAATATCCACCGCAGCCTGGACCTGTCGCCAGCGGCCACGTTGCGCCTGCTGCAGCGCTGCGACGCCCTGCGCCGGCCCGAGCGCTTCGCCGAGGCCTTGCTGGCCTGCGAATGCGACGCGCGCGGACGCCTCGGCCTGCACGACACACCCTACCCCCAGGCCGAACGCCTGCAACAGGCCCTGCGCGCGGCGCTGGCGGTGGACGCGGGCGCCGTGGCGCAACGCGCCAGCGCCCAAGGTGCCAAAGGACCGCAGATCGCCCGGGCGGTGGACGCCGAACGAGAACGTGCCATCGCCGCCATCGCAGCCGGTGGCGCCGCCGGATAATCGCCGCCATGGCCCATTTGCTGCTGGTGGAAGACGATGAACTGCTGCGCGATGGCCTGCAGGCGCAGCTGCGCCAAGCGGGCCACAGCCTGAGCTTGGCCGAAGACGGCCAACTGGCGCTGGAGCGTCTGGCACAACACCGTTTTGACGGCATGGTGCTCGACCTCGGCTTGCCCCAGGTGGACGGCCTGGAGGTGCTGCGCCGGCTGCGGGTGGACGAACCGGCGCTGCCGGTGCTCATCCTCACCGCGCGCGACGGCGTGGAAGACCGGGTGGCCGGCCTCAACGCCGGGGCAGACGACTACCTCACCAAACCCTTCAGCATGGACGAACTGCTGGCGCGCTTGCAGGCCTTGCTGCGCCGCTCGCGTCTGCCGCCGGTGGGTGCGGCCACCCCAGCGTCCAGCGAACCGTCCAACAGCCGGCTGCGGCGCGACAACGAACTGCCGCGCGCATGGCTCGATGGCGAGCCCATTGAACTGACGCGCCGCGAATGGGTGCTGCTCGGGCTGCTGATGCACTCGGGTGGCCAAGTGGTGAGCCGCGAAGCGGTGATCGCGGCCTGGCAGGCCGACGAGCCGGGCGAAGCGGGCGCGAACTCCAACGCGCTGGAGGTGTATGTGCACCGCTTGCGCCGCAAGCTCGCCAACGCGCCCATCCAGGTGCGC
This sequence comes from Burkholderiaceae bacterium, assembly GCA_040383055.1. Lineage (GTDB taxonomy): Bacteria > Pseudomonadota > Gammaproteobacteria > Burkholderiales > Burkholderiaceae_C > Hydrogenophaga. The sequence goes on from JBEIEH010000060.1 coordinate 9,384, forward strand.
AACATCCGAGGGCTGGGCTATCTGCTGGAATGGCAGAGCGGCACCGCACCCGCTTGAAAGCCGGGCTGTGACGGACACACCATCGGCCTTGGCGCCCCGCTTGTCGCTGCGGCGGCAGCTGCTGATCTGGTTGCTCTTGCCCCAGTTGGTGTTGTGGGCGGTGGGCGGCCTGATGGCCTACCGCATCGCGCTGTCGGCGGCCGAGTCCAGCATCGACCAGGCGCTCACCCAATCGGTGCGGGCGCTGGCGCGGCAGGTCAAACCGATCGGCTCAGGCCTGCTGGTGGACTTTCCCAAAGCCGCACAAGACGTGCTGGAGCAAGACCCCAACGACCGGCTGGTGTACATGGTGTCGTCACCACCGGGCCAGTTTTTGCTGGGCAACAAGCGCCTGCCGCCGCCCACGCGACCCGCTGCGGTCGGTGAGGCCACCCACCACGACGCGGTGGTGGACGGACAGCCGATGCGCATTGGCGTGATCGATGTGGCCTATGGCGAACCAGAACCGCAGCGCCTGTTGCGGGTGCAGGTCGGCAAAAGCCTGGCGGCGCAGCAACGCATCGCGCGCCAGCTGGTGATCGACACCCTGCTGCCCTTGCTGCTGCTCGGGGGTGTGCTGAGCGCGCTGGTTTACGCGGGCGTACGGCGGGGTCTGTCGCCCTTGAAGAAGCTCACCGACCAGCTCGAACATCGCACCGTGAACGCGCTGACGCCGATTGAGCTGACCCAATCGCCCAGCGAGGTGCACGCGTTGGTGGGTGCGATCAACGAGCTGCTGGCCGAGGTGCAACGCAGCGTGAACCAGGAAAAGCGCTTCTTGAACGACGCGGCGCACCAGCTGCGCACACCGTTGGCTGGACTGATCAGCCAAGCGCAAATCGCCCAGATCGAAACCAACGACCCGGCGCTCAAGGAACGGCTGGCCAAGGTGCTCACCGGCGCCGAGCGCAGCGCCCACCTGGTGCACCAGCTGCTGACGCTGGCGCGCTCGGAAAGCCACTGCCAGATGGAGCCACTGGACCTCGCCGCGCTGGCGCGTGAGGTGGCGCGCGAGTGGACACCCAAGGCACTGGCAGCGGGCGTGGACTTGGGCTACGAAGGCGAGGACAGCGCCCCCATGCAAGGCGACGCTCTGCAGCTGCGCGAGGCCATGCACAACCTGATCGACAACGCCTTGCGCTACACCCCGCGCGGCAGCGAGGTGACGCTGCGGGTGCGCGCCGATGGGCAGGGCTGGACACTGGCGGTGGAGGACAACGGCCCGGGCCTGAGCGAGGTCGACCGCGCCCAGGTGTTTCAGCGCTTTTGGCGCGCCAGCACCCAAGCCGGCGGTTGTGGCCTGGGCCTGGCCATCGTGCGCGAAATCGCCCGCCGCCACGGCGGCGACGCGAAGGCCGAAGGGCGCCAACCCCAGGGCCTGCGGGTGGTGCTGCGCCTGCGGGGAGAACCTAGAGACTGAGCAACCCGGCGGCGATCACACGCTCAGCCGCTCACCTTGGGTGTCGAACCAATGCGCTTGTGCCCAGTTCGGTGCCAGCCCCACGGTTTGGCCCGGGCGCGCGGGCGTGCCCGGCGCGGTGCGCACCGTCACATCACCGGCGTCGGTGTGGACCACCACATAGGTGTCGGCACCGGTGGGTTCGACCACACTGACCTCACCGCGCCAGGCCGCACCGTCGGCATCGGCCAAGGCCACATGCTCGGGTCGCAGACCCAGTGTCTGCGCCGCACTGGGTGCCGATGTGGGCAAAGCGGCACCGGCCACCGCAAAAGCGCGCGCACCCGCTTGCCCCGCCACCAAGTTCATGGTGGGTGAACCAATAAAAGTGGCCACATAGGTGTTGGCCGGGCGGTTGTAGATGTCGTCGGGTGTGCCGAGCTGTTGCAGCACGCCGCCCTTCATCACCGCGATGCGGCTGCCCAGGGTCATGGCCTCGATCTGGTCATGGGTCACGTACACGCTGGTGATGCCGCTGGCTTGATGCAGGCGTTTGATTTCGGCGCGCATCTCGACCCGCAGCTTGGCGTCGAGGTTGGACAGCGGCTCGTCGAACAAAAACAGCTGTGGCTCGCGCGCCAATGCGCGGCCCATGGCCACCCGCTGTCGCTGACCGCCCGAGAGCTGGCTGGGTTTGCGGTCGAGCAGGTGCTCCATTTGCAGCATGCGCGCCACCTCATTGATGCGGCGCTGCCGCTCGGGCTTGGGCACGTTGCGCATTTCCAGCGCAAAACCGATGTTGTCGGCCACCGTCATGGTGGGGTAGAGCGCGTAGCTCTGAAACACCATGGCGATGTCGCGCTGCGCAGGGGGCACACCCACCACATTGCGACCGCCAATGCACAGCTCACCGCCGCTGGGCTCTTCCAAGCCCGCAATGATGTTGAGCAAGGTGGACTTGCCGCAGCCCGATGGGCCGACCAAGATGAGGAATTCGCCAGGCTGAACGGTGACGTCGATGCTCTTGAGCACCTCGACCTGCTTGTCGCCCTTGCCAAAACGTTTGTTGATGCCTTTGATTTCCAATGAGCTGGCCATGGTGGAAGTTCCTTATCCTTTGACGGCGCCGGCGGTCAGACCCCGCACGAAGTACTGACCGGCGAGCATGTAGACGATCATGGTGGGCAGGCCGGCGATGAGCGCGGCGGCCATGTCCACGTTGTAGGCCTTGACGCTGCTGGAGGTGTTGGCCAGGTTGTTCAGGCCCACGGTGATGGGCTTGCTGTCGGCGCCGCTGAAGGCCACACCAAACAGGAAGTCGTTCCAAATGTTGGTGAACTGCCAAATGAGCGTGACCATCAAAATGGGAGTGCTCATCGGGAAAATGATGCGCCAGAAGATGCGCCAAAAACCCGCGCCGTCGATGCGCGCGGCGTTGATCAGCTCGGCCGGCATCGCGACATAAAAGTTGCGGAAAAACAGCGTGGTGCCCGCCATGCCGGCCAGCAGGTGCACCAGCACCAGCCCTGCGATGGAGCTGGACAAGCCCAGCCAGCCCAGCACCTGGCTCATGGGCAGCAGCACCACCTGAAAAGGCATGAACACACCAAACAGCAAAAAGCCAAACAGCACCTCTGAGCCACGGAACTTCCACAGGCTCAGCACATAGCCGTTGAGCGCCCCCCAGGCGGTGGACAGAAGCACGGCCGGCACCGTCATCACCACCGAGTTCATAAAAAAGGGCTTGAGGCCGGCGCAATCCACCCCGGTGCAAGCGCTGCCCCAGGCCGCCGACCACGCGTCCCAGCGCAAAGCGCTGGGCAAGGCCAGCAGGTTGCCAGCGCGGATCTCCTCGGCCGTTTTGAACGAGGTGACCAACATCACATACAGCGGCGCCAGAAAGAATAGCGCCGCCAACAGAAGCGCGCTGTACACCACCAGGCGCGCCCAGGAGAATGAAGAATGGCTCATAAGATGTGTCCGGAGCGAGGTGTCTGTGCCAGGGCACCCGTGGAACTGGCTTCGCCAGGCCACAGGGTGCGTCCTCCCTTCAGGGGGGAAGCCGCGAAG
>JBEIEH010000061.1:0-12576 GCA_040383055.1 Burkholderiaceae bacterium
GGGCGCGATCTCGCGCAGGTTGCGCAGTGTCTCGTGCATGAGCGCGGGGGTGGGTTTGCCGTCGTCGATGTACAGGGTGCCACCGTGGAACACCGTCATGCCAAAGTTGTGGTTGCCGCCAAAGGTGTGGTTCCATGGCAGCCAGTCCACCAGCACCAAATCGCCGTCGGCCAGCACCGGCATGGACTGCGTCATTTGCTGCTGGTTGGCGCACCACATGCGGTGGGTGTTGATGACCGCCTTGGGCAGTTTGGTTGAGCCGCTGGTGAACAGAAATTTGGCGATGGTGTCGGGCCCGGTGGCCTCCATGGCCGCGTCCACCGCCGCGCTGTCGGCGCTGGCGCAGAGGTCGGCAAACGGGGAGGTGGTGCGCCCGTCCACCCCGCCTTCGGCCAGCACCACCTCGGTGCCGCTGTCCACCGCAGCGGCAATGGCTTTGGCGTAACGCGCGTCTTGCGCAAACACCAAGCCGGGCGTGACCGTGCGCAGCACATGCTTGAGCTTGTCGTAGTCCACGCTGATGAGCGAATAGGGCGGTGAGACCGGGGTAAACGGCACACCTGCGATCAGGCAGCCCAGCGCCAGCAGCGCGTGTTCTAGGCTGTTTTCGCTCAAGATGGCCACTGGCCGTTCGGCGTTCAGCCCCCGGTCGATCAGGCCTTGTGCGATCCGGCGCGCGGTGCCCCACGCCTGGCCATAGCTCACATGGGTCCAGTCACCGAGCGTGCCATCGGCTTGCTTGGTCCGGCGCGCCATGAAGGTGTGGGCGGGCTTGACTTGGGCCCAGTGCTGCAGCCGGTCGGTCAGGCGATCGGGGTAGGGCAGCAGGTCTTGTTCGGCGCGCAGGTAGCGGGTGCCGGCTGCGCCGTCGCGCAGGCTCACGCGGGTCACGCCAAAGGCCAGCAGACGAAAACGGGGGGTGGGCATGGTGTGTCTCCTCGGGGTGGTGGGGGCGGCGACTTCAGTCGCTCTTTGTCAGTCGCTTTTTTGCACCTTGGCCGCTTTGCCTTCTAGGAAGGCGCGGACCCGGGCTTTGGCCTCGGGCGCCGATTGGGCGATGGATGAAATCAGCGCCTCCGTCAGCAAGCCGTGGTCGGCCGGTTGTTCGGCGATGCGCGGCAGCGCGTGCATCAGGGCGTAATTGGTCAGCGGCGCGTTGGTCGCGATGCGGGTGGCCAGCTCCAAGGCCTTGTTCAGCGCTTCGCCGGCCGGCACCAGGTATTGTGCAAAGCCCAGGCGCTCGCCGTCGGTGGCGTTGTATACACGACCGGTCAGCATCATGTCGGTCATGCGGGCCACCCCGATCAGCTTGGGAATGCGCACCGAACCGCCACCACCCACGAAGATGCCGCGTGTGCCCTCGGGCAGCGCGTAAAACGCGCCGTCGTCGGCCCCCCGGATGTGGCTGGCGCTGGCCAGCTCCAGCCCGCCGCCCACCACAGCGCCGTGCAGGGCCGCCACCACCGGCACAGGGCCGAACTGGATGGCGTCCAGCGCCACGTGCCAGCTGCGCGAATGGTGCAGGCCTTCACCCGCGTCGCGCTCTTTGAGTTCGGACAAATCGAGCCCGGCGCAGAAGTGGTCGCCTTCGCCAGCGATCACCGCCGCGCGCGCTTCGGCGGGCAGGTTTTGAAAGGTGTCGCGCAGCGCTTCGATCAGGCCGTCGCTCAGTGCGTTGCGTTTGGCGGGGCGGCGCAAGGTGACCAGGGCCACCGCGCCGTGCATGTCCAGGGTCACGCCGCGGCTGGCGGCGCGTTCAAGCAAAGGGTGTGTCATGGGGTGTCCTGAGGGGGAGGGGGAATTAAAGTTATATTCAATAACTATATTGTGGGCGCAGGCCTCAACACCTTCGCTAGGACTTTCCCTAGGTGGTGAGCGGGCGCGTTCGCGGTTTGATCCAACTCAGGAGACACACCATGCAACACCAAGACCTGATCGCCATCGACATGCACACCCACGCCGAGGTGAGCTGTTGGAACCCGTTTGACAACTATGGCGAGGAATACGACCGCGCCGCCGACAAGTACTTTGGCAGCGACCGTCGCCCGACGATTGCCGAGACGGTGGCCTATTACCGCGAGCGCAAGATTGGGCTGGTGATGTTCACCGTCGACAGCGAGGCGCAGCTCGGACGGCGGCGCATTCCGAACGAGGAAATCGCCCAGGCCGCGCGCGAGAACAGCGACATGATGATCGCGTTTGCCAGCATCGACCCCCACAAAGGCAAGATGGGCGCGCGCGAGGCCGAGCGGCTGATCCGCGAGGAGGGCGTCAAGGGCTTTAAGTTTCACCCCACGGTGCAGGGCTACCACCCCTACGACCGCATGGCGTGGCCGATTTACGAGGTGATCCACGCGCACAAGCTGCCGGCCATCTTCCACACCGGACACAGCGGCATCGGGTCGGGCATGCGCTGTGGTGGTGGCTTGCGGCTCCAACACAGCAACCCCATGCTGCTCGAAGACGTGGCCATCGATTTTCCGGACATGCAGATCGTCATGGCGCACCCGAGCTGGCCTTGGCAGGACGAGGCGATTTCGCTCGCTTTGCACAAACCCAATGTGTGGATGGATCTATCGGGCTGGAGCCCCAAGTACTTTCCCAAGCAGCTGATCCAGTACGCCAACACCTTGCTCAAAGACAGGGTGCTGTTTGGTAGCGACTTTCCGCTCATCACGCCAGAACGCTGGATGAAGGACTTTGAAATCGCGGGTTTTAAGCCCGAGGTGATGCCTGGCATCCTGAAAGACAACGCGGTGCGCCTGCTCGGCCTGTGAGCTTTTGGCCGGGGTCAGACAGCAACCTTTGGCATTCAAAAGCGATTTCCATATCAATTTGGAATAGCTGTTTGACCCCCCCTCTTGGGGTTTTCATCCCCTCAGGTCGAGGGGTCTTGGGCGCACACTGGCCAAGTGGATTCATCTGTGAAGCCTCGTCTTTGCCACCCATACCGGAGAACCCCATGACCACTTTCACCCGCCGCGCCGCTCTCATCGGTGTGGGCGCCGCCGCCGCGCTGTCGATGAGCCTGCCGGCCTTGGCCCAAACCGTGACCCTGCGTTTTCACCAGATGCTGCCACCGCAGGCCACCATCCCGGCCAAGGCCATCGTGCCTTGGATCAAAAAGGTGGAGAGTGAGTCGGGCGGCAAACTCAAAATCCAGCTCTTCAACGCCATGCAGCTCGGTGGTGCGCCACCGCAGCTGTTTGATCAGGCCAAAGACGGCGTGGTCGATCTCACCTGGACGGTGCTGGGCTACACCCCGGGCCGCTTCCCCAAGACCGAGGTGTTTGAGCTGCCGTTCATGACCGGCTCTGCTGAGGCTTCGTCACAAGCCATTTGGGAATATGTGCAAAAGAACGCCCAAGACGAATTCAAGGACGTGAAGCTGATCGCGGTGCACACCCACGGGCCTGGCTTCTTTCACACCAAGAACCCGATCACCGGTCTGGAAAGCCTGCAGGGCATGAAGGTGCGTGGCGGTTCGCGCATCATCAACAACATGCTCACCAAATTGGGCGCCACGCCGGTGGGCATGCCGGTGCCAGCGGTGACCGAGTCGCTGTCCAAAGGGGTGATCGAAGGCACCACCATTCCGTGGGAAGTGGCGCCATCGCTTAAGGTGCATGAGCTGGTGAAGAACCACACCACCTTCTACGGGCCCACCGGGCTCTACACCCAGACCTTTGCGGTGTCGATGAACAAGGCCAGCTACGACAAGCTGCCAGCAGATCTGAAAAAAGTGATCGACAACAACTCCGGTTTGGTGGCCGCTGCCATGTTTGGCAAAGCCATGGACGAGGGCGACAAGGAAGGCCGTGCCATTGCCGAAAAGGCCGGCAACCGCATCGTCACCTTGGACGCTGCCGAGACGCAGCGCTGGCGCCGCACGGCATCAACTGTGGCCGACGACTGGCTCAAGGAGGTCAAGTCCAAGGGCATCGACGGCGATCGATTGTTGGCCGACGCCAAGGCAGCGATCGCCAAGTACAACAAGTGAGTTGACCGTTAAAGCAGCCCGCTGCGGTGTCCCTGTGGGATACAGTGGCGGGCTTTTCTTTGGATGAGGGAGCGCTGAGTGAAGTCCTTTGAATATTTGGCCAAGGTCTGCGCCTTGCTGGCTGGCGCCTTGATGACGTTCATCACCCTGGTGACCTGCGCGAGCTTGTTGGGGCGCAACACCACGGGCGCGTCGCTGGTGGGTGATTACGAACTGACGGCGGTGAGCACTGGTGTCGCGGTGGCGTTGTTCATGCCATGGGCGCAGATGCGGCGCGGGCATATCATTGTGGATTTCTTTACTGCCAAAGCCTCCTCGGTGGCCAAGTCTGGCATGGACCGTTTGGGCGCTTTGCTGGTGGGTTTGATGATGGGCTTGCTGGCTTGGCGCACCACCATCGGGGCCCTCAATTCCTACCAATCACAGACCACCACCATGATGCTGGGTTTTCCCGAGTGGGTGGCTTACGCCGGCATGGTGCCGCCGCTGGTGCTGGCCGCTTTGATTGGTCTGGCACAAGCCGCAGGCTGGGGCAATGAGGGAGAAGTGGCATGACGCCTTTGATGTTGGCCGGTTCCATTTTTGCCGTCATGTTGATCCTGATGGCGGTGCGGGTGCCGATTGCGGTGTCCATGTTCGCGGCGGGTTGTTTTGGCTACCTGTACCAGGTGGGTTCGCTGCCGTTTTTTAACAACCTCAATGGCTTGGCTTATGCGCGGCTGGCCAGCTACGACCTGTCGGTGATTCCGCTGTTCATTCTGATGGGCAACTTCGCCACCCAGGGCGGCATTTCCAAGGCCTTGTTTGAATTCGCCAGCGTGGTCATGGCCCGTTTCAAAGGCGGCTTGGCCATGGCAGCGGTCATGGCCAGTGCGGCGTTTGGTGCGATTTGTGGATCGTCGGTGGCCACCGCTGCCACCATCACCTCGGTGGCACTGCCTGAGATGAAGCGCCACGGCTATTCGGGGCGTCTTGCGACCGGGACGCTGGCTGCGGGCGGCACCTTGGGCATTTTGATTCCACCTTCGGTGCCATTGGTCATCTACGCCATCTTGACCGAGCAAAACATCGCCAAACTGTTTGCGGCGGCCATGATTCCCGGTGTGATCGCCATGCTAGGCTACATGATCGCGATTGCGGTGTATGTGCGTTGGGTGCCTGGCCACGCACCGGAGCACGACGATGTGCCGGCATTGACCACCCGCACGGTGCTCAATGTGTTGCCGATCGCCAGCATCTTCCTGATCGTGTTCGGTGGCATCTACGGTGGCTTGTTCACCCCCACCGAAGGGGCAGGTGTGGGCACCGCCGCCACTTTCTTGGCGGCTTTGCTCAAACGCGAACTGACCTGGGCCAAGATGAAGCACTGCTTTTACGCCACCGCCGAAAGCAGCGCCATGATTTTCTTGATCTTTTTGGGCGCCGATCTGATGAACGCGTCGTTGGCGCTGACGCAAGTGCCGGCCCAATTGGCCGAGGTGGTGAGCGCGATCCTGTTGTTTTATGTGGTGCTGGGTGCGGTGATGGACGAGCTGTCCATGATCTTGCTGACCATTCCCATCTTTTTCCCGATGGTGATGGCGCTGGACTTTGGCATGACCTCGGAGATGACCGCCATCTGGTTCGGCATCATGGTGCTGATGACGGTGGGTTTTGGTCTGCTGGCACCGCCGGTGGGGCTCAATGTGTATGTGGTCAACGGCATGGCCAAAGACGTGCCGATTCAGGAAAGCTACAAGGGCGTCATGCCCTTCTTGATCAGCGACGTGTGCCGCGCCTTGTTGCTGTTGACCTTCCCGCCGATCTCGCTGTGGCTGGTGCAGTTTGTGGGCTGACCCACGCGGCGGCTGTTGCATGGGGCTGAGTCAGGGCGTTTGCTTGATCTCCCGCAGGCGCTCCTGAATCAGCGCCAGTGTGGCTTGTTGGGTCAGGGTGTTGGGTCGTGCCGCGCTCGTGGCCAGGCTCAGGCGGCTGAACAGCGCCGGCTTCAGGGATCTCAGCCGATAAGCCGAGGGTTTGATCGAATTGGCCACCGCATTGCGCGACAACACCGCTGCGCCCGCACCGTCGGCCACCAGATCCAGAATGGCCGATACACCGTCGATTTCCAGCGCCACTTGGGGGCGCAGGCCCAGGTTGGCCAACTCGGCTTCCACCTGCATGCGCACAGCATTGGGACGGCTGGGAATCACCAATGGCCGCTCAGCCACCGCTTGCAGACTCACCACCGCCGGGGGCTCCTCGGCTTGCGACAGACCAGCGGGTCTGGCCTCCACCAGCAACAACTCTTCTTCGTGCAGCGGTGTGAGTTCCACATCGCCCGACGGTTGGGCGTTGTAGAGCACCGCAATGTCCAGCCGACCGGTCACCAGCCACTCTTGCATGTGGGCCGACAGGCCTTCGGTGATCGACAGGCTGGCCTCGGGCAGTTGGGCGCGAAACGCGCGCGTCAGCGGCACGGTCAGCACCCTGGCCAAGCTGGGCGGTAGGCCAATCGCCACCCGGCCCGCCAGCGCGCCGCGCACCCGGCCCAGCTCTTCGCGAGCGCGCGCCACTTGGTGCAGGATGCCGCGCCCATGCTCGAGCAAGAGCTTGCCGGCTTCGGTGGGCAGGGCGCCGCGCCCATTGCGGGTCAGCAAGGTTTGCCGCAACTCGACTTCCAACAGCCGGATTTGCCGCGACAAGGCGGGCTGCGCCACGTCCAGCGCTTGGGCGGCGCGGGTGAAGCTGCCCAGTTCGGCCACACGCACAAAGTACTCAAGCTGTTTCAGGTCCATGGGGGCAGTGGGTGACGCGCTCGGTCATAACAAGGTGGAATGACAAATAGTACGGTATTCAACTTGTGAGGTTATTGGCGTCACCACAGAATCGGCTCATGAACCCCACATATGCGCCTTTGCGCGCCATTTCCTCCATGGCCACCCGCCAGGTGTTGGCCGTTTTGTCCCAGGCTTGGTGCTCGCAGGGCGGGGCGCCTTGGCAGGTGGAGTCGGTGGGTGGGGTGGACGCTGCGCGCCGTGTGCAGGCCGGTGAACCGTTTGACTTGGTGTTTCTGGCCCATGACGCCTTGGCCCAACTGGCCGCTGCAGGCCATGTGCGCGCCGACACCGTGGTGGGACTGATGCGCTCTCAAGTGGCGGTGGCTGTGGCGGCCGATGCGCCGCAGCCCGATATTGGCAGCGAAGGTGCGCTGCGCGCAGCGGTGCTGGCGGCGCCCACCATTGGTTATTCCACTGGTCCCAGCGGCCAGGCCTTGCTGGCCTGGTTGGAGCGCTGGGGGTGCGCGCGCCGTCTTGGGCGATCGCTTGGTGCAGGCGCCCCCTGGTGTGCCCGTGGCGCAGCTGATTGCGCAGGGGCAGGTCGCGCTGGGCTTTCAGCAGTTGTCCGAGCTTCTGCATTTGCCCGGCATCGCCATCGTCGGGCCTATGCCGCCTGAGGTCGCCATCGACACCGTTTTTGCCGGAGCCATCGCCAGCGCTTGCACCGACACCGAGCGCCAGGCCCAAGCGCAGGCTGTGCTGGCCTATGTGGCGTCGCCCGCCGCCACGCCCGCCAAAACCGAGCAGGGCATGGCCCCGATCTGACACCGTTTTGATTCAACACCCACAGGAGACACCATGAGACCTCTGTTCACCCGCCGCACCCTGGCCGCCACACTGCTGGCGGTGGGCCTTGCGCCTTGGGCTTCCACCGCGCTGGCGCAGACCTTTCCGTCCAAACCGTTGCGCATCGTGGTGCCGTTTGCCGCTGGGGGTGCCGGCGACCTCACTGCTCGCATCGTGGCCGCCGAGATGGCGCAATCGCTGGGCCAGCCGGTGAACATCGAGAACCGGCCCGGTGCGGGTGGTGTGGTGGCGGCCGACACCGTGGCCAAGGCCGAGCCCGATGGCCATACGCTTTTCTTGATGTCCAACGGCACGGCGGTCACCGCCAGCTTGTTCAAGAGCCTGCCTTACGACACCCTGCGGGATTTCGCGCCGGTCTCGACCATTGGCACATTTGACTTGGCGGTGGTGGTGCCGGCGGAGTCGCCGTTCAAGACCCTGGGCGACCTGCTGGCCCACGCGCGCAACAACCCTGGCAAGCTCAACATCGGCAGCATCAACGTGGGCAGCACCCAAAACTTGGCGGCCGAGCTGCTCAAGTCCAGCGCCGAGCTGAACGCCCAAGTGGTGCCGTTCAACGGCACACCCGCTTTGGTGGGCGCCCTGCGCGGCAAGCAGGTGGACGCCGGGGTCGAAATTTTGGGGCCGGTGCTCGGTCAGGTCAAAGGCGGAGCCCTGCGTGCGCTGGCTGTGACGGGCAAGCGCCGCTCCACCGCACTGCCCGATGTGCCCACCACGGCCGAGGCTGGCTTGCCAGCCTTCCAGGCCTCGTCGTGGAACGGCCTCGCAGCCCCCGCCAAAACCCCGCGCGCGGTGATTGACAGGCTGAACAAAGAGGTGGCGGCGGCCTTGGTCAAACCCGACGTCCGCAAAAAACTCGCCGACCTGAACATAGACGCCGATCCCAGCACGCCCGACGAGGCCGCACAGCTGCTGGCCGCCGACATCAAGCGTTGGGGCGCGGTGATCGACAAAGCCGGGGTGCCCAAACAATGAGCGCACCGGATGTGAGCCACCTGCGGGTTGGGGTGCTCGGTTGGGGTGAAGTTGGTGGCATCTTCAGCACCGCGCTGTGCCCGCGGGTGCCGTGGGTTGGCGCTTGGGATGCCAAGCTCGCCGATCCCGAGCAGCGCCAGCGCTTGGTCGGTCGACCTACCGTGCAAGGTGTGGTGGCTTGTGCGAGTGTGGCCGAGCTGTGCGAACACGCCGATCTGGTGATCTCGGCTGTCACCGCCAGCCAGACGCTGGCGGTGGCGCACGATCTGGCGGCCCATCTGCGCCCGGACACCTGGGTGCTCGATCTCAATTCCGCCTCGCCTGGCACCAAGCTGGCGGCGGCGCGCTGCATTCACGGCGTGGGCGGGCGTTATGTGGAGGCTGGTGTCATGACATCGGTGCCGCCCCACGGTGTGGCCGTGCCCATGTTGCTGGGTGGCCCACACGCGTCCGATCTTCAGCCGCTGCTGGCGGCGCTGGGCATGCGCACCGAGGTGGCCAGTGAGCGCCTTGGGGTGGCATCGGCCACCAAAATGTGCCGCAGCGTCATGATCAAAGGGCTGGAGGCGCTGGTGATCGAGAGCTACACCGCCGCCCGGCATTACGGCGTGGAAGACGCGATGATCGCCACCCTGCAAGAAACCTTTCCCGGTATCGACTGGAGCGGGCAAGGCGCTTACTTTTTCAGCCGTGTGGCCCAGCACGGCCGGCGCCGGGCCGAAGAAATGCGCGAAGTGGCCAACACCGTTCGCGAGGCCGGTTTTACGCCCTTCATGGCCAGCGCCATCGCCGTCAAAGACGACTGGATGGCCGACCAAGCGACGACAGGTGCCTTCGGCCCGTTGGCCCAAGCAGCGCCCTGGCAGGGTTTTGCAGACGCGCTGCTGGCCGCTCGGCCAGCCGCCAACGACACGTGACGGACTGGCTCTGTTCGGATATCAGTCGGCCTTCACCCGGCCCGAGGTGATCACCGGTTTCCAGCGTTCGATTTCGCTGGCGATGTAGCGACCAAACGCCGCTGGTGTGGTCGGGTTGGCGACCGCACCTTCGGCGCTCAAACGGCGTTTGAGTTCGGTCGAATTCAGCGCGGCATTGATGCCTTCATTGAGTTTGCTGATGATCTCCGCTGGGGTTCCAGTGGGGGCCACCACGACGTACCACTGTACGGCTTCTAAGTCGTTCATGCCCAGCGCCTCGTTCACTGTTGGCACGTCAGGCAAAGCCTCTACCCGCTGTTTGCCCGACACCGCCACCGCCTTGAGTTGACCGTTGCGGATTTGGCCAATTACGGCCGGCACCCCGGTGAACAGCACTTGGGTTTGTCCTGCCACCAAGTCGGTCACCGCGGGCGCGGTGCCCCGGTAAGGAATGTGCACCAGTGAGATGTTGGTGCGCATCTTCAGGTATTCGGTGGCCAGGTTGGCCGCGCTGCCGTTGCCGCCCGAGCCGTAGTTCAGTCGACCAGGATTGGATTTGGCGAAGGCCACGAACTCTTTCATCGAGTTCGCTTTGGTGGCCGGGTGCAGCACCAGCACATTGGGCACGTTGGCCACCCATGCCACAGGCGCAAAGTCTTTGAGCGGGTTGTAGGGCAGTTTGGGATAGAGGCTTGGGTTGACCGCCAATGTCCCAATGTGGCCCATCAGCAGGGTGTAGCCGTCGGGTGCGGCCTTGGCGACTCGGTCCGCACCGATGGAGCCGCCCGCACCGGGGACGTTCTCTACCACCACCGATACGTTCCACGCTTTGCCCAATTCTTGTCCGATCGCTCTGGCCAGAATGTCGGTGGAGCCACCGGGCGTGAACGGCACCACCAGGCGAATCGGTTTGCTGGGGTAGGCCTGGGCCCAGGCCATGGTGGGCATGGTCACGATGGCGCTCAGGCAGGCGAGGGTGGTCAGTCGGCGCATGGGCGCAAAGGTGGGCATGGGGTATCTCCAGTGGGTTGCAGCGGCCATTCGCTGCAGCGCATTCTGGTGGGGTGCCGTGGCCCAACCAAGAATGGGGTCGGTATACCTGTTATCTGCGCAGGGCATGGCGGGGTCGAGCTATCCAAGGGCTGGATAGCTGCTAGTGGGTTATGTGTCTTGTGATGGGTGTGGCGCGCGCACACAATTGGCGCAGTTGTTGTCTACTGGGGTGCCTTGCATGAACTCTCGACCACCGCTCATCATCGACGTCCATGGCCACTACACCACCGCGCCCAAGGCCCTGGAGGCCTGGCGCAACCGCCAGATCGCCGGCATCCAAGACCCGGCGCTGATGCCCAAGGTGTCGGACCTCAAGATCAGCGACGACGAACTGCGCGAAACCATCGAGACCAACCAACTGGCCAAGATGAAGGAGCGCGGCAGCGACCTGACCGTCTTCAGCCCGCGCGCCAGTTTCATGGCCCACCACATTGGCGACTTTCAGGTATCCGCCACCTGGGCGGCGATTTGCAATGAGTTGTGCTTTCGGGTGTCGCAACTGTTTCCTGACCACTTTATCGGTGCGGCCATGCTGCCGCAGTCGCCGGGCGTGAACCCCGCCACCTGTGTGGCAGAGATCGACAAGTGCGTCACCCAATACGGCATGGTGGGCATCAACCTCAACCCCGACCCCTCGGGCGGCCACTGGACCAGCCCTCCGCTGACCGACCCGCACTGGTACCCCATCTACGAAAAGATGGTGGAGCACAACATCCCGGCGATGATCCATGTGAGCACCAGCTGCAACGCGTGCTTTCACACCACCGGCGCGCACTACATCAACGCCGACACCACGGCCATCATGCAGCTGATCCAGGGCGACCTGTTCAAGGACTTCCCGACGCTCAAGTTTGTGATTCCACACGGTGGCGGCGCCGCGCCTTACCACTGGGGCCGCTACCGGGGGCTGGCGCAGGAGATGAAAAAGCCACTGTTGAGCGAACACCTGCTCAACAACGTCTTCTTCGACACCTGTGTCTACCACCAGCCGGGCATCGACTTGCTCACCAAAGTGATTCCGGTCGACAACATTCTGTTTGCCAGCGAAATGATCGGCGCGGTGCGCGGCATCGATCCCGAAACGGGCCATTACTACGACGACACCAAACGGTATGTGCTCGCCACGCCCAACCTGAGCGAAGAGCAGCGCTACAAGGTGTTCGAAGGCAACGCCCGCCGTGTGTTTCCGCGTTTGGACGCGGCCCTGACAGCCAAAGGAATCTGACCATGTACGAACTGGGCGTTGTTTACCGCCACATTCACCGCGCCGACCGCGCCGCCGCCGACGGCCTGGCCGCGCTGGGCAGTGCCACGGTGCACGAGGCCATGGGCCGTGTCGGCCTGTTGAAGCCCTATATGCGACCGATCCAGAGCGGTGTGCAAGTCAGCGGCACAGCGGTCACGGTGTTGCTGCAGCCCGGCGACAACTGGATGCTGCATGTGGTGGCCGAGCAGATCCGTCCGGGCGATATCGTGGTGGCGGCGGTGACGGCCGAATGTGGCGATGGCTACTTTGGCGATTTGCTGGCGACGAGCTTTCAGGCCCAGGGGGCGCGGGCGCTCATCATCGACGCGGGTGTGCGCGATGTGAAGACGCTCAACGAGATGGGTTTTCCGGTCTGGAGCAAGTGCATTTCGAGCAAGGGTTGCATCAAGGAAACGCTGGGCTCGGTGAACATTCCAGTGGTGTGCGCGGGCATGTTGGTGACGCCGGGCGATGTGATCGTGGCGGACGACGACGGTGTGGTGTGTGTGCCGGCCGCGCGGGCGGTGGAGACGCTGGCCGCTGCGCAAAAGCGCGAGAGTTTTGAAGGCGAAAAGCGCGCCAAGCTGGCCAGCGGGGTGCTGGGGCTGGACATGTACAAGATGCGTGAGCCACTGGCTGCCAAGGGCTTGCGGTATATCGACTGACTTTTTCGTTCGCCCGGGTGAGTGGGGCCACGCGGAGGGGGGGGACCAGCCAGTGGGGCGGCCATGGGACGCCCCCCCCCGCCCCCCCCCCCCC
>JBEIEH010000062.1:0-12483 GCA_040383055.1 Burkholderiaceae bacterium
CATTTGGCAAAGTGGCGACCGCCGTCCAGGTTGCCTTGCTCCACCAGATTGCCGTTGCTCAGCAGCACCGGATAGGCCGCCTTGTCGGCCCGCAGGGTGACGCTGTAGCTCGCCATCACGTCCGGGCGGTCCAGAAAATAGGTGATGCGGCGAAAGCCATCGGCTTCACACTGGGGGAAGAAGGTACCTTGGCTCACATACAGGCCCATGAGCTGGGTGTTGCGCTCGGGAATGCAGGTGGTGAAGATTTCCAAGTCAAAAGGCTGCTCGCCTTCGGGCAGGTTTTCCAGCACCAGGGTTTCGCCGTCCATCTTGAACGAGCAGCCCGCGCCGTTGACCAGCACCCGCGCCAGGTTCAGGTCGGCGCCATCGAGGCGCAGCGCCTGCGGCGGCACCGCTGGGTTGCGGCGCAAGCGCATTTTGTTGAGCACCCGGGTTTTGGCCGGGTCCAGATCGAAGGTGAGGTCCACCGTGTCGATCAGGTAGGCGGGTGCGGTGTAGTCCTCGCGGCGAACGGCGGTGGCGGCTTGTCCTTCACGCATGGTCAGATCCCTTGTTTGAGCGACGCTTCAATAAAGGCGTCGAGGTCGCCATCCAGCACTTTCTGGGTGGCAGAAATTTCCACGTTGGTGCGCAGGTCCTTGATACGGCTGTTGTCCAGCACATAGCTGCGGATCTGGTGGCCCCAGCCCACGTCGGTCTTGGTGTCTTCGAGCTTTTGTTGCTCCTCCATGCGCTTGCGCATCTCGAAGTCGGACCGGCGCGAGCGCAGGCGCTGCCAAGCCACGTCGCGGTTGCTGTGCTGGCTGCGGCCGTCCTGGCACTGCACCACAATGCCGGTGGGAATGTGCGTCAGGCGCACCGCCGAGTCGGTCTTGTTGATGTGCTGGCCGCCGGCGCCGCTGGCGCGGTAGGTGTCGGTGCGCACATCGGCCGGGTTGATGTTGATCTCGATCGAGTCGTCGATCTCGGGATACACAAACAGCGAGGCGAACGAGGTGTGGCGCCCGCCCGAGCTGTCGAACGGGCTTTTGCGCACCAAGCGGTGCACCCCGGTTTCGGTGCGCAGCAGGCCAAAGGCGTAATCGCCCTCGATCTTGATGGTGGCGCTTTTGATGCCGGCGGTGTCGCCCGGGGTTTCTTCTTCCACCGTGGCTTTAAAGCCTTTGCGTTCAGCGTAGCGCAGGTACTGGCGCAGCAGCATGCTGGCCCAGTCGCAGGCTTCGGTGCCGCCAGCGCCGGCCTGAATGTCCACAAAGCAGTTCAGCGGATCGGCCGGCTTGTTGAACATGCGGCGGAATTCGAGCTTTTCCACCTCGGTGGCGATGTTGGCCGCTTCGCCTTCGATGGTGATGAGGCCGGCGTCGTCGCCGTCGGCCTCAGACATCTCAAACAGCTCTGTGTTGTCGGCCAGTTCGCCGCTCAGGCGGTCGAGCACCAGCACCACGTCTTCGAGCGATTTTTTCTCTTTGCCCAGCTCTTGGGCGCGCTTGGGGTTGTCCCAGACTTTGGGGTCTTCGAGGGCGGAATTGACTTCGCTGAGCTTTAGGGCTTTGGCATCGTAGTCAAAGATACCCCCGGAGTTCAATCACACGCGCGGACAGATCGGCGAGTTGGGCCCGGATGGCGTTGCTGCGTTCGGCTTCCATGGTGTTCTTCTGCAAAAAATCCAAAACGCGGATTTTCTCATGGGCCGCCCCGGCGCGCATTCAGAAGCGGTGGTTGATGCCAAACATCAGCGCCGCCGTGCCGAGCACCTGAATCTCGCCACTCGTTTGTGGGGTGAAGCGGTAGCCCACCGAGGGGATGAGGCCAGGCGAAAAACCGCCCACGTTCAGTGGCACTTTGTTCTTGTATTGACCCACATAGCCGTACATGATGCCGGCGCTCACGCGGCCATAGACCTTGGGAAAAGGGTCAAACGGCTGTGGCCAGGTTTTGCCCACAAAGGCATAGACTGAGGGCTGGCCAAACGAGTTGGTGAACAGGCTCACGCCACAAAACCGCTCGTTGGGCAGGTTTTTGCTCAGGCTGAGCAGGCGCACAGGTTTGTGTTCGGGGTTGCGCGACCAGTGAAAGGTGTAGGGCGACGCAAACAGTTCATAACGCGAGCCTTCGGCTTGCTGGGTGTCCCAGCCCGGGCAGGCTTCCCAAGCGTGGGCGGCGCCACACAGGGCCAGGGCGGTTCCGAAGACAAGGTGTTTCATGGCGGTTGGCGAAAGAAAAAAACACACAATTATCCGATGGCTGGGCTGGTGGCTGGTGGCGGTCACGGTGTCGGGCTGCACGTCGGTGGACGTGTGGATGCGCGAGCGGGTCTACAAACCGCAGACGCTGTCGATGAGCGCTTGGCTCAGCGGCGTGGCCCAGCTGGGGTACACGGCCGACGCGGTGCCCACCCCCAAGGGCGATGTGCAGCTGCTGGTGGCCGGTGCCACCGGTGCCGATGTGCCTGCGGTGCTCTACCTGCACGGAACCTACCGCCACGCGCTGGGCAACGCGCCCAAGCTGCGGCCCATGGTCGATGCCGGCTGGGCGGTGTACGCGCCCGATTACCGGGGCTGGGGCGCGTCCGCGCCCGGTTTGCCGGACGAGGCCGGCATCCACGCCGACGCTCGGGCGGTGTGGCAGCAGCTGCGGCCGCGCCACAAGCGCTGGTTGATCGTGGGCCACTCTATGGGCACGGCGGTGGCCGCGCAACTGGCCGCTCGCGTGGGCGAGGTGCCCGAGCTGTGTGGTGTGGTGCTGGAAAGCGGCTTTCCCAGCTTTGCCCGGGTGGCGGCGTTTTCGTCGGGGGTGCTGGGCGTGGGGGTGACCGCGTTGGGCCATCAACGCATGGACACCGCTGCGGCGGCGCGACAGTTGCGGGTGCCGGTGTGGGTGTGGCACGGCGAGCGCGACCGCACCATCGACGTGGCCCTGGGGCGCGAGCTGTTTGACGCCCTGAGCGGCGACAAGCGTTGGGAAACCTGGCCCTTGGACCACAGCGACTTGCAAGACGACCCCAGCGGGCGTTACGCCCAGCGCTGGCGCGAACTGGCCGCGCGTTGCGGCAGCCGTCCGTGAGCGTCAGCCGGTAAGGAAATCGGCCATCAAGGCCGCCAGCGCCTGTGGCTGGTCATGGTGCAGCATGTGCCCGGCGTTGTCGATCACGGCTTCGCGCACATCGGGCACCGTGCGCAGGCGCTCGCGGTAGTCGGTCAAGGTGTAGCGGCCTTTCCACCACAAGGCCATGCTGTCGTCGCTGGCCGTCACCGACAGGGTGGGCGCACTGATGCGGGCGAACACCGCTTCGGCCTCGTCGGCGCGGTAGAGCTGGGCGCTCACCACCTTGTGCGCGGCTTCGCCCAATATGCGCCAGCGTCCGTCATGCCCCGGCGCAGCCCATTGGGTGGCCAGCCAAGCGGCGTGCGCGGCGCTCAGGCGCGGGTTGGTTTTTTGCAGGCGGCGTGCCACCCCGTCGGCGTTGTCGTAGCTTTGCAAGGCCATGTCGCCGGCGCGCACTTGGCGCAGCTCGTCCAGCCACTGGGCGTAGCGCCCCGGCGCTTGCGTGGGCTGGGTGGCGGGCATGCCAAAACCCTCTAGGTTGATGAGCCGGCGCACCCGCTGAGGCCGCACCCCGGCGTACAGCATGGCCACATTGCCGCCCATGCTGTGCCCCACCAGATCGATTGGGCCGTCGGGCACCAAGGCGTCCAGATCGGCCAGGTAGTCGGCAAACCAGTAGGCGTCGGGGGCGGGGCCTTCGGGCACGCTCAGGCCAAAGCCGCGCCAGTCGGGTGCAATGATGCGCCGCTGCAGGCCGGCGTCCAGCAACTCGTCCACCACAAACTGCCAAGACGCGGCCACGTCCATCCAGCCGTGCAGCAGCACCAGCGGCGCGGCGTCTGCCGACCCCCAGCAACGCAGGTGATAACGCCAGCCGCGCACAGGCAGATGCAGCGATTCGGACGGATGACGGACTTGGTACATTCTTGGCACAACCCACAACAAAACACGCAGCATAAGGAGACAAGCGATGCCACCACGTCAAGGCCGCGACAAACCGGTGCGCCCCGGCGACATGGCGTACTACGACACCGTGCACCAGGCCTTTCGATGGCGGGTGCCGCAGCGCTTCAACATGGCCGAGGTGTGCGCCCGCCGCTGGGCCGCAGACCCCCAACACGCCGATCAGACCGCGGTGATCGCCACCGCACCCGACCGGCCCGACAGCCGCCACAGTTACGCCGAGCTGCAGGCGGCGGCCAACCGCTTGTCCAACGTCTTGCGCGGCCATGGGGTCAAGCCTGGCGACCGGGTGGCGATTGTGCTGCCCCAGCGCTTTGAGACGGCGGTGGCTTACATGGCCGTGCTGCAAATGGGCGCGGTGGGCATGCCGCTGTCGCAGCTGTTTGGGCCCGAGGCCCTGTCGTTTCGCTTGCAAGACAGCCAAGCGGTAGCGGCGATTGCCGACGCCAGCACGTTGCCAGGCCTGCTGTCGGTGCGGCACGAGGCGCCCGCGCTCAAGGCGGTGATCGCGGTGGACACCCCGCCCACAGACGGCGCACTGGCCTGGGTGCCGGCCTTGCGCGCGGCCAGTGAGCGGTTTGCGCTGGTGCGCACCCGCGCCGACGACCCGGCCGTGCTGATCTACACCAGCGGCACCACCGGCAACCCCAAAGGCGCGCTGATCCCGCACCGCGCGCTGATCGGCAACCTGACCGGTTTTGTGTGCAGCCAAAACTGGTTTGGTTTTGACCCCTTTGACGCCAGCAAGCCGTCGAAGGCCGTGTTCTGGTCGCCAGCCGATTGGGCCTGGACCGGCGGCTTGATGGACGCTTTGTTGCCCAGCTTGTATTTCGGCCGACCCATCGTGGCGCACAACGGTCGGTTTTCGCCGCAGACCGCGTTTGAGCTGATGGAGCGCCACCGGGTGACCCACACCTTTTTGTTCCCCACCGCCCTCAAGGCCATGATGAAAGCCGTGCCCCAGCCGCGCGGCCAATACCGCTTGCGCCTGCAGGCCATCATGAGCGCGGGCGAGGCGGTGGGCGACGCGGTGTTCAGCTATTGCCAAGAGCAGCTGGGGGTGACGGTCAACGAAATGTTTGGCCAGACCGAGATCAACTACATCGTCGGCAATTGTGCGCGGCTGTGGCCCGCCAAACCCGGCAGCATGGGCAAGGGCTACCCAGGCCACCGGGTGGCGGTGATCGACGACGCGGGCAACGAGTGTCCGGTGGGGGTGCCGGGCGATGTGGCGGTGCACAGCCTAGACGTGTACGGCCAGCCCGACCCGATTTTCTTTCTGGGCTACTGGAACAACGAGCCCGCGACACGCGCCAAATACACCGGCGACATGGCCAGCAGTTGGTGCTGCACGGGTGACATGGCGGTGCGCGACGCCGATGGCTACCTTTGGTACCAGGGCCGCAGCGACGATGTGTTCAAGGCGGCGGGTTACCGCATCGGCCCGAGCGAAATCGAAAACTGCTTGGTCAAACACCCAGCGGTGGCCAACGCGGCGGTGGTGCCCAAACCCGACGCCGAGCGCGGTGCGGTGGTCAAAGCCTACGTGGTGCTGGCGCAGGAATACCTGCAGGCGGGGCGCGGTCGGGCGCTGGGCAACGCGGCCTTTGAGGCCACACTGACCGCTGAGCTGCAAGCCCATGTCAAGGGCAAGCTGGCGCCCTACGAATACCCCAAAGAAATTGAATATGTGGCCGGTCTGCCCATGACCACCACCGGCAAGGTGCAGCGCCGGGTGCTGCGCCTGCAGGAGGAAGAGCGCCACCGCCAGCGCGGCGCCGGCTGATTGGGCTTATTTCTGTGCCACCTTGGCGGGTTCGCCAATGAAGATTTCCACCCGGCGGTTTTTGGCGCGGCCGTCGGTGGATGTGTTGTCGGCCACCGGCTCGCGCGAGCCCCGACCTTCGGTATTGAAGCGGGTGGCGGCCACACCCTTGGCGATCAGGTAGTCGCGCGTGCTGTTGGCGCGGTCCACCGACAGCGGGTTGTTGATGGCGTCGGTGCCGGTGGAGTCGGTGTGACCAACGATGGTGACGGTGGTATCGGGGTTCTTCACCAAACTGGCTGCGAACTGGTCCAAGACTTTGGAGAAGTCGGCTTTCACTGTGGATTGGCCGACGTCAAAGGAAATGTCGCTGGGCACGTCCATTTTCAGGCGGTTGTCGGCGGTTTGGGTCACTGCCACGCCGGTGCCTTGGGTGGCTTTTTCCATCGCGGCTTTCTGCTCTTGCATTTTTTGCGACCAGATGTAGCCGCCCACGGCACCCACCGCACCGCCAATCACCGCGCCTTTGCCTGCGTCTTTGCCGCCACCGGTGATGGCGCCGAGCACCGCACCGGCGGCCGCGCCAATCATGGCGCCTTTGCCGGTGTCTTGTTGGGTCTGGGTCATGGTTTCGCAACCGGCCAGACCGAAGGCCAGGGCGGAGATAAGCAGCACGGCTTGGGTGGTGCGTCGGGTCATGGTGTGGGGCTCCTTGAGTGTGTGAGTGTGATGGCTGCGCCGGGGGCGACAAAGCGTGGCGCGTCGAAGGCCTAAACTTAAAGCAGCTCACCCATTCTGGGTAGTGCTTTTCACATCACTCCCGAACTTGTTACAAACACTTTCATGAGCACTTTGCACACCGTGGCCTTGGGCCGCACCGACATTCGCGTCACTCCCATCTGCCTGGGCACCATGACCTTTGGCGAGCAAGTGAACCAAGCCGACGCCCACGCCATTCTCAGCCGCTCGCTGGAGCGTGGGGTGAACTTCATCGACACGGCCGAGATGTACGCCGTGCCTGCGCGTGCCGAGACCTGTGGCGCCACGGAGACCATCATCGGCGAATGGTTGGCCGCGAACCCCGGTGTGCGCGATCGGGTGGTGCTGGCCACCAAAGTCGCGGGCCCATCGCGCGGCATGCCTTGGATTCGGGGCGACAACGCTGGCCTGACCAAGGCCGAGATCATCGCGGCCTGTGAAGGCAGCCTGCGCCGCCTGCAAACCGATGTGATCGATCTCTACCAAATCCACTGGCCAGCGCGCAACATGCCGACCTTTGGCGCGCTGTACTTCGATCCGAGCAAAGACAAGCCCTGCGCTGGCATCGACGAGCAGCTCGACGCCATGCAGCAGCTGGTGAAAGAAGGCAAGGTGCGCGCGATTGGCCTGTCCAATGAAACTCCGTATGGCTTGCACGAATTTGTGCGCTTGGCCGACGAACGAGGCCTGCCCCGGGTGGCCACGATCCAAAACCCGTATTGCCTGACCAACCGCGCCTACGACAACGGCTTGGACGAGACCTGCCACCGCTTGGGCGTGAGCCTGCTGGCCTATTCGCCATTGGGTTTTGGTGCGCTCACCGGCAAGTACGACGACACCGGACTGCAAGGCGAACACGGCCGCTTGGCCAAATTCGACAGCATGAAAAAACAGCGTTGGGCCCGCCCCGAATCGCTGGCTGCGGCCAAGCGCTACAACGCGCTGGCGCGCGAACATGGCCTCACGCCCACCCAGCTGGCGCTCGCGTTTTGTTACCGCAGCTGGCGTGTGGCCAGCACCATCATTGGCGTCACGTCGCTGTCGCAGTTGGACGAGTGCCTTGATGCGTGGAGCGTGCAACTGAGTCCCGATCTGCTGGCTGCGATTGACGCCATCCGCTGGGAGCTGCGCGACCCCGCACAGTGAAAAGGGCCACCCCCGCCGCGCTGCGCGCGACCCCCTCAAGGGGGCGATGCGAGCGGACCGGCCAAGCCGGATCCGCCGCATCCTGGCACAAGGCACTTCGATCCGCCGGTACCGTTTTCCTCAATTCGCTCTGATGGCCAAGAACAAACCCCACGTCAGTGAAACGCCCGCCACCGCTTGGCTCAAGGCGCATGGGGTGGCGTTCACCGAGCATCCTTACGAGTACCTGGAGCATGGCGGGGCGCAACACAGCGCGCAGGTGCTGGGCATGGACCCGTTCACTGTGGTCAAGACCTTGGTGATGCAAGACGAGTCGGCCAAGCCGCTGGTGGTGCTGATGCACGGCAACCGCACCGTGTCGACCAAAAACCTGGCGCGCCAAATCGGCGCCAAGTCGGTGGAGCCGTGCAAACCCGAGGTGGCCAACCGACACAGCGGTTATTTGGTGGGGGGCACCTCGCCTTTTGGCCTGAAGCGTGACATGCCCATCTGGGTCGAGTCGACCATCCTTGAGTTGCCGCGCATTTGCATCAATGGTGGGCGGCGCGGGTTTTTGGTGGGCATCGATCCCGCGGTATTGAGCTCGCCATTGGGCGCCCGTCCGGTGCAGTGCGCGCTGGCAGAATAGGGCGACTGTGTGGCCCACGTTTTGGGCCTGTGAAGCCAAGAAAGTCCAACACAATGATGGAATCCGGTCTGCCTGTGCTGGCCACGCTGGCGGCGTACCTGCTGGGGTCGCTGTCGTTTGCGGTGGTGGTGAGCCGCCTCATGGGCCTGAACGACCCGCGCACCTATGGCAGCAAGAATCCGGGCGCGACCAATGTGCTGCGCTCAGGCAACAAAAAAGCGGCCGTCGCCACGCTCTTGCTCGATGCCGTCAAAGGCTGGTTGCCGGTGTGGGCGGTCCTCACCTGGGGCGAGTCTTACGGCTTGGGCGATGGCACGGTGGCGCTGGTGGGCTTGGCCGCCTTTGTGGGCCATCTGTGGCCGGTGTTTTTTCGTTTTCAGGGTGGCAAGGGAGTGGCCACAGCGGCTGGGGTCATCATCGCCTACAACCCTTGGCTGGGCTTGGCTTCGCTGGGCACTTGGTTGATCGTGGCGTATTTCTTTCGCTATTCCTCGCTGGCGGCCATTGTGACGGCGGTGTTTGCACCGGCGTTTTACCTGTTTGGCGACGGCGTCGCTTGGCGCGCGCCGGGGGGGGTGGTGTTGAGCTTGGCTGTGATGGCGCTGCTGCTGGTGTGGCGGCATGCCGAGAACATCAACCGCCTGCTCGCGGGTACCGAAAGCCGAATTGGAGCCAAGAAAACATGAGCCAAGAGATTCATCGCATCGGCATGGCCGCGCGTTACAGCGAGGCTGCCGTGTTCAACGGTGTGGTGTACCTGGCGGGCATGGTGCCCGAGCGAGGTGACGCCGACATCGCCGGGCAAACACAAGACGTGCTTGACCAAGTGCAGCAGCGTTTGCTGGAAGCCGGCAGCGACAAGTCGCGCATCTTGCGTGCGCAGATTTACCTGACCGATATCCGCGACATCGCCGCCATGAACGCGGTGTGGGACGCTTGGGTGGTGCCCGGCACCGCGCCACCGCGCGCCACGGTGCAGGCCGCGTTGGCCAACCCGGCCTGGCGCATCGAGATCGTCGTGACGGCGGCGCAGGCTTGAGCGATCACTCGATCACCAGCGCCCGTAGCCAGCGGGCGTCGGCTGGCATGTCGTGGCGCGCATCGGGGCCGAAGGGTGGCGCGGCCAGATTGGCTGGGGGTGCCGAGATCTGGTCCAGGTCCACCGCTTTGGGCGTGCCCACCAGGGCCGCGCCCTGCGGCCGAAACTCAAAGTACAGCCCATTCCAGAGCTTGGCGCCAAAGTCGCGCGGCGCTTTGTAGAAAAACAGCAGGCTGTGTTCCAGCCACCGGTAGTCTTGGCCCTGGATGCTCCGCGGGTTGGCGTAGGGATAGGGCACATGGCAGGTGATTTCGCCGGTGCCCGAAAGGCATTTGAACTCGCGCATCGACAGAAAATGGTCGCTCAGCGCTTTGTGGTCGAGCGACAGGGCAAAACCGGTGCGTCCGCCGTCGGCTGGGGTGAACATCACGCTGCCCAGCACGACTTGGCTGCCATCGCCGAGTTGTGCTTTTAAGGTTTTGGGGCCGACCGGCGGCGTTTGGGCCCAAGCCACGCCGCCCATGGCCCCAGCCAATGCGATGGCGCCCAAGCATGCCAAGAGAGAAGGCCGCATACCGATGCCCTTTCCAGATCTGCGCCGCGAAGGTGTGCAGCGATCTGGTGGCTTTTTACACCACCAAAGTATTCATTTGGTGGCGGATTGCGGTGTGTCAGTCGCGGAAGTTGTTGAACGACAGCGGCAGGTCTTTCATTTCGGTGCGGATGATCTGCATCGCGGCTTGCAGATCGTCGCGCTTAGCGCCGGTGACGCGCACCGCATCGCCCTGGATGGCGCCTTGCACCTTGAGCTTGCTGGCCTTGATGGCCTGCTGGATCTTTTTGCCGTCTTCGGTGCTGATGCCGTTGCGGATCTTCACCACTTGTTTGACCTTGTCGCCGCCGATTTTTTCGACTTTGCCGACGTCCAGAAAACGCACATCGACATTGCGTTTGGCCAGCTTGGCGCGCAGGATGTCTTCCACTTGGGTGAGCTGGAAATCGGCATCACCGAACAAGGTGATGTCTTTGTCTTTGAGTTCGATGGCGGCGCTGCTGCCTTTGAAATCGAAGCGGGTGCCGATTTCGCGCGAGCATTGCTCAACGGCGTTTTTCACTTCCACAAAGTCGGCTTCGAGCACGGTGTCAAAAGAGGGCATGGTGGCTAATCACTCGGTTGGGGGGTGAGACAATCCCGGGATGTTAGTCGAGAACAACGCCCCCCTGCAGCCGCACAACAGCTTTGGCATCGCTGCGCGCGCGCAAGCCATGGTTCGGGTTCGCTCCGAGGACGATCTGCGCGCCCTGACGCAGCGTCCCGATTGGGCCGGTACCCCGCGTTTTGTGCTGGGCGGTGGCAGCAATTTGGTGATCACCGGCGATGTGAAGGCGCTGGTGCTAAAAATGGAAATCCCCGGCAAACGGCTGCTGCAGGAGAGCGCCAAAGGTTGGCTGGTGGAGGCTGGCGCTGGTGAAAACTGGCACGCCTTTGTGGCGTGGACGCTGGACCAAGGCATGCCCGGTCTTGAAAACATGGCGCTGATCCCGGGCACCGTGGGCGCGTCGCCGGTGCAGAACATCGGAGCCTATGGGGTGGAGTTGCAAGACCGTTTTCATTCGCTCGACGGCATCGATCTGGAGACGGGGCAATCGTTCACGCTTGACGCGGCGCAGTGCGGGTTTTCGTACCGCGATTCGGTGTTCAAACACGCGCCGGGCGACAGTCGGGGGCTGGGTCTGGCGGGACGCGCGGTGATCACCCGGGTGCGTTTCTGGTTGCCCAAACCTTGGCGGCCGGTGCTGGGTTATTTGGACCTGGAGCGCAAGATGGCCGAGACCGGTATCACCGCGCCCGATGCGCGGCAGGTGTTTGACTGGGTGGTGGCGATTCGCCGCGCCAAGCTGCCAGATCCGGCGGTGATCGGCAACGCCGGCAGTTTTTTCAAGAACCCCACCGTGACGCCTGAGCAGTGCGAGGACATCATCGCGCGAGACCCGAAGGTGGTGCATTACCCGATGCCGGACGGCAGCATCAAGCTGGCGGCGGGCTGGCTGATCGACGCCTGCGGTTGGAAGGGCAAGTCGATGGGGCACGCGGGGGTGTACGAGAAGCAGGCGCTGGTGTTGGTGAATCGGGGCACGGCGGAGCATCCATGTACCGGGGGCGAGGTGATGACGCTGGCCAAGGCGATTCAGACCAGTGTGTATGAGCGGTTTGGCATTCGGCTGGAGCCGGAGCCGGTGGTGCTCTGAGGTTGCGCTCTGAGCCTTCTGGCGGCTCGTTGGCGTGACTTGGCTGCTTTCCGCTGGTTCGTTCTCGTTGCTTCTTTGCTCAGCGGTGCGGTGTACCTGCCTCCGCGAATGTCCCCCGAGGCGGCTTTGCCGCCTCTCCTCCTTTATTTCGCTGCGGCAGGCACACCGCACCGCTGGATTCGGTGTGTGCTGGTCTGCAGACAGTGGTGTGCTGACGTTGCTTCGGTTCGCTGTGCTGTGGCACTCTGCGCAGCGAAATAAAGGAGGAGGGCCTGGAGGCCCGGGGGACATTCGCGGAGCAGAGCGCCACAGCACAGCGAACCCGCGAGGCAGAAGCCTGAAGCCGCAACGGGCGCCAACAGATCCACCCAAGAAAAAACCCCGTCACTTTCGCAACGGGGTTTTCATCTCAGCGATCAGCAAAAAACCAGATCACTTCCCACCTTCAAGCTTGAAGATGTGTGGGCCTTCGCCCACCGACAGCAAACCGGTGTGGGCGTAGATGCCCAGCTTGGCGCGGGTGTCGGTGATGTCCAGGTTGCGCATCGTCAGCTGGCCAATGCGGTCGAGCGGCGAGAACGGCGCGTCTTCGACCTTTTCCATCGACAGACGCTCGGGCGCGTAGGTCAGGTTCGGGCTCTCGGTGTTGAGGATCGAGTAGTCGTTGCCACGGCGCAGTTCCAGCGTCACGGTGCCGGTCACGGCGCGGGCCACCCAGCGCTGGGCGGTTTCGCGAAGCATGATGCACTGAGGGTCAAACCAACGGCCTTGGTACAACAAGCGGCCCAATCGCAGGCCGTTCATGCGGTATTGCTCGATGGTGTCTTCGTTGTGGATGCCGGTGACCAAGCGCTCATAGGCGATGTGCAGCAGCGCCATGCCGGG
>JBEIEH010000063.1:0-12302 GCA_040383055.1 Burkholderiaceae bacterium
GGATTCATACCCGCCAAACCCGCCACGCGCTCGACCAAAGACTCAAACTGCAGCATGCGAGCCTGCATTTCGCACAAATTGCTAGCCATGGCATCGAGGTTTTCGCGCAGATAAGCCTCACGTGAAGCGGCCTCACCTTGAGTGACCACCCTGGCAATTGAACCGAAGACAGGCCAGCCCTCGCGCACGCCTTTGAGAAACACCCAGTGGTAGAAGGTCATCGAACCCAGCACCAACAAGACCATGGCCAACACCAGCGCCGACAACAGGCGCCAGCCATTGAGGTGAAGCGCTTTGCTTTGTGCCAGCCAAGCGTCCGTGATAATGATGTGCATGTGTTCACCTCTCGTTGTTCTTCATGCCCCCACCGGAGAGCCTGCGCGATGAAAGCCCTCGACGAGTTGTTGAACCAAGCCCCGCACCTGCATTCGTTGATGGATCGCGTTCGGCTGTCGCAAAACTGCCTGAATGCCATCGGGAACATGCTGCCACCCAACCTCAAGGCCCACCTACAAGCGGGCCCAATCGACGATGAGGAGTGGTGTCTGTTGGTTCGCAGCCCGGCGGTGTCCACCAAACTGCGACAACTGGAGCCCCGGCTCTTGGCTCACTTGAAACAACAAGGCTTTTCAGTGAGTCGCATCCGCATCAAAGTTCAAACCAGAACCTGAGCGGGGTCAAAGATGATGCGCCAATGCTGCTGGCGCTGTCAAGGCATCAATGGTGCCGGTTGTCGGATTCGAACTGACGACCTACCGCTTACAAGGCGGGTGCTCTACCAACTGAGCTAAACCGGCACAGGAGAAATTGTACTACTTGACCCGACGCAATGTCGGCTTGGGTGGTGGAGACTCGGGGGGGGGATCTGAATCGCGCTCCGCATCCTGCTGTCCCACGGAGACCGCACTCAAAGGCGCTTTCGAAAGTGTCGAACGGGTGGGCTTGGGAAACGCCATGCCCTGACCATTCTCGCGCGCGTAAATGGCGATCACGTGGTCGACCGGGACCACAATCTGCCGGGCTACGCCGCCAAAACGGGCTTGAAACTCAATCCAATCGTTGCCGAGTTTCAACCCATTGGTCGCATCCATGCTGATGTTGAGCACGATTTCGCCGTCGCGCACGTGCTCCTGCGGCACCTGAGTGGACTCGTCCACGTGCACCGCCAAATACGGCGTGAACCCCGCATCCGCACACCACTCGTACAGTGCGCGGATCAGGTAGGGACGCGTCGACGGCGTATCGTCTTGCTGAAACATCGACCGCTCAGAGCGTCACTTGCGCATCACCTTTTCGGAAGGCGTCAACGCTTCAATGTAGGCCGGACGCGAGAAGATACGCTCGGCGTACTTCAACAGCGGAGCTGCATTTTTGCTGAGCTCAATGCCGTAGAAGTCCAGGCGCCACAACAAGGGAGCGATCGCCACGTCGAGCATCGAGAAGTTGTCGCCCAACATGAACTTGTTCTTCAAGAACACGGGGGCCAGCTGCGTCAGCCGATCCCGAATGTGCGTACGGGCCTTCTCGATGGCCTTGTCGTTGCCTTTGCTGGCCCGCGACTCCAGCACCGACACGTGGGTGAACAGCTCTTTCTCGAAGTTGAGCAGGAACAAGCGCACGCGCGCGCGGTCCACCGGATCGCCCGGCATGAGCTGAGGGTGTGGAAAGCGCTCGTCGATGTACTCGTTGATGATGTTGGACTCGTACAGAATCAAGTCGCGCTCCACCAGAATCGGCACTTGCCCATATGGGTTCATGACACTGATGTCCTCGGGCTTGTTGTAGAGATCGACATCACGGATCTCAAAGTCCATGCCTTTTTCGAACAGGACAAAGCGGCAGCGGTGCGAGTACGGGCAGGTGGTGCCGGAATACAAAACCATCATAAGAGGTGACTCCTGTTGCGAGAAGGCGGGTGATACAGCTCACCGAAAAAAAGGAAAGGCCGCCGGTGAGGGCGGCCCGCATTGTACGGGGCGCAGCCGCCCCTACATGCTGTGCTTACTTGACGTCTTTCCAGAACGAAGCGTTCAGGCGCCAAGCCATCAGGGCAAACAAGCCCAAGAAGATCAAGACCCACACGCCCACGCGCACCCGGCTCTTTTGCGCCGGCTCAGCCATCCACTGCATAAAGGCAACCAAGTCACCCACCGCGTGATCGAACTGCTGTTCGGTCATGGTGCCGGGTGCTACCTGCTTGAAGCCTTTAAACACTTCGGTGGTGTGACCGTGGGATTCCACCTTGTCGAACACAGCCACACGCTGGCCCTGCAATTGCCACAGCGGATTGGGCATACCCACGCTCGGGAACGCCAAATTGTTCCAGCCTGTGGCCTTGGCATCGTCGCGGTAGTAGGTGCGCAAGAAGGTGTAGAGGTAATCTGGACCGGAGTGAGCGCCAATCGCGGCACGCGAACGCGCCACCAAAGTCAGGTCGGGCGGATTGGCACCAAACCACTCTTTGGCTTGCGCAGGATTGATCGACGCCTTCATGGTCTCACCGATTTTGTCGGTGGCGAACGTCAGGTTTTCCTGAATCTGTTTGTCGGTCAGGCCAATGTCGCGCAAACGGTTGTAGCGCATGAAGGCCGCCGAGTGGCAGTTCAGGCAGTAGTTGACAAACAGTTTGGCACCGTTTTGCAGGGCGGCCATGTCGTTGACGCGGTAAGGCGCCTTTTCCATGGGCATGCTGGCACCCGCCGCCAGCACCGCACCGGACATACCCAGGGCCATCACAAGGCCCATCAGAATTTTTTTCATGTCGTGACTCCGAATGGCGATGGGGCTCAGTGGGGCTTGAAGGTCACACGAGCGGGCACGGGCTTGAATTCACCCAAGCGGCTCCACCACGGCATCAGCAAGAAGAAGCCGAAGTAGAACAGGGTGCCCACTTGCGACACGCGCTCACCGACCGGCGACGGTGGCAAAACACCCAAATAACCCAAGACCAGGAAGTTGATCACAAACACGGTGTAGAGCCATTTGTTCCAGCTCGGACGGTAGCGAATCGACTTGACAGGGCTGTTGTCGAGCCAAGGCAGGAAGAACAGGATGACCACAGCACCGCCCATAGCGACCACACCCCAGAACTTGGCGTCAATCGACAGCATCAGGGCGGACACCACCACAGCCGCTCCAACGATCACCGCCTTGAACAGGCTGTTGAGCTTAGTTTTGAGCACACCCAGCAACGCACCCAACACCACACAAGCCACCAGCACGTACATCATCTCAGTGGTAATGGCGCGCAGCATGGAGTAGAACGGGGTGAAATACCACACCGGAGCGATGTGCGGGGGTGTCTTCAATGGGTCAGCCGGGATGAAGTTGTTGAACTCCAAGAAGAAGCCACCAAACTCAGGCGCAAAGAACACAATGGCCGAGAACACCATCAAGAACAGCGACACGCCGTAGATGTCGTGCACGCTGTAATAGGGGTGGAACGGAATGCCGTCCAGCGGCTTGCCACTGGCGTCTTTGGTGGCTTTGATTTCCACGCCGTCGGGGTTGTTGGAGCCCACTTCGTGCAGCGCAATGATGTGCGCGACCACCAGACCCAGCAGCACCAGTGGCACAGCGATCACGTGGAAGCTGAAGAAGCGGTTCAAGGTGGCGTCACCCACGACGTAGTCGCCGCGGATCAACAGGGCGAGATCGGGGCCGACAAACGGGATGGCCGAGAACAGGTTCACGATCACCTGGGCGCCCCAATAGGACATCTGGCCCCAAGGCAGCAGGTAACCCATGAAGGCTTCGGCCATCAGCACCAAGAAGATGGCGCAGCCGAACACCCACACCAACTCACGAGGCTTGCGGTAAGAACCGTAAATCAAACCGCGGAACATGTGCAGATACACCACCACAAAAAACATCGAGGCGCCAGTGGAGTGCATGTAACGGATCAGCCAGCCCCACGGCACATCGCGCATGATGTACTCAACCGAAGCAAAGGCGGTGGCCGCGTCAGGCTTGTAATGCATGACCAAGAAAATACCGGTCACGATCTGGATCACCAGCACCAACAGCGCCAGCGAGCCGAAGATGTACCACCAGTTGAAGTTTTTCGGCGCGTAGTACTCGGCCATGTGCTCATTGAAGAGCTTGGAGAGCGGGAACCGGTTGTCAACCCAGTTCAGCGCCTTCTGCGCCATCGGCGCGTCGGAGGGGATTTCTTTGAATTCAGCCATGGATTGCCTCAGTGGTCAGTGGTGTCGCGCAGCGACTCAGGCCTTTTTCTCTTCACCGATCATCAGAACGGTGTCGGACACGTAATAGTGCGGAGGCACTTCGAGGTTGTCCGGAGCTGGCTTGTTCTTGAACACACGACCAGCGACGTCGAAAGTCGAACCGTGGCACGGGCACAGGAAGCCGCCCTGCCAGTTGTCGGGCAAAGAGGGCTGGGCGCCGGGGGTGAGTTTGTCCACTGGCGAGCAACCCAGATGCGAGCAGATGCCAACGCCCACAAACACCTCGGGCTTGATCGAGCGGTGGCGGTTTTTGGCGTATTCGGGAGTGGGGTAGGCCTTGCGGTCCGAAGCGGGGTCGGCCAACTCGGCTTCGATTTTCTCCAGCGACGCAAGCTGCTCGGGTGTGCGGCGCATCACCCAGACTGGCTTACCGCGCCACTCGACCACAATTTTCTCGCCTGGCTTGATCGCGGAAATGTCCACCTCAATGGCGGCTCCGGCGGCCTTGGCACGCTCGGAGGGCTGGAACGTGCTCACAAACGGCACGGCAACGGCCACAGTGCCCACGCCGCCCATGGCAGCGGTGGTCATCAGCCAGGTTCTGCGGCTGCTGTTCACAGACGCGTCAGCGGTTGCTTCACTCATGGGGCTCTTTCGAAAGTCAGTTCGGACCAATGGTAACTAGGGTCAACCCGGCATTGTACCGGAGTGACTTACCGCGCATTGACGAACTTCGATTTGACGGTGTCGCCACAAGCGCGCCGGCTTTGTCACACGCCAGCGCCACAGGTGAGTGATTTTTCAGTAACTGTGCCAAGATGCTCCCTGCCGCCAAGCGATCGCTGTGCGGCTTTACCCACCACTAAGGAGTCGTCATGGGCATGATGCAGGAATTCAAAGAGTTTGCCGTCAAGGGCAATGTGATCGATCTGGCGGTTGGCGTGATCATTGGCGGCGCGTTTGGCAAGATCGTTGGCTCCATGGTCGACGACCTCATCATGCCCTTGGTGGGATCGGTGTTTGGCAAGCTGGATTTCAGCAACCTGTTTGTGGTGTTGGGCGACGTCCCCGAAGGCACCGCACGCACCCTGGCGGCAATGAAAGAAGCCGGGGTGCCCGTGTTGGCCTACGGCAACTTCCTGAGCGTAGCGATCAACTTCCTGATCTTGGCGTTTGTGATTTTCTTGATGGTCAAGCAGATCAACCGTATGAAACGCGAGGCACCGGCCGCACACGAAGCGCCAGCCGTCACACCGGAAGACGTGTTGTTGTTGCGCGAGATCCGCGACAGCCTCAAGAAGTGATATCAGCGCTGGCGGCCATCGCTTCGCGAATGGCCGCCTCCAAGCTGGCGCTGTCTGCGGTGCCGGTACCCGCCCGGTCAAATGCGGTGCCGTGGTCTGGACTGGTGCGCACCAGGGGCAGACCCAGCGTCGTGTTGACCCCCTCCTCCAAGCCAAACAGCTTGACCGGAATCAAGCCTTGGTCGTGGTACATCGCCACGACCACATCAAATTCGCCTTGCATGGCACGCCAGAACACGGTGTCTGGCGCAAATGGGCCAAACACCGCGCGACCCTCCGCCGCCAAGGCGGCAATAACCGGCTGCAGCACCTCAATTTCCTCGCGGCCAAACAAACCGCCCTCGCCCGCATGGGGGTTCACCCCGGCCACCGCCACCCGCAGCGCCGGTTGACGCAAACGCTCAAAGTGGCGCCAGACAATCGCCAGCGTTTGCCGCAAACCGTCTGAAGTGATGCTGTCCAAGGCTTGGCGCAGCGAGACATGGATGCTCATCAGCACGGTTTTGAGCTGCGGGTTGCTCAGCATCATGCGGACCGGCAATGCGTCCACACTGCAGCCCATGTGCTCAGCCGCCAAAGTCTGCAGCAGCTCGGTGTGCCCCGGATGTGGACAGCCTGCGAGCGACAGGGCCTCTTTGTGCACCGGTGCGGTCACCAGCGCGCGCGCCTCTCCGCGCAGCACAGCTCGGGTGGATGTCTCGATGCTCGCCAGCGCCATGCGTCCGGCATCGCGCGACACCTGGCCCCAGGCCACCAAGGGCAAGGCGTCGCAGGCCTGCCACAGGCGAGGCCTCGCGCCACGACTGGACTCTGATGGGGAGGCCACAGCATGCCAAGGCAGTGATCCGCCCACACAGGCGGCTGCGCGCTGCAGGTGTGCGGCGTCGCCCGCCACCACCACATCGGGCCACCACTGCGGGTGGCGCAGCAATGCGCGGCACACAATTACCGGCCCGATGCCAGCCGGGTCACCCATGGAGATCACCAAAGGCGGGCGAAGGATGGGGGCGTTCATGCCGGGTTGTCGATGTCGATGAATTCGTGCGCCACGCCGTGCCGTTCGCTCAGCCAGCGGCCCAGCGCCTGTACGCCGTAGCGCTCGGTGGCGTGATGGCCACAGGCCAAGTAGGCCACGCCACACTCGCGGGCGTAGTGGGCCTGTGGCTCGGAAATCTCGCCTGTGATAAACACGTCCACTCCAGCAGCGATGGCCGCCTCAAAATAGGACTGTGCGCCGCCGGTGCACAGCCCCACCCGGCGAATCGGCCGCGCTGGCTCGCCCACCACCACCGGGGCGCGCGCCAGCACCTGGGCGCAATGCGCGGCAAAGTCGCTCAAGGTACTGTCCTGCGGCGTCTGGGCCACCCAACCCAGTTGCTGCTCGCCAAAACGCAGCGGCTCGGCGGCGGCCGGTACAAGCCCCAAATGTTGCGCCAGCTGCGCGTTGTTGCCCATGCTGGGGTGCGCGTCGAGCGGCAGGTGGTAAGCGATCAGGTTGAGGTCGGCCGCCAGCAAGCGCTGCAGGCGCTGCTTCATCCAACCGACCACACGACCATCCTGGCCGCGCCAAAACAGGCCGTGGTGGACCAGCACCGCGTCGGCCTGCGCGGCCACAGCGGCGTCGATCAGCGCCAAGCTGGCGGTGACACCGGTCACCACCTTGCGGATGGCGGCTTTACCCTCCACCTGAAGGCCGTTGGGGCCGTAATCCTTGAAGCTGGGCGCGTTGAGCTCGCTCTCCAGCGAAGCCACCAGGGTGTTGCGATCGATCAGGCTGTTCATGGCGACGTATTGTGGCAGCAGGTGACGCGCCCGGCCGCCTTGAATCGGCATGACCAGCCACCATCTTCGGGGACAATGATGTGGTCCACCAAACTTGGAATTGCGCCATGAAACGCCTTTGGCTTGTATTTACCCAGACCGTCACCGTGGCACTGGCGGTGTATTTTGTGGTGGTCACCCTCAAACCCCAATGGCTCAAGCAGCCGGCGGTGTCCATGGTGCCGGTGATCGAAAGCGCCCATACCGGGCCACGCGAGCCCACACCGGGCAGCTTCAGCCTAGCGGCCAAAACAGCCTCACCTGCGGTGGTCAGCATCAACACCAGCAAACGCCAAAACGACGGCCCCCACGGCAACGACCCCTGGTTCCGCTTCTTTTTTGGCCAGCAACCCGACCAGAGCCAAGCCGGTTTGGGCTCGGGTGTCATCGTCAGCCCCTCGGGCTATGTGCTGACCAACAACCACGTCATTGAAGAAGCCGATGCGATTGAGGTGGTGCTCAATGACGGGCGCCGCACCCAAGCCAAGGTGATGGGCACCGACCCCGAGACAGACCTCGCGATTCTGAAAATTGAATTGGACCGTTTGCCGGTCATCACCCTGGGCGACTCCGATGGCCTGCAGATTGGTGACCAGGTGCTCGCCATTGGCAACCCCTTTGGTGTGGGTCAAACCGTCACCAGCGGCATTGTGAGTGCCCTGGGCCGCACCCAATTGGGCATCAACACCTTTGAGAACTTCATCCAGACCGACGCCGCCATCAATCCCGGCAACTCTGGCGGTGCGCTGGTCGATATCCGGGGCGAACTCATGGGCATCAACACCGCCATCTACTCGCGCTCGGGCGGCTCCATGGGCATTGGTTTTGCCATCCCCACCTCCACCGCCCGCAGCGTGATGGAAGCGATTGTCAAAGACGGTCAGGTCACCCGGGGCTGGATCGGTGTGGAACCGCAAGACCTCAACCCCGAGCTGGCGCAAACCTTTGGCGTGACACGCGATGAGGGTGTGATCGTGACCGGGGTGCTGCAAAATGGCCCGGCCGCACAAGCGGGCCTGCAGCCGGGCGATGTGATTGTCGCTGTGGCGGGCGAGCCGGTGCGCAACGTGCCCGAGCTGCTGTCCAAGGTGGCCATGCTCAAACCCGGTGAAAAAGCCACCATCACCGCCGCGCGCAGCGACAAAGAGCTGGAATTGACCGTGGTGCCAGGCAAACGCCCGCCGGCCCGCACCACCAATCGGCGCTGACGGCCGGCAGGCCGATCAGGCCTGCTCGCCGGACCCGGCTTCGCCCTCGGGCTTTTTGGACGCCACCACAAACCACTGGGCGCCCCAAATGCCCAGCTCATACAACAGGCACATGGGCACCGCCAAGGCCAGCTGTGAAATCACATCGGGTGGCGTGACGATGGCGGCGATCACAAACGCCACCACAATGAAGTAGCCACGGAAATCCTTGAGCTTTTGAACGGTGACGATATTCATCTTCACCAGCAAAATCACCACCACCGGCACCTGAAACGCTAGGCCAAAAGCCAAGTACAGCGACAAAATGGCCTCCACATACGAGGCAATATCGGGTGTGGCGGCCACGCTGGCTGGCGTGAAGTTCTGGATAAAGCCGAACATCTTGTCGAGCACAAAAAACTGCACAAACCCAATGCCGACATAGGCGAGCAAGCTGCCCAGCACAATCAGCGGCACGGCAAAGCGCTTTTCGTGCTGATACAGCCCAGGTGCCACAAACGCCCAAGCCTGGAACATCCACCACGGCAGCGACAACAGAAACGCCGCCATGAACAGCACCTTGAGCGGCACAAAAAACGGGGTGAACACCCCCACCGCAATCAGCTTGGCGTCGGGCGGCATGTGGGCGCGAATCGGCACCGCAATCAGGTCGATCAAGCCGCTGGGGCCTGGCCACAGAGCCAGCACGGCCATGCAGGCCAGCAAACCATACAGCGCGTACAGCAGGCGGTCGCGCAGCTCCATCAGGTGCTGCACAAAGGGCTGCTCGGTGCCGGCGAGCTCGTCGACGGGCGGTTTCTGTTCGGACATCAACGGGCAGAAGTTGGGGGTTTGGGGCGGTATCGGGCCACACGGGCGGCGCCCGACAAAGCGCGGGTGCGGGTGCCGGTGCGGGCCTTGAACCACTGCGGCACGGCGGCGCGCTTGTTGCGCCAGTTTTTGCGCGGGGGCTTGTAGGCGGGGTAGACCGATTGCCCGATGGACTGCATCGCGTCGTAGCCGCTGGAGCTGTCGTTCAAGCCGGCCGTGGCCTCCGACCACGATTTTTCAAAATCGGCGGTTTCGCTCTGGATGGTCGACTCCACGTCACGCGCCGCGTTCTCGACCGAGTCTTTCATCTTGCGCAGCTCTTCGAGGTCCATGGTGCGGTTGACCTCGGCCTTCACGTCGGCCACATAACGCTGCGCTTTGCCGAGCAAAGCGCCGATGGTGCGGGCCAGGCGGGGCAGCTTTTCCGGCCCGATCACCACCAGGGCAACCGCGCCGATCAGAGCGATTTTCGAAATGCCAAGGTCAATCATGGAGAGGAAAAGATAAACGGCCCGACCGAGGTGTCGGCCAGGCCATGAAACAAGGGATCAAGCCCAACAGGCCAATCAGCTCTTCTGCTTGGCTTCCACGTCGATGGTGGTGGCGGTTTTGGCCGCGCCATCTTGCGTGACCTGCTGGGTCGCTGCCGCGTCGGCCGACGCGTTGGCGTCTTTCATGCCGTCCTTGAAGCCCTTGACTGCGCCGCCCAAGTCAGAGCCGATGTTCTTCAGCTTTTTGGTGCCAAACACCATGACCACGATCAGCAGCACGATGAGCCAGTGCCAAATCGAAAACGTTCCCATATCAAGCTCCAGACAGATGGCGAGGCGCTGTAGCCCCAGATTGGTGTTGGATTCTACGCGCGCACGGCGAGTTCACTGTGACGCTGGGCACAAACGCCTGCGCTCAGCCTCGCACCCAAGGGCGCGGGCCACCCATGACGTGCACATGCAGGTGGTGCACCTCTTGCCCGCCTTCGGTGCCGGTGTTGCACACCAGGCGAAAGCCACCGTCCGGATAAGGGTTGCAACCCTGCTCCATGGCCAAGCGCGGGGCCAGCACCATCATCTTGCCCATCAGGCGCTCGTGCTCAGGCGTAAGCTGGGCCATTGACGGGATATGCAGCTTGGGCACCATCAAAAAATGCACCGGCGCCCAAGGCGCGATGTCGTGAAAGGCGAACAGGTCGTCGTCCTCGTAGACCTTGCGCGACGGGATCTGGCCCGCGACGATTTTGCAGAAGATGCAGTTCGATGAATCGCTCATGGTGTCAGACACCCAAGGGTTTGCGGTCGTTCCAATACAGCCAGCCTTTGACCACCCGGTAAATCAGCCAGATGCCAACGCCGCCCAAAATAAACCAGCCCACCACCAACACAAAGGTCAAGAAGCCCAAGGCAGTCCACAGCAGACCCCACCAAAAGGTGCGTATCTGCCAGGTCAGGTGGCTCTCGTAGACCGTACCTCGGGCGTCGTCGCGCTTCACATGGGCCACGATCACGCCAATCAGCGCGGTCACACCAAACACCCAAGAAAACGCATACAGACCATAAATCACCAGCGTCAGCCGGCGCAGGCTGGCCAGCTCGTCGGCCGACTTCACACCGTCGGTCAGCACATCGGGGTAGCCGCCGTTCATGGTTTTTCCTCCTGCTCGCGTTGCAGCACCTTGCGCATGGCTTTTTCTTCCAAGCCGCTCAGGCCTTCGCGGCGCGCCAATTCATTGACCACATCGGCCGGGGTCAGACCGTAGTGCGCCAGCGCGATCATGCTGTGGAACCACAGATCGGCCACCTCATAGACCAGCTTGCTCGGGTCGCCGCCGTAGTCCACATCTTTGGCGGCCATCACGGTCTCGGTGGCTTCTTCGCCAATTTTTTTCAGAAACGCGTCCGGCCCCTTGTGCAGCAGGCGGGCCACATAACTCTTTTCGGGGTCGCCACCGTTGGCGGGCTTGCGGCTTTCCAGCACGGCGGCCAGCCGGTCGAGGATGTCCTGGTTGCTCATGGGCGTCATTTGTAAATCGATTCGGGGTCTTTGAGCACCGGGTCCACCGCCTGCCAGGCGGCGCCGTCCAGGCGCTGGAAAAAACAGCTGTGGCGCCCGGTGTGACAGGCAATGCCCGGCTCGTGGCCCTGCTGCGTCACCTTCAGCAACACCACGTCGTTGTCGCAATCCAGGCGAATGTCGTGCACCGTCTGCACATGACCCGACTCCTCGCCCTTGAACCACAGCTTGTTGCGCGAACGGCTGAAATACACCGCCCGGCCCAACTCTGCCGTCTTGTGCAGCGCCTCGCGGTTCATCCACGCAAACATCAGCACGTCGCCGGTGCTGTTTTCCTGCGCAATCACCGGCACCAGGCCTTGCGCGTCCCATTTGATGTTGTCGAGCCAGTTCATAGAAGACCGATGTTAAGGCAAGGCGCGCATGGCGCTCGCTCGTGCATATCGGTATTCACCGGTGCGGCACCACACAAGAGGGGCACTTCGGTGTCAGGGCACCCTGGTTGGCCGTCACTCGTAATGCGTCCACATGCGAAGCACCCGCACAACCCGCTCTTCCTGGAACACCTCATAGACGAGTCGGTTATGGATGTTGATCCGGCGTGAGTACGCCCCCGCAAGGTCACCGACAAGTTTTTCAAAAGATGGAGGGCTCTGGAACGGATCGCTGCGCAAAATTTCTAGCAGTTCCTCAACTCTGGGCTTCAGGCCGCCCGCCTTGACCTTCTTCGCATCTTTGAGCGCCTGCTTCGAAAACGCCAACTCCCAACTCACCACTTGATCTCCCTGGCGCTCTTCGCCAGCGGCTCCTTCATACCCTCACGGATAGATTCCCGCATACCAGGAACGGAGAGCAGATGCATCGTCTC
This sequence comes from Burkholderiaceae bacterium, assembly GCA_040383055.1. Classification (GTDB taxonomy): domain Bacteria; phylum Pseudomonadota; class Gammaproteobacteria; order Burkholderiales; family Burkholderiaceae_C; genus Hydrogenophaga. The sequence goes on from JBEIEH010000063.1 coordinate 12,206, forward strand.
TTGGATTGCCGACCAATCTTCCGCAGAAACAAGGACCGCAGACGACTTCTTGCCGGCAATCAAAATGGGCTGATGCGACTCAGACGTCTGATCAATA
>JBEIEH010000064.1:0-12251 GCA_040383055.1 Burkholderiaceae bacterium
AATCTGATCGATCCGAGCACGGGTGCGTGGCGCGGTGTCTGGCCCGACAACGCCATGTCGTGTGTGCTGCGGGTGTCGACGCCGGACGCATCGGTCTGGTTGGGCGGGGACATCGACAGCGAGCGAGAGGTACGGCTCGCGCTCCATGGCGCTGTGCCGGTGACGGCCATGCTAGCGCCGCACCACGGCAGCCACACCTCGTCGAGCCCGGTGTTGCTCAACACCTTGCGGCCGCAGCAGGTGTGGGTGCAGGCCGGTTACCGCAACCGCTATGGTCACCCGTCGGCGCTGGTGCGCCAGCGCTGGGCCGAGCGCGGCTTGGTGCCCATTGAGACCACCCACTGCGGCGCCATCGGCTGGCGCAGCAACGACCCCATCACCTGGGGCTGCGAGCGCCAGCGCCACTTGCGCTTTTGGCACCACCGTGTGCCTGGCGCCCCACATTGATCACCCTGGCGCACATTTGTGGTGTGTGTTGCGCACCCATTTGGTGTTTTGTTGATCTGGATGCGGGTTAACACTGGCCTGCGACTTGCTATCCTAGGACTCGACTAGGCAGGAGACCGCTTTATGAGCCGAGTGATGTACGACGAGATGTATGCCAACCCCGAGCGGGTGCGTGAGCATTACCGGGCCTACGCCGACTGGCTGGCCCAACAACCCGAGGCCTCCATGGCCGCGCGCCGGGCCGAGGCCGAAATGATTTTTCGCCGCGTCGGCATCACCTTTGCTGTGTATGGCGCCAAGGACGAAGACGGCGCCGGCACCGAGCGGCTCATCCCGTTTGACCTGATCCCGCGCGTCATCCCGGCGCACGAATGGAAGCGCATGGAGCAGGGCTTGGTGCAGCGTGTGACGGCGCTCAATCGCTTCATCCACGACGTCTACCACGGGCAAGAGATCATCAAGGCCGGTGTGGTGCCGGCCGACCAGATTTTTCAAAATGCCCAGTTCCGCCCCGAGATGATGGGCGTGACCGTGCCCAACCAGATTTATTCGCACATCGCGGGCATTGACATCGTGCGCGCACCCAACGCCCAAGGAGAAGGCGAGTACTACGTGCTCGAAGACAACCTGCGCGTGCCCAGCGGCGTGAGCTACATGCTGGAAGACCGCAAGATGATGATGCGGCTGTTCCCCGAGCTGTTTGTGCACAACCGTGTGGCGCCGGTGGCGCATTACCCCGACCTGTTGCTCGAAACCCTGCGCTCGGTCAGCCCCGCCACCACCGCCGAGCCCACGGTGGTGGTCCTCACCCCGGGCATGTACAACAGCGCTTACTTTGAGCACGCCTTTTTGGCGCAGCAAATGGGAGTGGAGTTGGTCGAAGGCCAAGACTTGTTTGTCAAAGACAACTTTGTCTACATGCGCACCACCCAAGGCCCGAAGCGGGTGGACGTGATCTACCGCCGGGTCGACGACGACTTTTTGGACCCGCTGGTGTTTCGCCCCACTTCCACCTTGGGCTGTGCTGGCTTGCTGGGCGCCTACCGCAGTGGCAACGTGACCATCTGCAATGCGGTGGGCACGGGCGTGGCCGACGACAAGTCGATCTACCCCTATGTGCCCAAGATGATTGAGTTCTATCTTGGCGAAAAACCCATCCTGAGCAATGTGCCGACCTTCATGGGGCGCAACCCGGACGATCTGAAATACATCTTGGCCAACCTCAAGGACTTGGTGGTCAAAGAGGTACACGGCGCGGGTGGCTACGGCATGTTGGTGGGGCCCGCGTCCACCGCTGCCGACATCAAAGAATTCCGCCGGGCGGTGATCGCCAAACCCGACGGTTACATCGCCCAGCCCACCCTGAGCCTGTCCACCTGCCCCACTTATGTGGAGAACGGCGTGGCGCCCCGCCATATCGACCTGCGCCCCTTTGTGCTGTCGGGCAAGACGGTGCAAATGGTGCCCGGCGGTCTGACGCGTGTGGCGCTGAAAGAAGGCTCGCTCGTGGTGAATTCGTCGCAAGGCGGCGGCACCAAAGACACCTGGATTCTTGAGTGACCCCCCGCGCCGCATTCGGATTACACCCCTGCGCCGCTGCGCGTCACCCCCTCAAGGTGGCGGCACCAGAGGACCGGCAAAGCCGGTTCCTCGGTGCCTCCGACCTGCATCTTTTCTCGCGCTGCAGTTGTGGCGTTGTTTGTTGGAGCCGTTGATATGCTGTCCCGCACCGCTGACCATTTGTTTTGGATGTCGCGCTACACCGAACGCGCAGAAAACACCGCCCGCATGCTCGATGTGAACTACCAGACCAGCTTGCTGCCGCAGTCCAAAGCGGTGTCTCAGCTGGGCTGGCAGGGCATGTTGGCCATCAGCGAGCTGGTGCCCGCTTACACCGCCAAGTACGGCGAGGATGTGATCGCCCGCGACGTCATGGACTTCATGGTGCGCGATGAGTCCAACCCGTCGAGCATCGTGTCGTGTCTGCAAGCCGCACGCGAAAACGCCCGCGCGGTGCGCGGTGTGCTCACCACCGAAATGTGGGAAACCCAAAACAGCACCTGGCTCAAATTGGAAACCTACCTCAAAGGCAAGGACTTTGAACGCGATCCTGGGGCCTTCTTTGAATGGGTCAAACACCGCTCTCATCTGTCGCGCGGTGTGGCCATTGGCACCATGCTGCAAGACGAGGCTTTTCACTTCTACCGCATGGGCACGTTCTTGGAGCGTGCCGACAACACCGCGCGCTTGTTGGATGTGAAATTCCACGCGGTGCAAAGCGACTTCTTTGGCGCCGCCAGTGAGCAAGATCAGGAATACGATTTCTATCACTGGAGCGCCATCTTGCGCTCGGTGTCGGCGTTCGAGGTTTACCGCAAGGTCTACCGCGATGTCATCACGCCAGAGCGTGTGGCCGAGCTGCTCATCATCCGCGCCGATATGCCACGCAGCTTGGCAGCCAGTCTCAACGAGGTGGTGAACAACCTGCACATGGTGTCCAACGACCATTCGGGGGAAACTGAAAGGCGTGCAGGCAAATTGAAGGCGGATTTGCAATTTGCTCGAATTGATGAAATTCTGGCCACCGGGCTGCACGCTTATCTCACCCAGTTCCTAGATCGCATCAATGAGTTGGGCGCGCGCATCAGCCAGGATTTTTTGGTGCCGAGTTATTGAGTCAGATCTCGTATTCCACAGGCACAATGTGGTGAAGCGCCGGATGGCCCATGCATCGGCGCAATACACCGCATGAAATTAAGCATTCGACACCACACCCAGTACCGCTACAGCGAACCTTTGCTCTATAGCGTGCAAAACCTGCTGCTGTGGCCAGCCGATGGTCCGTCTCAGCAAGTGTTGGATTGGCGCATCGAAGTGCCCGCGAAGCTCAGCCCATTGCCCGATGGTTTGGGCAACCGTTGCCACAGCTTCACCCTCCAGCCTGCCGCGACTCAGCCGCTGATGGCGCTCGGTATTGTGGCCACGGGTGTGGTGTTGACCCATGGCACAGCGGTGTTTGAAGACCCTGTCACTGCGCCGCACCCGAGTTTCTTTTTGCGGTCCAGCGCATTGGCTGAGCCGCACCCGCGCATTGCCCAGTGGGCCCGTGTGGCGGTGCCCGCTCTGGCGCAGGCCTTGGACCGATCCGAGTCACCCACCGACGCCCAGTTGTTGGCGCTGGCGGCGGCCGTGGCCAACAAGGTGCGCTACCGCAGTGGCAGCACCCATGTGGAGACCACCGCTCTGGAGGCGTTCGACTGGGGACTGGGAGTTTGTCAGGACCAGGCCCATGTGATGGTGGCGGCCTGCCGCAGTTTGGGACTTTGCGCGCGTTACGTGAGCGGCTATTTTTGCGCCGCCAACGAACCCGACCTCGCCAGTCATGCGTGGGTGGACGTGTGCACCCACCCCGATCAGCGCCGCTGGCTGAGCATTGATGTCACCCACAGTCGACTCATGGATGAACGGTATGTGCGCTTGGCGATTGGCAGCGATTACACCGCCTGCCCACCGGTCAAGGGCATGCGTCGGGGCGGTGGTCAAGAGACTTTGAGCGTGTCGGTGCAGATCGACCCGCTGCAGGATTGACGTTCGTCCGCCCATGTTTTCACGCCTCATCTTTTGGTTCAGTGGGCCTTGGCTGTCGAGCGATTTGCCCAATCGCGAGTACCGTCGTCGCTTGTTGTGTTTGAGCCTGGGCGTGTTGGGCTTGATTTCTTTTCTGTTTTATATCTTTCCGTTTTCCACCGAGCTGTACAACCCGCACGCCAACCTCGCCATCACGGCCGTCACCTGGGTGCTGATGCCGTTTGCACTGCAGCCCCGATGGTTTTTTCCCGTTATTCACACCGCCTCGGCGGGCATCGCCGCTTTCTTGCTCTACATCAGCGCTCACACGGGAGGCATTCATTCACCGCTGAATGTGTGGTTTTTGATTTTTCCCTTGCCCGTCATGTTGCTGGGGGGCGCGCGGGTGGCGTTCTGGTGGTTGGGGGTGGTGTCGCTGTGCATCCTGGGTTTGCTCTTGGGATCGACGCAGGGTTGGATCAGCTATCGGTTGACCGTGAGCGACAACACCTTTGCCACGTGGGCTTGGCTCAACAACGTGTGCGCGCTGGTGACGGTGTTGGCGGTGATTTCTTGGTACGACAGCATGCGCAATCGCCAATACCTGGCGCTCGATGTTCGCAATCAAGAGCTGCGCGATACCCACGATGCGCTTAAGCAGTCGCAGGCACACAAAGAAGAGTTCATGGCCGCGGTGGGCCATGAACTGCGCACGCCGATGAATGCCATTCTGGGTCTCAACGGCGCCTTGCGAGAGCAGCTGCAAGATGATGACGCCAGCGTGGAGGTGGTCGATCACATTCGCCGCTCCACCCAACAGTTGCTCACCGTGGTGAACAACATTCTGGATTTCTCTCAGTTGCACGCCGACGAATTGGTGTTGCGACCGGAATGGTTCGATCTGCAGACCTTGTTGGAAGAGGTGGTCGAGCACTTGCAGGATCAAGCCGATCAGCACGGCGCTCGCGTGTCTCTGCACATCCACCCACAGACACCCAATCGCGTGTACTTGGACCGCACCAGGCTCTACCAGATTGTCTTTAATCTGTTGGAGAACGCCATCCGTTACGGGAGAGGCAGTCCTGTGCGCATCGCCGTGTTGCCGTTGATCAATGGCCTTCATGTCGAAGTGCACGACCGCGGGCCTGGCGTGGCGTCTGAGTTGCGGGCTACTTTGTTCAGCCGCTTCGAACAACCCGCCAGCAGCACCCCCGTTCCCGGCCAAGGCGCTGGATTGGGGTTGTCGATTTGTGAGCGCTTGGTGAATTTGCAAGGGGGTGTGATCGGTCTGGACGCGCACGCTCAGGGCGGCGCTTGCTTTTGGTTCGACTTGCCCCTGGAATTCACTGAGGAGCCGCCCGAAACGCTGCCCCCTCTGAGCGAGCCCCTCGCGGATCGGGTGATCAAGGTGTTGCTGGTCGACGACGACAACGTGAACCTGATGGTGGGGCGCTTATTGATTCAGAAGCACTGGCCCAAGGCGGTGGTCTCGGTTGCGAAAAGCGCGGAAGACGCCTTGATGCAGCTTGGGCAACAGGTGTTTGACGCCATGCTGGTGGACATGCGCATGCCCGGTATGGACGGGCCGACACTGACCCGTCGGATTCGCGCATCGGACTCGCCCGTGTTGCGCCACTTGCCCATCATCGCGCTCACGGGCAACAGCCACGACCGAGATCAGCAGATGTGTCTGGACGCGGGCATGAACGCGGTGCTGATCAAACCACTTGATATACAGGCCCTGAAACGGGCCTTTAACGACCACGTCAGAGGTGATCTTGAACGCTGATCCTCAAGACGCCATCGAGGTCTTGCGCCGATGGGTGCAGAAGTACGGCCCCCCCGAGTTGGCGGTTGGCAGCTTGCCCTGGGCGCTGGTGCTGGTCATGGCCTTGATGCTGTTGATGCTGATGTTCGCGGCGGTTGGCGATTACAGCTCCGGTGGAATTGGCCCCTTGTTGCTGGCCGCGCTCTATGGCTGCTCGATTTTGGCGGTGGGCCGCGGCATGTCTGTCAGTACGGCGGTGCGGGTGTGTGTGTTGGGTGGAGCCCTGCAGGTGTGCAACGGGCTGTTGTCGCATGGCGGCATCTTCTCGCCGCGCATGGGCTGGTTGCTGGTGCTGCCGTTGGCCCCATACTTTTTTTTGGGGCGGAAAGAAGGCGACCGCTGGTTTGCCCTGATGGTGCTGGCCCAGGCCTTGGTACTCCTCGCGTCGACCAATGGTTGGCTCAACGTCGACCTGCGTCCGACCCAGAAGCAGGCATTGGCTTCCTATCTCACCATGCAGGTCAGTTTGGTCATCATGATCTTGCTGCCTTTTTTCTACGACCGGGTGCATCGCCAGTCGATCGCCGACATCCGCCGCACGCAGGAAGAGTTGGAGCGCACGCAGCGCGAACTGGAGCTTTCGCAGGCCCAGCGCGACCGTTTCATTTCCAGTGTCAGCCATGAACTCCGCACGCCGATGAACGCCATTTTTGGTTTCAATCAGCTCTTGCTGGAGCGTGTCAAACACAACCCTGAAGCCAAGCGCATTCTGGAGCACACCCAGTACTCCGCCGACCACCTCATGACCGTGATCAACGATGTGCTGGACTACTCCCAGCTGCAAACCGGCAGTCTGCAGTTGCAGCCGCAGGTGTTTGATCTCGCACAATGTGTGCGAAAGGCGTTTGCCGTGCTGGAGCCCAAAGCCAAGGCACAACGCTTGCTCTACTTGTTGGAACTCGATGAGCAACTGCCCCCATGGGTGCGCAGCGACGAGCACCGGGTGGTCCAAATCTTGGTCAATCTCTTGGGCAATGCCCTTAAGTTCACGTCGCATGGATCCGTCAAGCTGCGTGTGCGGACACACCCGGGGCGCATCGATTTCGAGGTACACGACACCGGCATTGGCATTCCTGCTGACAAACAAGCCCATTTGTTCAAGCGATTTGCGCAGGCCGATGGCACTATCCAAAAGCGCTTTGGCGGCAATGGTCTTGGTTTGGCGATTTCGTTGAAGCTGGCGCAGTTGTTGGGCGGAGACATCAGCGTCTCCAGTCAAGAGGGGCAAGGGTCGGTGTTTGTGTTGAGCCTGCCTTTGCAAGCCTGTGATCCTCCATCGCGAGCGCATTCGAGCGACAGCTATCTGATCAAGACCGCTGGGCATGCGTGGCGTTTTTTGGTGGCGGACGACCACCCGATCAACCGCCTGCTGGTGCAAAAAGTGCTCCTCAATGCGTGGCCCCACAGCACCATCATCGAAGCGGTGGACGGTCAGGATGCGGTGGACAAAGTGGCCGAGCATCCTGTGGACGTGGTGTTCATGGACATGCGCATGCCCCGTCTTGACGGACGTGATGCCACACTGCGCATACGCCAAACGCTGGGCAAGTCACAGGAGCAGCTGCCCATCATGGGGCTGACCGCCAACGTCAGCCAAGACGACCTCGCCCGCTTTCAGGCCGCTGGTCTCAACGGCCTGATGCTCAAGCCGTTTGACTGGCGAAAGCTGTGTGAAGACGTGGACCAGTGGCTGTCTCGCTGAGGCGCTGCGCCCGTTTCACGACGAACACACCCCGGCCGATGCCTTGTCGGCTTTGGCGCTCTGGCAGATGGCTTTCAGACAGAGCGCTTTTTCGATCGGATCGGATCCGGTGCAACGTTTGATCAACTCGGCCAAGTTGTGAGGGCTTTGACCGCTGGCATGGTGCTGCACGATGGCATTGATCAGCGGCACCGAGGGTTGACCAGGGGTAACCGTTGGCGCGGTGGTTGCGGCCACCCGGGGGGCGACTGGGCGAGCCTCTGCACTGGTCGGTGGCGTTGTGCCCACGGGGCTCTTTTTCACATGATGCGCGGGCGCTTGCGGGGCGGGTTGCACAGCAGCGGGCATGTGGACTTTGGGCGGCTCAGTGCGCGCGACTGTGGCGATATTGATGGCGGCGGTGGTGGGCACCTCGCCGCTGTCGACGGTTTCGGTGGGTTCCGCGCTGAGCGCTCTCGAGCGGGCGGCCGATGTGGGTGGGGTGACGGCTTCGGTGCGCTCCACGGGTGCAGCGCTCACCAAGGTGGGCGCCTGGGTGGTGTATTGCTGCAGCCATTGGGTGGCGTGATGGGCACCCAGACCGACAAGGCCGGCGCCAGCCACCAAGAGCACGAGCTTTCGAACAAGGCCTTGTTTGGGTGACCGAGGCTCGATGTCTTCGATGTCCAGCGAGTGCACGGAAAAGCGGTGGTCCAAGCGCATGAAGTTAATGATTTAAGACTAACTTCCGGGATTGTAGGCAGGTGCGCTCAGCGCGCAAGGGTGGGCATGACCGCGCTGCGAACCCGCTCTCCCAGCTCGATCACGGCCAGTGCGTAATAGCTGCTCCAGTTGTAGCGTGTGACCACATAAAAGTTCTGTGTGCCCACCACGTAGTGGGGTGCTTGTTGGCCGTTTTCCAGCAACACCAGCGCCAGCGGACCGCTGTGCTCGCGCGCCGCCTCAGCGGGCGTGACGCCCAAGCGCTCCATGTCGGCGAAAGAAAACGTCGGCAGGATGTCTGGTTTGAGCAGGGTTTGCAGCGCTTCACCCGTGGTACCGACGTTCACGCTCCAGTGGGTGGGCAGGCCGCTTTGCCAGCCAAAGGCCTGGAAGTAATGCGCCACCGAGCCGATGGCGTCTTGCGGGCTGTTGACCAGATCGATGCGCCCATCGCCGTCGAAGTCGACCGCGTATTTGGCCCAGCTGCTGGGCATGAATTGCGGCCATCCCATGGCGCCGGCGTAGCTGCCCCGCAGGGTCTGCAGATTGAGCCCATGTTGTTGGCTCAGCCGCAGCAACTCGCCCAGCTCCTGCCGGAAGAAGGCCTGGCGCGCGGCGGCGCGCGGGTGCGCCGAGGGAAAGTCCAGCGCCAAGGTGGTGAGCGTGTCCAACACCCGGTGTTGTCCCATGTGTTGTCCGTAAAAGGTCTCCACCCCGATGACCCCCACGATGAGGGCGGCCGGCACGCCGTAGCGCTGTTCGGCGCGCGCCAGCGCGGCCCCGTGCTCGCGCCAGAAGCGCTGGGCGGCCTGCAGGCGCTTGGGTTCGATAAAACGGTCGCGGTAGGCGGTCCAGTTTTTGGCGGTGCCTGAGGTGGGCGGCAGCACCCATTGCCGCACCCGAGGCAGGTGTTTGGCCTGTTGCAGTTGTTGTTGTACCCAGTGGGGGTCCAGTGTGTGGGTGGTGGCGATGTCCTGGGCCAAGGCCGCTAGGGCATGGGCATCAAACGCCACAGGCGCCAGGGCTTTTTTGGGCGACGCGGCGAGGCTGGCGTTGCTCAGGAGCGCCAAGCCGAGGGCTGCGGCTTGCAAGGGCCGAACAATAGGGTTCATGGACGGGGCTGGCCGGAGGGCCAAGGCAGTTGTCGGAATCGCTGGCGCAGTGTAGCGAGCGTGGGGCGGTGGGTGGCACGGTAGCGATGGCTTTCCATGCTGTCGAGCCAATCTGTCACGGCGTCGGAGGTGGCTGTGGCGCCCGGTCGACGTTGCCACGCCAGTGCCATCTCGGCCGGAGAACTGTGCTGGCCCACGGGCACACCACGGCGGCGCATGCGCTCGCGTGCGCGCTCCAACAAATGCAGCCAAGGGTCTGACCGTTGCGCCACAGGCCGCCACAGCATGAGCGCCAGGCCGAGCAGGCTGAGCAGCGCCAGCGCGCCCCCCAACACCTGCCACAAGCCCTGCAGCGACATGTCTTGCCACCCCCAGCGTTGCAACCAGTCGAGCTGGCGTTGTCGGCCGTGGTCGAGCACCCACAGCGTCCAGCGGCTGTCGACCGATTCCCACCAGGCCTGCAAGCGAGCGGCCAAGGCCGGGTGCAGGGCGTTGACGGCGGAGCCCAGAGCGGTGGGCGTGATCAGCCGTTCTGTTGAGTTGGTGCGCCATTGCGCCACTGCGGCGGTGGGGTCGACCCGCACCCAACCGCGCTGTGCCATCCACACCTCGGCCCAGGCGTGGGCGTCGCGCTGGCGCACGGTCCACAGGCCGTCCAGCGGGTTGAGGCTGGCGCCTTGGTAGCCAGTGACCACCCGCGCCGGGATGTCCAGCGCCCGCATCAGCACCACAAACGCCGAGGCGTAGTGTTCACAAAATCCCACCTTGCGCTCAAACCACAGTTCGTCTGCGGTGTGCTGGCCTAAGGTGCCCGGGGACAGGCTGTAGGTGTAACCGCCGGTGCGCAGGGTGTTCAACGCCAGGTCGACCAGCGCTTGGGCCCGCTGGGGTGTGTTGCCGACTTGGCGTGCCAGCTGTTGGGCCCAGCCCAAGGTTTGCGGGTTGAAGCCGGGAGGTAGCTCCAAATAGTCCTGCAGACCCAGCACGGGCGCCAAAGGACCATGGGCGTGTTGCAGATGCGCTTGCGCTTGGTAGCGCAGGGTATCGGTCACTGGGGTTTCATTGAGCCAACGCAACTCGGCGTTCATGCGCGGCACCAGTCCAGCGCCTTCGGGCGCGTTGGCGGTCGCCTCCAGTGTGGGCAGCCAGCGCTGGCGGTGGGGCTCCAGCAGCACCTCGTAGCGCAACGCCGTGCCGTTGGTGCGCAGATCGGGCCGCAGGCGCTGGGCGCCCGCAAAGCGGGGCAGGGCGGGCGACCATTGTCGTCCGTCGAATTGGCTGAGCACCGGTCCGCGCATGTAGAGCTGTTGTGGGTCGGGTGCTGGGTCGAGAAAACGCAAGCGCAGGGCGATGCGGTCATCGTTGGCCAGGGCGGCCACGTCGCCCACCGTCATTTGTTCGGACAAGCCGGTGCGGCCCAGCATGCCTTGGCCGTTCATGCCCCACAGCGGTGGCAGGCGTGGAAACAGGGTGAACAGCAGCGCCATCAGTGGCGCGGCCAGCAGCGCGATCCACGCAGCTTGTCGGGCAGATGCCCACAGGCTGGGGGCGCCCACCGGCCGCTGGCCTTGCACCAGCGCCGTCATCAGACCCCACAACGCTAGCCCAATGCCCAGCGCGGTGCCCAGCGACTGGCTGTGAAAGAACTGGGTCACCAGGGTGAAGAAGCCCAAGAAAAACACCACCGCCGCGTCGCGCTGGGCCTTGAGTTCTAGGGTCTTGAGCACCAGCAGCATGACGATCAGGCCCACGCCCGCTTCGCGGCCGATCAGGGTACCGTGGTCTAGGTAACTGCCCGCCACGGTGAGCGCCAGCGCCAGTGTGGTCCAGCTGCGACCCGGTAGCGGCCGTTGGTGCCAAGCGCTGTGAGCTCGCCACAGCAGCACCGCACAGGCCCAAGCCGTTGTCCAGGGGGGCAGATAGGGGGCTTGCAACAGCACGATCCAGCCGATCACCGCCAGCAAAAACAGGATGTCGCGCGATTCGCGGGGCAGGGAGCGGGGCAGGGCAGCGGTCAGCACAGCGCCAGCGCCTCCAAACAGTTTTGGCGGTGGGCGTCTCCACTGGACGGTGGGATGTTTCGCCCGCCCACGCGCAGGCCGTAGTCGATGCCCAATGCGTCGGCCCGCAGCACCCAAGCGCACAGGCGGCTGAGCACCGCTTCGGTGTCCGACAGGCCAGTCAAGGCGGGCTCCAGCAGCAATCTGCCGCGCGGCGCGGCGTCGGGCTCGCGGCTGATCCAGTGCGCGGGCCCAAGCGCCAGCGCGCTGGCCGATTTTTTCCAGGCGATGTCGCGTGGTGTATCGCCGTGGCGAAAGGGCCGCAACTGGTCGCGTGCACCGCCACCGGGCAGCGCCTGGCTGGTGACACCTTCGGCATCGGTACCGACCGCTTGGCCGGCTGGCCAAGGGGGTGCGTCCATCTCCACCGCTGGGTAGACCAGCGCCTCGGTCGGCAAGCGCCACCATGCCCACGCGCGAAACGCGCCCAGCGGGTAGCGGGTGCCCATTTGCAGTGGCGGCAGGGTGTGCCGACCGCGCCTTGGGGGCGTCCATGTCAGCGCCAGCGCTTGTGTACCGGGCGCGATGTCGTGCCAGTGCCAAGCACCCTCCCGCCAGGCCAGGCCGATGGCCCAAGCGCCGCGCCGGTGTGGGTTGTGCACCTGCAGCGGTACCGGCAGCGCCTCACCGGCGTGGCCACGCAAGGTGTGGGTGGGGGCGGTCCAGCGCAGGCCGCGCGCGTTGCCATGGGTCAGGTGCATGCCCACCACCGCCATGCCCAGCAGCCAGAAGGTGAGCATGTAGCCCAAGTTGAGTTGGTCATTGATACTGGCCACCAGCAAGAGCAGTAGGGTGGCGGCCAGCATCCAGCCCATGCGGGTGGGCAGGATGTA